>DAITOC010000252.1:0-2437 GCA_036834305.1 Clostridiales bacterium
CACTGCCGTCCGCCACCCATTGGGCGACATACTCGGTATCGGCCGCCGGAACGGTCGCCGGCAACTCGGGCAGCCAGCCGGCTAAAACATATCCGGGTTTTGTGACAGAGGGAGGCGTTAAAACCGAACCGTAGCTCATTGTGTTGACGGTGCCGCCCGTACCGCCGTTTGCGTTAAACGTAATCCGGTAACTTAAAACAGCCCATACCGCTTCATATGTCACATTGTAAGCCGGAACGGCAGAGGGAACATGCGGGTACCATTCGATAAACATATGCCCTTCTTTGGCAACCGTCGGCGCTGTTATGGCCGAACCGTAGGTCATCGGCGCGCTCCATCCGCCGGTGCCGCCCTTCGCGTCAAAGCAGACGTTGTAGGTGTTTATTGACCATTTCGCGTATAGGATCTGCGCCGGGTTGCCGGTTACCTTTGTACCGCTTGTTATATTTGTTCCGCTGCCCCCGACGCCCGTATACCAGCCCTCAAAAGTATATCCCGTTCTCGTCGGCGTCGGCCAGCCGCCCGTGCCGGCTCCATAGGTGCTGTTGTAGGTAACGGACGAGTAACCGGGCGAGACCGAACCGCCCTGCGCGTCAAAGGTGACGGTGTATGTATATGGCGTGTAGTTGTACGTCTGGGTTATATTCGCCTTTTGGTTGAAGACTGTCTGCGGACTCGTGCTGGTGGTGAAGCCCGAAGCCGATGAAACATAATAGCCGATATAGGAATTCGGCCCGAAAGAAACCGTTTGGCCCGAAAAGAATGTCTGAGATTCGTCTCCGTACACATTCCCGTCGGCTGAGCGGTGGTACGTTTTGGCGGAGTAGGAAACTCTTGTAAGATTGCCGTAGGCGGTATCAAGCGCAGAATAAGAGGCATCCGTTGACGTCGGGTTACCCAACCTCTTTGCCGCATCTTGCAAAGCGGATTCAAACGCCGCGAAGTTTTCATAATCCGATGCCTGAAGGCCCATGTTCGTATACAGGCGAACTTTGGAACGCAGCGCGGATTTGTCGACCTTTGTCATATTAACGACGACCAGGCACGATATCGCATTGTATTCATCGCTGTTTCTTGCCCACCCGGCCCATTTCAGGCGGATAAGATCGCAGTCAGAGACATCCTGGCTCCACATTTCACCGCCGAAGCCCGTGCCGTAACAAACACCGCGCAGCCGGGGTTGGCCGACGTCTGTGGACCCCCAGAAGATGACCGGAAACTCAACGTCCTGAATGACCTCGTTTTGTACAGTATTGCTGCTGCTTGTAAAGTCGCCGTAATGCCAGCCTGAAACGGTGTCGGAGAAATTCGAGGCGTAACGGAGATAACTGTCAACCATACCTTTCATGTCCGTCATGGCGAATCCGCATTTTAGATTCGGTATTTGGTTGATGTTGGAGTAGCGGCTCGTATCCACTGTCAGCGTGCCCGTCGGGCTGACCGCCTGAACCGTTATTCTGTCGTCTCCGCCTTGCCAGTTGGCGTATTTTGTCCATCCGTCCGTTAACGGATAAAACCATGTGGCGGAAGGCACATCACCGTCCGTGGAATACACGTCACCCTGCATTGGGTTGAGTTGATAGGGGCCGGAAGTGTTGGCTTGGTAATTTCCGCCGGCACCGCAACCGTGCACACCGCTTATATAAGCCCAGCCCTGAAAATCGGCGTTATAGCCGCTGGTACCGTCATCGTTGTATGTGCGGATGGCCGACGCGACAACCGATACCTGCGGCGCGTAGCAGACAGTATAGGCTTTCGCTGTCTTACTCTCGCCGTTTACGATGTAGGTCGCCGTCCAGGTAATCGTACTGGTGTAGCCCTGCGACAGGCCCGTATTCAGCGTACCGGCGGTCACGGTTGTGTTAATCGTGTTGAAGCCTGAGGTTGAGTCGAGCGTTACAGAGGCGCCCGAGCACGTAATGTACACCGACGAGGCGGTCGGACAATGAAAGTACACAAATCCCGAGGTCTTTGCGTTTAATGTGTTTAAATTGCCGTTTGTGTCACAGTCCACATAATACTTGAAAGTCAAAGCGCTGTTCGCGGCAATCGACGGAGTCAGATAAATCAATTCCGGCACATAGAAGGTACACGCAAAAGACACCTCCGCGCTGCTCAGGGAGTTGGTTTCGGGAACATCCATTTTCCCCCTGTCGGCACCGTCAAGTCCGATACCGACCGAAGTGAAGAGGAAAACAAAGCCCAATAATACGCATAACCCTCTTTTCGTATTTTTCATAGATAATGCCTCCTGCCTTATCACTGTCATTAATTCGCAAACTTTATTGTGTTTAAACGGCGGCCCTTGTCGGACCGCCGTCGAGTACAACCGGTTATATTCCGCTTGGATTGGTTTGGTCAATCGTCGCCGTATAGCTCGTGGCCGCCGACAGGATGTTCAAATCGAAGGCGTCCACGAAACCGTCCTGTGTCAGGT
>DAITOC010000253.1:0-2427 GCA_036834305.1 Clostridiales bacterium
TCAAAGCGGATATCTTTCAACGCCCAAAAGTCTTCTTTGGACTGTTTGGTCAGCGGATGAAACAACCTATAGGCGAAGTTATCGGCCTTGCCCTCAGCCTTTTCGCCTTTTTTCAGGTTGTGTTTAATCACATATTTTTTCCCGACATTCTCGGCTTTTATCACTACAGGGTTGTCATTCATTTTTCCTTTTCCCGCCTATTTTATTGTCGTTGCAATACTCGTTTCTACACCAAATCCACAAAAGTCCGCTCCCCTTTGCGGAACCGGATGATTCCCAAAGGAAACAGCAGGGCAATCCATGCAAGGGCTACCAAAAATGAAGGCCAATGAAAATCGTTGCTGCCGATGATACACCACTTGAACGCGTTAACAAGCCCTGCCGCGGGGTTAAGGGTATACAGAATCCCAACTTTTTCCGGCAAAGTGGACAATACATAGGTAAAGGAGTAGACAACCGGCGATATATATTGGCCTATTTGAATCATGAATGGAATCAGTTGGTTTAAGTCCCTGTATTTTATATTGCTCGGCGCGAGAATCAGGCCTGCCGAAGCCCCCAACAGCATCGAAAGCAACATAAACACCGGAAGAAGAGGCAACCGCGCATACGCCGGCGGATAACGCAATATCACCAGCATGACCCCCAAGACACCCAGAGAAACCAGATTATCCACAAGCAGAGCCAACGCCTGGCCGGCCGGGGCGATGATACGGGGAAAGTAAACCTTTTTCAAAAGGTCCGCGTTTGAGAGAAATGTCATTGAACAAATGGTTAAACTTCTGGCAATCAGATTCCAGGCGATCATTCCCGAGTACACCATGACCGGATACGGCGCGCTGCCGTCGGATGGCAGTTTCGCGAGCGTTCCGAAGATAAAACTCATCAGAATCATATTGACAATCGGCCCGATGACTGACCAGCCCAGGCCGATAATCGTTTGTTTATACCGGACAGTGATATCCCTCTTCGCGAAATTGATTGCGAGGCCCCGGTAACGCCAGATATCTTTCCAATACTGCAGGTTTTCGCCGTTCGGCTCAATGATGGTTTTTTGCACCCGTTGTTTACCCCCAAACAAACAGCTTATTTCGTTTTGCTTCCAAGACCGCTTTTGTCATATAAAATCGCGGCACGCATTCCGATTTCAATGGATTTTTCAATACAGTCTTCACCGATATTGTCCCATGTGTCATACCGTGTGTGATAGTATTTCTGCGGGTTATGGTTGACGCCGCCGAGTCCCGCGGAAGGCAGCCCCGCTTGCGTAAATGCCGCCGCGTCGGTCGAGCCGGGATAGACCGGCGCGCGTGAAAGTTTGATTCCCGCCGCCTTGCCCGCTTCAATTAAAAGTTCCACATCCCGCTCGTCGTTATGTACCATCCCTGTTTCGTCCCTGTTGTAAACCGCCAATTGTTCGATTTCACGCAAGGTCTCAAAAGGTACTATCACGGTTTCAACCTTGAGCAGTTCTTTCGCGTGCCTTTTTGCAAAATGTTTTGCCCCTCTTAAACCCGCTTCCTCCGCCCCGGTGATTAAACACCCGACTTCGGTGTTTTCAAAACGAAACCCTTCTTCCGCCATTTCTTTCAAAATCGCCATCGCGGCGTAACAGGCGGACAGATTGTCGTTCGCGCCGTCAACAACCACCCGCCAATTGATAAAAAACATAATCGCGACGCAAAACGGCAGCAGGGCGATTTGGCACACCATGACAATGTTCCAACCGCCTTCTATCGGCGGCGAACCGGCCAGCAGGTAAATAATATCGGCGATAAACTTAAAGAACATGCCGCCGATGGAACCGCAAATTATCGGGGCAAGCGCCGCCATCTGCCCGTGTATCGAATAGGTCCATTCCCACGATGCGTCGGCATGCCCGCCGAAAATGATACGGCGCTTGACCTCGCCAGCCGGCTTTCGAACCGCGTACACATTTTTGGAAACCGCTTTCGGAAACAAAAAGTCAAAATACTTCCTGTAAAACAGGAACTGGGACAGGAACATCAGGACACTGATCAATGTCAGCGCCGGCGACAAAACGGAGAAGAACACCGAAGGGATATACTTGTTCAGAACGAAAAGGCCGATCGAAACGATTACCAGCAAACCGGCTATCGGCATAAATCCCATAAAAGAAGTGGGATGAAGTTCAAATTCCTCCGTTTTTACATCGTCCGACCATTTCGCCAGCTCTTTCGCGAAATACTCCTGCGTTTCACGCTCGGTTACGGAGCCGGGGGACCTATTTTTAAAGTTCTCGCACACATAGCGGATACCCTTTACAATGTAGTCCATGGTCGTTTTCTTTACTTCCGGATAGAATTCAACGGACATGGCACTTCTCCTTTATATCCTATTATATTAATTTTTCCGAACATCGCCGCAACAGTTTTTGTATTTCTTGCCGCTGCCGCAGGGGCAGGG
>DAITOC010000254.1:0-2421 GCA_036834305.1 Clostridiales bacterium
CTGGCGTATTCCGGCCAGGTTTCAAAACAATTCGTGTCTACCATGCGGGTTATGTTTTGTTTCTTCTCGAGCGCGGCCGGCGCGTTCCGGTAAACGCGGGAGAAAAAGCCGTTCAAATCATAGGAAAGGCGGATTTCGCGGCTTTTGATTTTCGGGAGTTTGATAATCGCTTTTTGGTAAGCAGTCAGGTCTTCAAAGAGTTCGCCGGGTATCTCAAAAGAGCGGAAGAACGCATCGATTTCGCAGTAAAAGGCCTCGAAGGAATACACCGCCTTCAGGTACAGAAATTCCGAAAAAGGCCAGACGATGTCACCAAAAACCGGGTCGATGCCGTACATACCGCCCGTTTCGGCCAGAACAGCGTCAAAACGTGTGTCTAAAAACCGGTAAAGGGAGCCGCAAACGCCGTCGTCTTGCGACGCCAGCCAGCCTTGCAGCGCGCGGTAAAACGATTCGTATTTGAGGCCCTTTTCGTAATGCAGATAAACGGCGAAACAACGCGCGAGCCCGAGATTGTGAAAACACTGGACAAGAACGGAGAAAATCATCGATTGTTTCCACATAGCCCGGCTCATCGACACCGACGAGACGACGATGTTTGAATACTCGGGGATGCGTGTTTCGTCAATCGAACAATGATAACGAACGAGCTCGACGCGGATGGTCTCGAACCGGTATTTCTCAACGCTTTCGGGGCTGCCGAGTTTGGAGTTGACCAGCAGCTCGAACCCATAGACATTGATGGTCCGGTGCTGGCCGGCCTCAAGCAGGGCGCCGACGCCGCGGCAGAAGCTTTCGCAGGTTTCGCCCGGAAGGCCGAGGATGAGCTCCGAATAAGCGGTAACGCCGGCCTCGTTATATTTCGCGATGAGTTTCGAAAAATGGTTCAGGTCCATGTTCTCGCGGCCGATGTTTTTCAAAACCTCCGGCGACAGACTTTGAAAAGAGAGGGGAACGCCCTTGTTCATGCCGGCGTCGAAAAGAAGAAGGCTGATTTGAAAAACATTCTCCGCTTTCGTTTTGGAATAGTTGACGCTGAATATCCGGGGGCAGCCCGTCGCCCGCTTCGCCTCGACCATTTTTTCCGCGATGGCAAGGTCGTCGTTGAAAATGCCGAAATTCGCGTCGGCGCCGTAAACGAACCCGATGCTATGGCGGGCGAACCATTCGATTTCCCGAAAAACCCGCTCGTGTGAAAACCGCCTCGTCTTAGCCCGAAGCTGCCCCCAGTCGCAGAACGCGCAAACAAAGGGGCAGTCGCGGCTCGTTTCGAGAATCGCCGAAAAGCGGAAGTCTTTGTTATCCCTTATAAGATCATCGAACACGCCTTCGAGATAGGGTGACGGGTAGTTTTCGAGAGGGCAGACGACGCGTTCGAGGCGGGTGCTTCGCGGAACACCGTCTTCACGGTAAGAAATATTGGGAATGTCCGCGAGGCCGCCGCCGGCGCACAATGCGGCAAGCACGCACCTGAAGGCCTCTTCGCCCTCGCCGTGAACCAGAATATCGATAAACGGGTATTGTTCCAGCAACGCGGCGCCGGGCGGCACATTGTGGCCTCCAAAAATGACAACACACTCCGGATGGCTTTCCTTGAGTTTTTCAGCAAACAGCTTGTTGTATTCAAAATTCCACACATAGTTGGAAAAACCGGCAAGAAACGGCCTGTCGAACGATGAGACCGCTGCCGCGATTTCCTCACGGGTAAACACGATTCGCGCTAAGGAGCAGTTGTTTTTCACCGTTTCGTCCCGGAACGCGTACGCCGCGAGGAGGCCGGCCGCGTAGGGAAGGTAAACGGATTTGACGGAGTCGCCGTAGGCAAAATCCGCCTGGATAAGGTAGATGTTCTTTTTCATCGGCTGCCGCCCCCTCGAAGGAAATATCTTTCATACGGAATTATATAACAGCTTGGCCCCCGAATGCAACCGATTCGGCGCCTGCCGCGGCAGGCTGGACAATTTTTTGTGGAGATGGTATATTTTAGAAGGCGTTCGTCGCGGCGCCGGTAATGAAAACGGAGACGGTTCTTATCGCTTAACATAACAGAGGTGGTTTTTTGAGAATCCTTCTTGTCAACGCGGAACCTTTTCATGTGGAGCACAAGGCGGCCATCCCCTTGGGGCTGCTGTCCATCGCGACATATATGAAAGCCAAAGGCCATACCGTGGAGATTTATGACCGGGTTGTTGAGGGCACCGGTATCAAAAGGCGGCTTGAAAGCTTTCGACCGGATATCGTCGGGGTTTCGGCCCTTGCCGTCAAGAGTTTCCCCGACGCGGTTAAGGTTTCAAAGACCGTGAAAAAAAAGAACATACCGGTCGTCTGGGGCGGGCCGGTGCCGTCGCTGATACCCGAAATCGCCCTAAAAACCGGGTCGGTGGATTTTGTCGTCGTGGGGGAAGGCGAGATAACCTTTTC
>DAITOC010000255.1:0-2395 GCA_036834305.1 Clostridiales bacterium
ATGGCATATACCATGCAGCCGATTGCTGGCACTGGAGATAGCTGGTGGTGGCCGTGGAACTGTCTATGCCCCACTCCCCGGTCAACCGGAAGTTGATGTAATCGGTGCTCATGCATACTTTTGCGGCTTTTTGCAGCAATTCGGGATTATGGCACTTGAGCCAGCAAAGGTGCGCGAGCGGAAACATATTGATATATGGCCAGCCGGTTATTTCGTGAATATCCCGGGAAATCATCCTTCCAAATATCGTTTCCGTCTCATTAATGACCCTTTTATCCATCCAACTGATAGCATTCATCAGCGGATTGCCTTCACCGTCCGCCAGGACAGTGTTGCCGCTTGCCGACGCCATGCTGAGCCCGGCAACAGCAACGCCCCGGGGAAGGGTTTTCACGAGTTTTTGAATAACGCCGGCGGCCAGCATATAAAACTCTTCGGCGTCAAATTCAATAAATCCGTTATCGGATGTAAGATATCGGGTCTGTGCCCGCTCTTTTGCAAGGATAACCCCTTTTGAAGACATCAGCACACCTTTTACGGCCGATGTCCCCAAATCAAGGCCTATCAAATAGTTCTCTGCCCCGCCGGAAAGGTCAACCGGGCTTTTTGCCATATCGCAAATACCTCACTTTAAACCAAATCTACCCAGCATTTTTTACGGTCGGATTCATACGCCTTTTCCATAACGTATTGCACATAGGCGCCATCACGGAAGGATGGCGACGCGGGCTTGCCCTCATATACGCGACTCAAAAAATTATACTGGCAGTGCACATGGGCACGTATCCAGCCCAGCGAAAATTTTGGCCCGGGAAAATCGCCGCCCGGTTTTGCGAACCGTTGGACGCATTCTATTTTTGTAAACCCTTTGTCTCCCCCGAGTTCCGCGTCCGGCAGTGTGTTGTCGTAGAACTCCAGCCAGTTCGGCTCCATTAAATTAAACCGTATGGCTCCTTTGTCACCGTGAATTTCAAACCGAAGCTCGTCGTTGGTTCCCGTCGCGATTTTTGAGGCTTCAATGGTGCCGGAAACGCCGCTTTTCATTTTAGCGATCATGAAGACAAGGTCCTCGGCTTCGATATTCACCGGGTTTCCGTTTTTATCCGGTCGCTGTTTATACAGGATTCCCGTATGGGCCAGCACAGAAGCGTATTCGCCGAGCAGATGGTGCATCAGATCGATAACATGCGAGCCCAAATCCACCAGCACACCGCCGCCGAACTTTTTATCCTGTTTCCAGCCGATTTTCTTGTTCGGGTCCACCGAACCGGCATGCAGATAACAGGCGCGGAAGGAGGTCACCTTGCCGATTTTCCCCTGTTCGATTAACTCCTTGGCCCGCAGCGTAGCGGGGAAAAACCGGCACTGCAGCGCCATTTGATTAATGACCGGCGTTGTCTTCAGCAAGTCCGTAATCTCTTTGGTTTCCTCAAAATTAGCCGTAAGCGGTTTGTCGCAGTACACGTGTTTGCCCGCTTTAATGGCTTTAAGCACCGCGTCTTTGTGATAAATATTCGGCGTGCACACATCGATAATATCGATATCCGGGCAGTTAAAAATATCGTCGGAGTTATCGGTGGCAAAATCAAAGCCCAGGGATTCTTTCGCGTACTCCGTTGTTTCCAAAACCGAATCGCACACGCCGGCAAGCTTGATTTTAAACGGCAGCTTGCCGTAATACAGGGGGATGGTCTTATACCCGTAGGTATACGTTTTCCCCATAAATCCGAAACCGATGATACCTACTCTGAGTTCTTTCATATTTCTCAACCTTCCGAGATTATATTCAGCGCTTTGTCCATTTTGCCAATCAAAAAGTCAATCATCGCTTTCGTCGCGATTATCGGCGGTTTTGTCAGCGCGGCCGGCGGGCACTTGGCTTTGTAAGTCTGCGTGCTGATATCGATGCAGCCTTTGTTGAGGTTTCTAGTAAACAGAATCACTTTATCCGCTTCGAAGAAGAAGATACCGGACAGATGCCCTTTCCCTTCAATCCGTTCAATTAGGGATGGGTATTTTTCCGCCAAGCCTTTCAGCTTGCTTTCATAATACGCGCCTGTTTCACGGATATGCTCCGCGTTTTCCCGTGCGAATTCCATGGTGATCAAATACGCCAGGGAAGCCAGTTCTTCCTGCCCGTTGGTGACCAAAGCCCCGAAGAGGCTCAGGCAATCCATTTCAGCGGTCGTGATAATGCGGGAGGCGGCGTACTGCCCGCCCGGGAACCCTTTTCCGATAACCACTAAATCCGGGTCCAGCCCGTACTCCCGGAACAGAACCATGCCAGGGTACCACATGCAGGACTGAATTTCATCGCACATAACGGGCGTATCGTTTTCATGGCAAAGGGCATACGCCTGTTTAAGGAAATCTTTTTGGAGCCGGATACCGCCGT
>DAITOC010000256.1:0-2386 GCA_036834305.1 Clostridiales bacterium
CCGGCCAGGACGCCGTGAATGTCGCCGCCGCCTTCAACGAGGCGCTCGGCATAGACGGCCTGGTTCTCACCAAACTCGACGGCGACACCCGGGGCGGCGCGGCGCTTTCCGCGAAGGCCGTGACGGGCAAGCCGATTAAATTTGCCGGCATCGGCGAAAAACTCGGCGACCTCGACGATTTCCATCCGGACAGAATGGCCTCGCGCATCCTCGGCATGGGCGATGTGCTCTCGCTGATTGAGAAAGCCGAAACGTCCATCGACGAGAAGAAGGCGCGGGAACTCGAGGATAAAATCCGCAAGAATAAGTTTGACTTAAACGACCTTTATGACCAGATAGCCCAACTGAAGAAAATGGGCTCCATTCAGGACACGCTCGCCATGCTGCCGGGCATCGGCAAGAAACTGCAGGATGTCGAGATTGACGAGCGGCAGTTTGACCGCCTTCAAGCCGTCATTCAATCAATGACCCCGAAGGAAAAGGAAAACCCCGACATCATCAACCCATCGCGCAAACGCCGCATCGCGGCCGGCTGCGGCCAGCAGGTCGAGGACGTCAACAAGGTTCTCAACCAGCACAAGCAGATGCAGAAATTCTTCAAGCAGTTCGGCGGCAAGGGCTCGAAAAAGCGCCGAAGGCAGATGGCGATGGGTATGAACAATCTGCAGGGCAGGTTATAATTTCAATTTGAATAGCTTTTTATTTGAATTGTGTATTATAGTAAACACTAAACATTTTTGGAGGAATTTTCATGGCAGTCAAAATCAGGCTGCGCCGTATGGGCGCCAAAAAATCACCGTTTTATCGCATTGTGGTTGCGGATTCAAGATATCCCCGCGACGGCCGCTTTATTGAGGAAATCGGTTATTACAACCCCCTGATAGATCCGCCCGAGATTAAAATCGACACCGAAAAAGCGCAGCAATGGATTGCGAACGGCGCGCAGCCCACGGACACGGTTAAAGCCATCTTGAAAAAGAGCGGCGCAATAAAATAAGCACGAAAGCCGGGGAGGCAGGTTTATGAAAGAACTGTTGATTGGCATCGCGCAGGGCCTCGTTGAGGACCCCGAAGCGGTCAGCGTCACCGTCGACGAACCGAGTGAGGACGGCACCGTCGTCTATCATCTTCATGTCGGCGAGAACGACATGGGCAGGGTAATCGGCAAACAAGGCCGAATCGCGAAAGCCATTCGAACCGTCATGCGCGCCGCGGCGACGCGCAAAAACGAAAAAGTTTACGTGGAAATTGATTAAAGAGTTTCTCGAAATCGGACAGATTGTCGGGACACACGGGGTTATCGGCGAAATACGGGTAAACCCTTGGTGCGATACGCCCGAATTCGTCAAAGGCTTTCAAACCCTGTATTTTGACGGCAAAGGCGCCGAGCCTGTCCGTGTTCTTTCCTGCCGCCCGCACGGCAGTATTGTGTTGCTCCGCCTCGAAGGCGTCGACCGCATGGAAGCGGCCGCGGCGCTTCGGGGCAAAATTTTATATATGCGGCGAAAAGACGCGCGGCTGCCCGAGGGGAGTTACTTTGTATCGGAACTGCTCGGCTGCGGGGTCATCGACGCGGACGCCCCCGGCTGTAAATACGGGACGCTCACGGATGTAAGCCAAACCGGCGCCAACGATGTCTGGCATATTCGGGGGGACGACGGGAAAGAATACCTCCTGCCCGCCATACCGCAGACGGTCATTGAAACCGATATCGTGACGGGCGTCATAAAAATCCGCCCTCTCAAAGGGATATTTGACGATGAGGATTGACATTTTAACGCTGTTCCCCGGAATGTGCGACACGGTGCTGAAAGAAAGCATCGTCGGCCGCGCGCGCGAGCGCGGGCTCATCGAGGTCTATTGCCGGGACATCCGCGAGTATACCGAAGACAAACACCGCCGCGTGGACGACGCGCCGTATGGCGGCGGGTCGGGCATGGTCCTGCAGGCGCAGCCGATTTACGATTGTTTCCGGTCGCTTTGCGCGGATATGGGGCAACGGCCCTATTTAATATATCTGTCGCCGCAGGGAAAGACACTGACGCAGGAACGCGCGAGGGAACTCGCGGCGCTTGACAACATCGCGTTGCTTTGCGGGCATTACGAGGGCGTCGACGAGCGCGTTCTTGAGGAGATCGTCGACGAAGAGATATCCGTCGGCGACTATGTGCTTACGGGCGGCGAGCTGCCCGCCCTGGTGCTGACAGACTGCGTCGCCCGGATGATACCGGGCGTTCTTTCGAGCGGCGAGGCGGTCGAGCGCGAAAGCCATTACGGCGGTTTGCTCGAATATCCGCAGTATACGCGCCCGTCTGCGTGGCGCGGGAAGGAAGTGCCCGAAGTGCTGCTTTCCGGCAATCACGCCGAAATCGAGCGCTGGCGGGCG
>DAITOC010000257.1:0-1557 GCA_036834305.1 Clostridiales bacterium
GGTCACCTTCACCTTGCGCATCATCTGGCGGACGATGACCTCGATGTGCTTGTCGTTGATATCAACACCTTGCATACGGTAGGTGCGCTGCACTTCCCGGATTAAATAATCATGAACGGCGTCGACACCGAGCACAGCCAGGATGTCGTGCGGGTTGCGCGCGCCGATGGTTATCGTATCGCCCTTCTTAACGACCGCTCCTTCTTCAATCCCGTGACGTAAAATGTAGCCGTAAGGAATCATATAACTCTTCTCTTCCATATTCTTCCTGTCGGTAACAACAACATGCTTGGCTTTTTTGATTTCACGGAACGAAATCTCGCCGTCAATTTCGCTGATCATCGCAAGCGTCTTCGGCTTGCGCGCTTCAAAGAGTTCTTCGATGCGCGGAAGACCTTCCGTAATATCGGACTGGTCTTTTGTGCCGCCGGTTTGAAATGTTCTCATGGTCAGCTGTGTACCCGGCTCGCCGATGGATTGGGCGGCGATGATGCCGACCGCCTCGCCGACCGTAACCGGTTCACCCGTCGCGAGGTTGGAGCCGTAGCATTTGATGCATACGCCGTGTTCCGCCTCGCAGGTCAGAAGCGAGCGGATGGTGACCCTCGCAGAACTCTTTTCATCCGCCTCACCCGCTTCTATTTTTTTGTTGTGGTTTTCCTCGACATACTTTGCCACTGTGTCGGCATCCTCATCGGTCATCATGGTGTCTTTTTTCATAATGACTTCGCCGGTCTCTTCATGAATCATATCGTTAAGAAGGAACCGGCCGGTCAAGCGTTCCGTCAAAGACACAATGCGCCTCTTTCCGTCAAAGAGGTCATACACTTCGATGCCTTCGGAGCAATGGCAGTCTTCTTCGCGGATGATTACATCCTGCGAAACATCGACCAGGCGGCGGGTCAGGTAACCGGAGTCGGCGGTGCGCAAAGCGGTATCGGCAAGGCCTTTGCGCGCGCCGCGCGAGGAGATGAAGTATTCAAGAATATTCAGGCCTTCGCGGTAGTTTGCCCGAATGGGGACTTCGATGGTCCGGCCGGCGGTGTTGGCAATCAGACCGCGCATGCCGGCCAACTGCCGCAGCTGGCTTTCGTTACCGCGGGCTCCGGATTCAAGCATCATGTTAATCGGGTTGAAGCGGTCAAAGTTCTCTTTCAATTCGGCGGCGACCTGACTTGTGCATTCTTCCCAGGTTTTTATAACGCTTTCACTGCGTTCCCCGTCCGTGATAAGGCCGCGCTCATAGTTGCGGGTTATGCTGTCGATTTTCTTGTCGGCCTGTTGGATAAATTCCTGTTTTTTGGCGGGAATGACGGCATCGCCGACCGCGGCCGTGATTCCGCTCCTCGTGGAGTATTTGAAGCCTTGCGCCTTGATACTGTCAAGCACCTCGGCCGTTTTCTCTGTGCCGTGCTTTCTGATGCAGCGGTCGACGATTTCGCCGAGTTTCTTCTTTATAACCAAAAAGTCCACTTCAAGAGCGAACAGGTTATCCGGGTTCGACCGGTCGACAAATCCCAAATCCTGCGGTATCGGCTCATTGAATATGACTTTTCA
>DAITOC010000257.1:1567-2366 GCA_036834305.1 Clostridiales bacterium
GAGAGTTGTCTCAATCAATTTCGAAACCTGTTTGCCTTTGTGTTCCCTGATCATACGGATTTTCACTTTGGAGTGAAGGCTGATGTCACCCTCGTCATAGGCCATAGTCGCCTCGTCGACATCCCGGAAGACTTTGCCTTCGCCGGGTTCACCGTCTTTCGACAGGGTCAGATAATAGGAACCGAGCACCATGTCCTGCGTCGGTACCGTAACCGGCCGGCCGTCAGAGGGTTTCAGAAGGTTGTTGGCCGCGAGCATCAGGAAGCGCGCTTCGGCCTGCGCCTCGGCGGAAAGCGGAACGTGCACAGCCATCTGGTCACCGTCAAAGTCCGCGTTAAATGCCGTACAGACAAGAGGATGCAGCTTGATAGCCCGGCCTTCGACAAGCACCGGCTCAAAGGCTTGAATGCCCAGTCTGTGAAGCGTAGGCGCGCGGTTGAGCATAACCAAATGGTCTTTGATAACAATTTCCAAAGCGTCCCAAACCTGCGGTTTGGAGCGTTCAACCATTTTACGCGCCGATTTGACATTGCCGGTGATTTCCGTCTCGACAAGGCGTTTCATGACAAACGGTTTAAACAGCTCGAGAGCCATTTCTTTCGGCAGGCCGCATTGATAAATCTTTAACTCCGGGCCGACGACGATAACCGAACGCCCCGAATAGTCGACGCGCTTGCCCAGCAGGTTCTGCCTGAACCGTCCCTGTTTGCCTTTGAGCATATCCGACAGCGATTTCAGTGCCCTGTTGTTCGGCCCCGTGACCGGGCGGCTGATCCTACCCACGCCCGAGCAGGCGGCG
>DAITOC010000258.1:0-2362 GCA_036834305.1 Clostridiales bacterium
CACCCCCGTGCCCGGCTCGGCAGGCTGTTCGGCATTGAGGTTTTGCCGCGCTTCCCTCAACACACGCAAATCATTCATAACGGTTTTTCTTTTTTCACCGGTAAAATCGTAGAACAGCATCGGTATGAGTGTCAGTATACGGCCCGCCAGCGGCGCGACGGTGAATAAGCGGAAGAGGTTGGCCGTGACCCGCGGTGTCAACGGCGCGTCCGGCATATCGGTCCGGTAACCGGTACGGATAAGCAGTTTTGCCGCGATGATTCCGATTGGCAGGGTAAACAACCAATGGAACAAGCCGGTGATATAGCCGAAGGTGCATTCGTTCCTATCCCCGGTTTGCCACTCGGAATAATCGAGCAGTTCCAAATCCATGACATTGCCGCAGACATTCAGGCCGAACATCCAGCCGTCCCAGTGGTAGCAGAACATTTGAATCCAGTACCGCCGCTGCCTCTCAAATTGGAATACCAGGCCGGAAAGGCATACCAGCGAGACAAAACTGCCCGTCAGGTACCAGAGATTCTGGAAAATTACCAGAGTTTTATCCGAAAAGCGTTTTCTCAAAAACGGCGTAAGCGAGAGGGATATGAGCGACGGTATCGTCTGCGTCAGAGAGAACATGAAGAAAAGCATTCCCAGGCTCGGTTGGTATTTATAGCCGAAAAAACTAAGAACAATTCCCTGGTAATACTTTGTGACAATCAGGGAATAGGCGGCGCCGGAGATGCCGGACCAGGCCCCAAGCATACCCGATACTCTTTTAAGAACAAGGGGCTTGTTTTTGACAATGGATTTCGTAACCGTCCAAATCTCTTGAAAAAAAACAGGGAGGCTGGTTGATTGAGACGGGTCTCTGGCCGGAGCCGGAATCCGCACCTGTCGGACGGCGTTGAAAATCAGCGCGACCGCAACAGCGATAGTCGTAAAGAGGATGGTTCCGTACAAATAATAATAGGCGTTGGCCGAATTGGAGCCCTTTTCGTAGGGAACAACGCCGTCGAACAGCAGCATGACCAGCGACATAACCGGCCCTGTCAGGCTGCCGGCACCGCTGCCTATCGTGTTGTTAATCGTGCCGAGAATGCCCCTCTCCCGCGAGCTCGGGGTCATGCGGATACCCAGAATACTCTGCGCGTTGCCGAGATACGGCCCGATGACCGCGCCGAGGATTCCAAGCGCGGAAACATAAATGATTTTGCTTGTATCGGATAAGCCGGGGAACATGAAGGCGATGGGTACCGCGCCGAGGACGCCCAGGAGCGCCGATGGCAAAGCCAGCACATACACCGTTTTTTTATGGTTGGTCATCCTGTCCGATATACGGGCGGCAAACAGATTGTAAATCTGAACAAAAACGGATATCGCGGTGCCGGCTTTCGCAAGGTTCACATAGGATTTCGGATTGAGTTTGAGAAAAATGGTATTGACCATACCGCCCCAAACGCCAAGCGCCCCTTTCAGACCGTCGGAGCCGGTCGCGAGGGCGCTGAATATGTATTCGGGCAGCGTCAAATATTTTTTCTTTTCGGGGGCCTCGGGGGGCGGAGCCTGCCGCGCTCCGGGGTCGGGGCAGCCGGCAACGGCGGTTCCTTGCGTCTCTTGAGTTTTTTCACGCAGCGTTGTTTCGCTCATTGCCCCGCTCCCTCATCCATTGTTGGGAAACCCGCTAAAACCCCTGCGCCGCGGGCCATGCCGGCGCGGCGGTTAATCCAAAAAGTCCCTGAGCCTTTTACTTCGGCTCGGATGGCGCAATTTGCGAAGCGCTTTGGCTTCGATTTGGCGAATACGCTCACGGGTGACATTAAACACCTTGCCTACTTCCTCGAGAGTATGCGACTGCCCGTCGGCCAGGCCGAAGCGGAGGGCGAGCACCTTTTCCTCTCTTAAGGTCAGGGTTTTCAGGACATCGCTGATTTGTTCCTTGAGCAAGAGCATAGAAGCGGCATCGGCGGGCGCCGGCGCGTCGTCGTCGGGAATGAAGTCGCCCAAATGGCTGTCTTCCTCCTCACCGATGGGCGTTTCCAACGAAACGGGTTCCTGCGCCACACGCAAAATTTCGCGGACTTTGTCAACGGGCATCTCGAGTTCGGCGGCGATTTCCTCGGCGGTCGGGTCCCTTCCGTTTTTATGGAGAAGCAGGCTGTTTGTCTTTTTGACTTTGTTGATGGTCTCTACCATATGCACGGGAATCCGAATGGTTCGGGCCTGGTCGGCGATAGCCCTGGTGATGGCCTGCCTGATCCACCAGGTGGCGTAAGTGGAGAACTTAAAGCCTTTTGTGTAGTCGAACTTGTCAACCGCTTTGATGAGCCCCAGGTTTCCCTCCTGTATCAAGTCAAGGAACTGCATTCCCCTGCCGACA
>DAITOC010000259.1:0-2325 GCA_036834305.1 Clostridiales bacterium
CGGCCGGTTGTTTTTCGATGAAGCCGCCGGGAAAACTGCCGCAGATGATGCCCTGTGTTTTGCTGTTGTTGATTTCACCGCCGACCGTCACAATCACCGCGTCGTAATCCTCAAACACAAAGCACATTTCGGAAAACATTCCGGCGAGTTGGTAAATCCGGTTGCCCGGACCGCGCCAGACACAGAAGCCGTAGCCCTCGTTATCATCGGGGCCGTCCGCGCCTTTATGGTTGAGAACCGCCTGTTCAATCCAGCGCTGTGAAATCACGCGGCGGCCTTCATAAAGACCTTTGTTCAGATAGCAAAGGCCGATTTTCGCCAAGTCTTCGGCGCTTAGAAACAGCCCCCACCCGCCGGCCTCAACGCCCCTGTGGTCCGTTTCCCAAAACGGTTTTTTGATGCCGAGCGGTTCAAACAGGCGGGGTGTCAAATAATCGACCATGCTCATTCCGGTAACCCGCGGTATAACCGCGCTGAGGACAAACGTGTTTTCGTTTATGTATCGCCAGCCGTCGCCCGGTGCGTGTTCCCATTTGGCGTCAAAAAAGTGGTTGAGCCATTTGTCTTTGGTCTTGTCGGCCAGCAGGCTCGGGAACTTGCCCGCTTTCATGGTCAGCAGATGCTTTATGGTCAGGCTTTCCAGTTTTTCATCGCGTTTTTTGGGCCGAAATTCGGGAAAGAGTTCCGCTACGCCGGTGTCAAGCGCAAGCAGCCCTTCCTCCACGGCAAAGCCGATTGCCGTGGCGGTGACGGGTTTGCTCGCGGAATACATAATATGGGGCTTATCGGCCGCGTAGGGGGTTTTAAAACTTTCCGCGGCCACCATGCCGTGGCGTATGATCAGAAAACCGTGGTCTTCGGCCTGACGTTCCTCAATCGCTTGAAGCATTTCCGCTACGGCGCGCGAAGAAACGCCGGCTTCCTCCGGGGTTTTGGCGCGGGGCAGTCGGCCCGCAACGGTAACAGCCATGATGCTCTTCTCTCCCTTACTCATTGGTAACAATCAACTTGCGAATCACTTCGGCCGTTGTCTCGAGGTCTTTCAACGCGATGTTTTCGGCGGCGCTGTGAACCGCCTGCATACCGATGCCGATGTTAACGACAGCCAGCCCGTTCGCGAACAGATATGTCGCGTCGCAACCGCCGAATGACCTTGTGACACGGCTTTGAATACCCAGCGACTCAAAGGCTTTGACGAGCCCTTTGACGAGCGGTGACTCTTCGGGAACATAGAGAACGTCGGAGTGGCGGTCGAGGGCCATCGTGTATTGAGCCGCGTAGAGCCCGCAGGCGTCCTTGACAGCCTTTTCGCTCGCGGCGATGTGCTCTTGCAGCCGTTCTTCCTCAAAGGACCGTATTTCCATATCAAAACAAGCCTTCGCGGCGACCACATTCGTCTTGCCCTCCGAAATGAAGTTGCTGACATTCATCACGGATATGTCATCGACATTGCCGACCGGTATGTCGTTGACTGCTTTAGCGGCCGCTTTCAGGGCGTGGATGCCGTCTTCGGGTGCCAAGCCCGCGTGCGAGGGTTTGCCGATAATCTCAAAGCGCAGCACCACATTGGCGGGGTTGCGGTTAATAATCTCGCCGATACGGTCGCTGTCAAGAACGACCGCCTCGCGGCTTTCGATGTTTTTATAGTCGGCGTATTTCGCGCCGAGCATGCCGATTTCCTCACTCAGGGAGAAAAGCATCTCCACTGTACGGTGCTTTCCCCCGCTTTCCATAACACTTTCGACCGCTTCGACAACCGCGGCGATGCCCGCCTTGTCATCCGCGCCGAGAATGGTGCCGCCCGAAGACCGAATGACGCCGTCCTCGATAACGGGCACAATTTTCTTGCCGGGGTAAACGGTATCCGTGTGCGCGCTGAATAAAATGGGGTTTCCTTCGCCTTTCAGTTTCGCGTAAACATTCCAGCCGTCCGACCCGCACTTCGCGCCGGCCTCGTCCCGCCGCACCTCGAGCCCCATGTCAAGGAGTTCGTCTTCCAGCAGTTTGCAGAACGCGCCCTCGCTGCCCGACTCGCTCGCGCAACGGACATAACGCATAAACCGTTGGGCCAGTCTTTCCCGATTCATAGTAACCTCGCTTCAATCAATTTCATGGACAGCGTCAAGATGCCCCAGGTTTCATCAACATATTGCCTTTAATCATTATAACCCCGCCGCCGCGATTGTCAAGGCAAGCGCTATTGCGCGCCGGGCAAGCCTGTGGTATTCTAAATGACGAAAAGGAGCGGATACGGCATGAGCGGAACGATGGTCATCGGTATCGCGGGCGGCATTATCGGGGGCTTCATCGCCAGCCGGATCGGCA
>DAITOC010000260.1:0-2317 GCA_036834305.1 Clostridiales bacterium
CCGGAGGCTGATTCAACGCGGTGTCGATATACTCAATGTGACAACCGGCTCACCGTACTATAACCCCTATGTCAACCGCCCCAATGATGTCGACAAAAAAGAACCGCCTCTCGTTGGCGTTTCAAGAATGTTCTCGGTCATCGGTGAAATTCAAAAGGCCGCCGGCGCTGTTCCCGTCGTGGGCACAGGGTATTCGTATTTGAGGGAATACATACCGTTCGCCGCGGCGGGTGAGATTTTGGCCGGCAGGTGTTCCATGGCCGGCCTTGGCCGTATGAGCTTCGCTTACCCGGAACTTCCGGGTGAAATCTTAAGAAACGCGGTTCCGAACGCGAACAAGCTTTGCACAACCTGCGGCCAATGCGCCGCGCTGTTAAGGCAGGGCCAACCGGCGCGTTGCGTCGTCCGCGAAAACAGACTGAAAAAGGAAAGGATTGACCGCAAATGAAACTTGGCATCGTTACGGACGAAATCCACGCGAACCTGCCTTTCGCCCTCGGGGCGGCGGCGGCTCTGAGCTTAAAAAGAATTGAACTCAGAGGAACCGCGACCGGCAGAGTCCCGATGATATCCGAGGAGGACAAAGAGCTTCTTCACGATATGATCGACGATTATGATTTTAAAATCACCGCGATATCTCCCGGAACATTCAAATGCAAGCTGCGTTCACCCCAATTCAAAGAACAACTCAAACTGTTTGAGAAAGCGTTGGATTTCGCCGAGGAGTTTGAGGTTCCCAAGATCATTACCTTTGCCGTTGAAAGAAGCCCGGACGACACGCCGGACGATTACCAAACCGTTATCGACGCCGTCGGGGAGGCGGCCTTTCTGGCGAAGAAGAGGGGAATCGTCATCGCGGCCGAAAATGAGAACGGCTGCTGGAACGATACGCTCGAAAGCATTGTGATGCTGCACACGGACCTCGACGATACTGGCCTGAAGCTCAACTGGGACCCCGGCAATTTTCACGCCGCGTCCGGCTTGGATTACAAAGCCGGCTATGATATTCTGAAAGACCGGATCGTCAATGTTCATGTGAAGGATTCGACGGGGCAGGGGAAGGCTCATCGCTGGGTTCCGCTCGGCACGGGCGAAATCGATTGGAAAGGCCAATTCGCGGAGATAATGAGGGATATGCCCGATGTCGACATTTCGATTGAAACGCACAGCTGGCCCTTGCTTGAAAACACATTGATCAATTTGGAAGCGGTCAAAGCCTACACGAAACTTACTCGTAACTAACGCATTTCAAAGACGAACCGAAAGGAATAAAACACAATGAGCGACAAAATAAAGCTTTTGCTTTGCGGCATCGGCGGGTACGGCGCGGGGTATGTGATGACCGCGCTGAACATGGACGATGAGTTTGAGGTAACTGGCATTATTGACCCCTTCGCGAAGGACAGCAGCGCCTACGACGATGTGGAAGACCTCCCGTTGTTTGACACCATCGACGGGTATTTCGACGCCGGTCTGACGGCGGACGCGATTGTCATATCCTCACCCATCCAGTTCCATTGCGAGCAGATATGCGCTTCATTGAATCACGGCCTGCATATCCTGTGCGAAAAGCCGCTTTGCGCGTCGGTTGAAGAAGCCGGCCGAATCATTGAAGAATCCAAAAAGCACCCGGAGCTGAAGGTCCTCGTCGGTTTCCAGTGGTCGTTTTCCCCCGTGATACTGGAAGCGAAAAAACAAATCATAAACGGCGTTTGGGGCAAGCCCGTCAGTATGAAGGCGATTGTGCGCTGGCCCCGTCCGTTCAGTTATTACGAACGCAACAATTGGGCGGGCAAAATGACAGACGGCAAAGGCCGTTTTATCGGCGACTCCGTGATTTCCAACGCGACTGCTCATTACCTTCACAACCCGTTGTTTATGTTGGGGAGCGGTATGGCAACCTCGGCCGAACCCTCACAAATCGAAGCGGAGTGCTTTAAAGCTTATGATATTGAAACATTTGACACAACTTTTATGAAGCTTACCGTTCCGCATTTTTTGGGAAGGGATGTGCCGGTGTTTATCGCCGTGTCGCACGCCACCGAGGAAACCGCGCAACCGGTCATTGAATATGTTTTTGAGAACGGCCGGATATGGTGCGAAGGCGACGACAGGCTGCGTGGCGAACTTAACGGAAAACCGGTGGAATTCGGCATCATCGGCTCCAACCTGGAGGGTTATTACAATAAAATGGCGAGCCTTGCTCATTGCGTTCAAAACGGGGCTGAGCCGCCCTGCGTGCCGCAAACCGCGCTGCCGGAGCTTGAGACGGTGAATTATCTGCTCAACAGCGTTCCCGTCAAGCGTTTTAAAAAGG
>DAITOC010000261.1:0-2310 GCA_036834305.1 Clostridiales bacterium
ATATCATCAGCGGCCAGCTGAACGCTCTTGACCCCGGCATACCTCTGCAGAATCTCGAGATTAAAAACACGGTCGGAAACCTGCAGGCGTTCATCGTGTACCTGACGATGATTATCTACGCCGTGTCATTGGCGGCCGAAATGTTGATTATGCTGCCTCGCGCCTCTATATCGGCGCGAAGAATCAACGAAGTGCTCGATATCGAGACAAAAATCAAGGAGCCCCTGTCCCCCGCGCGCACGGTCAAAGGGGAAGGCCGCGTCCTGGAGTTCACAGGCGTCTCTTTCAGCTACCCCGGCGCCGGGCAGCCGGCTTTGACGGGTATCGATTTTTCGGCCAAATCCGGCGAAACGACAGCAATTATCGGCGGAACGGGCAGCGGTAAAAGCACGCTGGTCAGCCTCATCCCGCGGTTTTACGACGTGACGGAAGGTTCGGTCTGCATCGACGGCGTCGATATCCGTACAATGCGGACGGGCGACTTGCACGATAAAATCGGCTTTATTCCTCAGAAGACCTTTCTTTTCAGCGGAACCGTGGCGGACAATCTGTCCTTTGGCCTGCAAGGCGCCTCGGAGGAACGGATGTGGGAAGCGCTGGAAACCGCGCAGGCGGCTGAATTTGTCAGAGAACTGCCTTACGGGCTGTACGATATGATCTCTCAAAATGGCAAAAACCTTTCGGGCGGCCAGCAGCAGCGGCTCGCCATCGCCCGCGCGCTGATACGCCCCGCCGCGTTCTATATTTTTGACGACAGTTTTTCCGCGTTGGATTTCAAAACGGACTTAACCCTGCGTAAAGGACTTAAGAAAGAACTCAAGGACGCCGCGGTTATTATCGTCGCCCAGCGAATCGGCACCATTATGGACGCCGACCGTATACTTGTGCTTGACGAGGGCCGCATCGTCGGCGACGGGAAGCACCGCGAACTGATGGAAAACTGCGCGGTGTACCGTGAGATCGCCGTATCCCAGCTTTCCGGGGAGGAATTGGCATGAATTACAAAGAAAAGCCCAATACCTCCCTGGCGCAAAAAAGAGAAAAACGCCGGGTAAAATACGACGGCTATAAGGGCGGTAAACGAAAGCCCGGGGAAAAACCAAAGGATTTTAAGGGGACGCTCGGCCGGTTCTTTTCCCTTCTCGCGCCATACAAGGGCTTGATGCTGCTTGTGTTGATAACGGGCAGTATCGGCGCGGCCTTGAGCGTTACCGGCCCGATGCTGCTTGGCGACATTGTCGACGCGATTCAAGATGAAATCAAAAAAAAGCTGATGGGCAAAGACATCAGCCTCGGTGAAATCTTTCGGATTTTATCGGTTCTGCTGGCAATCTACGGAACAAGTTCCGTGATGTCGTTGATACAAAACCTTTCCATGGCCGACATCACGCGTAAAGTCGTTCGCCGTCTGAGAGAACAGGTGAACGCGAAGCTGTCAAAAATGCCGTTGAAATATTTCGATGACAACTCCAAGGGCGATATCATGAGCCGCATGGTCAACGATATCGACAACATCAGCAACGCGTTTCAGCATATTGTGACGCAGTTTGTTTCGACCGCCGTGATGACGGTCGGCGTGTTCTGTATCATGCTGAGCATAAGCCCGCGCATGACCCTCATTACGCTGAGTGTGCTGCCGCCCGGGCTTCTCATTGTCTACGCCATCTCGCGGCGTTCCAAACGGTTTTTCAGAGAACAGTGGGACAGGACGGGTGAACTCAACGGCCACATTGAGGAGATGTACACCGGCCACAACCTCGTGAAAGTTTTCGGCCGGGAGCAATACGCGGTTGAGGAATTTGACGATATCAACGATCAGCTGGCCCTTGTCAGCCGCAAAGCGCAGTTTATTTCCGGCCTTATCGGGCCGGTCATGAGTTTCATCAGCAACATCGGCTTTGTGATGATTTGTGTGCTCGGCGGGTATTTCATCCTTCGGAAGCAGCCGGGTATCACCATCGGCGTCGTCACCACATTTTTTACCTATTCCAAAATTTTCATGCAGCCGCTGGTCGACCTGGGGCATATCACCAACCGTCTGCAATCGTCGTTAGCGAGCACCGAAAGGGTGTTCCTGTTGTTGAATGCCGAGGAGGAAAGCCCCGACGACACGTCGCATACCATTGACGCGCCCACCGGCAAGGTCGAATTTGAGAATGTGTTTTTCAGTTATAAGCCGGAAAAACCGCTTATTGAAAACATGAACCTGACCGTGCTGCCGGGCCAACTGGTTGCCATCGTCGGCCACACCGGCGCCGGCAAAACAACGCTCGTCAACCTGCTGATGCGGTTTTACGACGTCAACGCGGG
>DAITOC010000262.1:0-252 GCA_036834305.1 Clostridiales bacterium
ATTCATCGCCATGTGGTCGGCGCCGAACGGCTTGTAACCGATAAGCCACATGATTAAAAAGCAAGCCGCAGCCCATAAATGCCCGAAGACATAGACATTTCTCTCGCCGAATTTCTCAATCGCTTTCGGGACAAAGGGCGTAATAAAATATTTCGGCAAGCCGGTCAGCAGGCTCGCCAAAAAGCCGTTTGCCAGAGAACCGGTGTTGTTAAGCCAGAAAAAGCTTTCGGATGAAGTGCGAAGATTACCCTG
>DAITOC010000262.1:262-2300 GCA_036834305.1 Clostridiales bacterium
GAAAAGGCTCGCGATGATTCCGACCAGAAACGGCCTTGTCGAAACAGCGAATTTTACGGATTCCCAAATATTCGCTTCTTTCATTTCTTTTCTTGACGGAAGAGGGAACCGCTCACGGGTGTTATAAAATTTATAAATATTGGCGAAAGCCGTCAGCACAAAGAAAATATACGCGTAGTATCTGTAAATATTCTCCATGAGAACGCCGGGGTACATGCGCGGTATGTAGGTGACAACAATTGAAAGGATGGACGGAATCCAGCCGCTGAAATAACCGAAAAACTGCTGAACAGTCATCAGCCAGTTTCGTTCTTTCGGGTTGGGGGTGATAAAGTAGATCATCAGCCCGCCCGCGCTGCCGTAGGAACCGGACAGGCCGCTGATAATGCAGGTTATATACAGCTGAACCATGATTTCAAACGGGGTGGATACGCCCGGAAACAATGTATAACTTAAAAAAACCGAGATCATGGAGAGGGGCAGTATGATGACGAGATACGGCCGGAAATGGCCCCACCGTGTTCTTGTGCGGTCGATGATAAAGCCGGATATCGGATCGTCCAAAGCGTCAAACGCGCTGGTAAAAAAAGACAGGCGCGCGTATTGGGCGCCGGTGATATTAAAGAAATTCATCCAATAGAACTGAAGATTGACCGCGTTGCTGCTGCCGCCCACGAAATCGGCCAAAAGATAGGCAAAAATCTCCTTCGGTTTTAAGTACCTTTTGTTTTTCTTCGCGATCTCCTCAAGTTCTTCTTCAAGCGCTTCGTCTTCCGCCAAGACCTCTTCCGCTTTTGTTTTTTCTTCCAATCGTTGCACTCCCCGCTCGCTTTTCGTTTATTATAACAAATCGCAAACCGTAAATCTACCTATATTATGATACAGTTTGTCAATTTTTTTATGTCAAAGGTTACCTTTATACCGTACTGTCATTCTTTCGGGCGGGCGGCGCGTCAGTTGTTCGCTACTCTTGCCACCGTTTCCGCATTTCTGATAACGCAATCATTATATTTTTTCAGCATTTGCTTGTCAAACACGGGATGCTACAGAGAGCGCCAAACCGCCTTTTATTGACAGCAATCGTTAACCATGGTAAGATGAAAACAGTCATCGGAACTGTGTTGAAAGGAGTAAACATTATGAAAAAAAGATTATCAAAAACACTCTCCGCCCTCTTGGCCGTCTTGCTGTTCATTCCTGTTTTACCTTCCGCGTCGGCGCTGACGCCGGCGGAAGCCGCCTATTTGCAGTTTCAAGAAGACGGCAAGTTCACGATTATGCAGGTAGCCGATATCCAGGACGGCCCCGGGTTGATGCTTCCGACCTCGAGGTTTTTGAAAAAAGTCGTAGCCGACATCAAGCCGGATCTCGTCGTGCTGACTGGCGATAACATTTTCGGTTCCATGTCCCGAACCGACGAACTGACTGAAAACGCCATTGGGAAAATCATGACTATCTTTAAGGAAGCCGGCGTACCCGTGGCGGTTACATTCGGCAACCATGACGACGAGGGCGGTACGACAAAAGAAAAGCAGATGCAAATGTACATGGCCTATGACAACTGTGTCGCTTATGACGAGGGGGAAGATGTTTACGGAGTGGGCAATTATAATGTTCCCATTTATTCTTCCAAAAACCAGGATAAAGTCGCCTATAACCTATGGTTTATCGACTCGGGAACATATGACGATGTCAACGGGGGCTACGACTATGTCCGGCAGAGCCAGATTGACTGGTATGTCGGCAAAAGCAACGAATTGAAAGCCGCCAACGGCGGTGTCCCGGTAGAATCCATGATGTTCCAGCATATCGTTATCCCGGAGGTGTATAACACCTTTTCGGAAGTGCCGTTCGGGACCGAAGGCGCCGTCGCGGTCGGCGGGAAGTTTTATGTCCTCAACCCCGAGATGACGCTTTCCGGTGAGCTCGGCGAAGGCGCCTATCCTTCCAGGACAAACGGCGGTTTGTTTGACGCGGTAAAAGCGCAGGGCGACGTCACGGCCATGTTTTTTGGCCACGACCATGTGAACACCTATGC
>DAITOC010000263.1:0-2298 GCA_036834305.1 Clostridiales bacterium
GTTGGCAATCAACATGACAGCGCGTATTCACGAGGGCAGCCCCCAACGTTACTTAGACAGGCTCGCGGAAATCTATATCAACGGCTGTCCGATGCCTGAGCTGTTCAGCGACAATATCTATATTGATACCCTTATGAGGCATTACGATACGACGATCGAACACGCGAGAAACTATGCCATCGTCGGTTGTGTCGAACCCAACGCGTCCGACGACCATTTCGGCAACACCGACTGCGCGAATGTCAATTTGACACTGCCTCTTCTCCAGGCGGTCAAAGGGCACGAGCACAATTTGTGGAATTTTGACAAGCGGACCCGGCAGGAAAAAATCAGAACCAGAACACTGGAATACACGCTCAAAGGCAACAATGCCGTTTCAAGATATCTGCTCAACATCAATGAGCAAAAAGTAAAAGAACACGACGCCGAAAAAGGCCTGTTTGTTTACGATCCGCCTTCAAGCATGGAAGAATTGCTTGACCGTTTCCAAAATCGCCTGAACGCCCTGACAGCCGCGATCCTTGCCGATCATCAAAAAATCGAGGCAGAACTCCAAAAGGGGTTTATTACGCCTCTGGCATCTTCGCTGTATAAAAACTGTGTCGAGACCGGTAAAGATGTCTATGAGGGCGGAGCGTTTTTCAACAGCAGCGGCATCCAAGGTGTTGGTGTCACCGACGCTGCGGATTCCCTTCACGCACTCGATGAAGTTGTCTTCAAGAAAAAGTTGTATACGATGGAACAGGTTATCGAAGCCATTGAGAATAATTTCGAAGGTGAGTTTAACCAGAAAGTCCGGTCGGATTTGCTCGCTGTACCGAAGTTCGGCGACGACTCGAGTCCCGAGGCTGCCCGGTGGGTGTCAAAGACAATGGAAATCTATAACAAAGCTCTGGCTTCCGTTAAAAACTGCCCTCGCAACGGCGTTTATTCCCCCGGCTATTACGCGTTGAACACCTCGGACAGATACGGCAAAAAGACACCGGCCCTCCCGTCGGGCAGGCTGAAAGGCGTGCCCTTGGCCAACAGCGTTATTCCGCATTACGGCATGGAAGCCAACGACCTGTTTTCGTCCCTGAACGCGGTGGCCCAAGCCAACTTCACCGATTACGCGTGGAACGGCACCACGGTGACCTTTACCATCGACGCCTCCCTGTTCCAGGGCCGGGAGGGGATACGGAACCTTGCCGCCATTTTTAAGACGTTTCTTACCAAAGGCGGTATGCAATTCCAGCCCAACATCATCAACCGGCAGATTCTCATCGACGCTTACCACAACCCCGGCAAATACCCGTATCTGATGGTTCGTGTGGCCGGCTACTGCGCCTATTACAACCAACTGTCCGACGAACTCAAGCAGATCATCATCAATAGAACCTGTTATTCATAAAGAAGGAACAGCATGAGCCGGAGCGCTTTGACGCTCCGGCTTGTTCATACCAAACCGCGTTTCCAACCCGCCTTCCGCCGGTGTCCGGTTTCCCAAGCGACGTCATAGCCTGTTACGGCGGTTCCGAGTCAAGGGAACCGAAGCCTTTGTCCGGCCGATGGCTTTATAATTCGTCACTGTTAATAAAACTACGGGGTTTTATGATATAATATCTCTGTTATTATTTTTAGGAGGAAAAACGATGATTCCGGCAAACGGCTCCCCCGGCCTGTATTACATCGCGCACAGAATGAATGTCGGCAGCCCCGAAAAGTTAGGCTATAACCATGTCGACAACGGTATGGAAGCCCTCGAATCGGTTTTGGAGATTACGGGCGCAGGCAAATACGAGAGGATGAAAGGCTTTGAGTGTGATATCAGGCTCACAGGCGACAACCAGCTTGTCGTTCTTCACGATGCCAATGTGAAGACTATGACAAAGACAAAGTATAATAAAAATATCAGCGAAATGACCTATGACGAGCTTCGCCTGATGGATATCCACAACGCCGAGTTGTATTATAAAAGCTTAAGAAACCGCGCTTTGCTTCTTCCGGACTCGCAGCGAATCCGCGCGATTATCAACCAAAGGCTGCACCAGAAAACCACCGTGCCCAAAGCCTTTGAGATGTTTGAATACCTGGCCGGCAAAGGCTTTCAAAAAGAAATTGTTTTGGAATTGAAAGGCTCGGGGGAAAAAGACAGGGACGCGACCGTTGAGTTGATTAACGCTTACAAGGATAAGCTGAACATCGTGGCAAAGAGTTTTAATATGGAAAGTATCCTTTATATCGGTGAAAAAACCGGGATAAAAATCGGCCTTTTGGAAGCTGTAACGCTTCTCACAAAGAGAAAACCTCTCGATGCCG
>DAITOC010000264.1:0-2290 GCA_036834305.1 Clostridiales bacterium
AGCAAAACGAGGAGAAACCGTTTAAAAACCCGCGAAACGCCGCGGCCGGTTCTCTGCGGCAGAAAAACCCGAAAATCACCGCGCAGCGTAAACTCGATATCTTTGTTTTCAACATCCAGCAAATCGAAGGGGAAACCCTTGATAACCATAAAAGCTCGTTGGACTTCTTGAAAAGCCTGGGGCTCGCGGTCATTCCGTTCTATAACGAATTCGACAGCATGGAGAAAGCAATAGAGGAAATACGCCGCATCGGCGAGTCAAGAGCCTCTCTTCCTTACAACATCGACGGCGCCGTGATTAAAGTCAACCGTTTTGACCAAAGAGGCTTATTGGGCAGCACCTCGAAATTCCCGAAATGGGCCGTGGCTTACAAATACCCGCCGGAAGAAAAGAAGACGAAACTTCTCGATATTGAAATCAATGTCGGCCGGACGGGCGCCTTAACGCCGACGGCCGTTCTTGAACCGGTATTGATTGCCGGCACGACAGTGGGCAGGGCGTCTCTTCACAACCAGGACTATATTGCCGACAAGGACATCCGTATCGGTGATATGGTTATTATCCGCAAAGCGGGCGACATCATTCCCGAGGTCTTGTCCGTCGCCGAACGCGGCGAAGGCGCGCAGCCGTATTTTTTACCGGGACAATGCCCGTCCTGCGGTACGGCGGTCATCCGCGAACAAGGCGAGGCGGCCGTGCGCTGCGTCAACCCCGACTGCCCCGCTCAACTGTTACGGCTGTTGATCCATTTTTGTTCGCGCGACGCTATGGATATCGAAGGCCTCGGCGAGGGCATCCTCGAAAGGCTCGTCGGCGAGAGAATGCTTCGGAGCGTCGCCGACATATACCGCCTTGACTTCGCCAAAATCGCGGAACTCGAGCGGTTCGCCGAAAAATCGGCGGCCAACCTGAGAAACGCGGTCGACACATCTAAGGAAAACGATTTATCAAGGCTCATTTTCGCTTTGGGCATCCGTCATATCGGTCAGAAAGCCGCCAAACTCTTAGCGGCTCAATTCGGGAATATGGACCGGTTGACGAGCGCGTCCGTCGAGGAGATTTCGGGCATCGAGGGGTTCGGTTCCGTTATGGCCGAAAGCGTCGCCGGGTATTTCGCGCTGTCTCAAACGAAAGAACTGATAACTCAACTGAAGGAACTCGGTTTGAACATGAACTCCCTGAAAGAGGCGGCCGGCAGCCGTTTTGAAGGGATGATCTTTGTCTTGACGGGAACGCTGCCGACGTTTTCAAGAACCGAAGCGACGGAAATGATCGAAAAACTAGGCGGGAAAGTATCCTCTTCGGTTTCCGCGAAGACCACTTATGTTCTCGCCGGTGAGGACGCGGGCAGCAAGCTGACAAAAGCCAACGCGTTGGGCATACCGGTGATCAGCGAACAAGAGTTCCTGGAGATGACGCGGTGACTTTCAGGCGACGGCAACGGTTTTCAGCTGTTTGAGGTCTTTTCCCGATATACAACCGACGAGAAACAAGAGTAGAATATAAACGCCCATGCCGGCGGCAAGCGAAAACGCGGCGCCCGCTTTGCCCGGCAACGGAAATACGTTGCCCAAAAACGCCTTGCCGATCAAAACGGAGCAAATGACACTCGCGAGCGGCTTGATAATCCAGTCAAAGATTCGGACCTCCAGTGTCGTGACGCTAATCAAACGGCGAAAACTCAGAAAGAAATTAAGCGCTTCGCTCGCGAACAGAATAAAGATATACCCCTTGACGGCGTAGACAGGCAGAAGGGTATACACCAGCAGGACGCAAAGCGAAGAGTCAAGGATGTTATAGGCCATGGAGTAAAGTTGCTGGTCAAGCCCTTTCAGAATGCCGTCGGTAACCGTGTCGAGATACATCAGCGGCACGAGGGGAGCCAGCAGGCGGATGTAAAACGCGGGATCTTCCTTATGGTATACGGCCAGCGACAGGTTATCCGCGAAGGCGTAAAGCAAACCGGCGACCCCGAGGGAAAACAGCAGGGCGATTTGAAGCACGCGGGCGGTTATACGGTTTATTTTTTCCTGCTGACTCGTTGAGCGCAGGCGGGCCAGCTCGGGTATCAGCAAGCCCGACAGCGATGTCAGCAGGGCGGATGGATAAAGAAGAATAGGCAGAACCATGCCGTGTATCGTTCCGTAAGCGGCAAAGGCCATGTCGCCGGAACTGCCCGATTTGCGAAAGCCTTCCGGTATCAGCAGATGTTCGACCGTTATTAAAACGGAACGCGCGCAGGTGCCCGCCGCGTCGGGAGCCGCGAGACGGAACAGGGAACGCATACCGC
>DAITOC010000265.1:0-2289 GCA_036834305.1 Clostridiales bacterium
AGGCTGGAAAATGCCGGAAAACAGCGCGGATTTTTCCGCCATGCTTGAAAACGAAAGCGTAAAAACCTGGCAGCTTTTGACCGAGTCCGTGCCGGATACTGGGGAAATCGAAACGCTGATTGTAACAAACGACTTTTTCAACCTGAAGGCCGCCCTAAAGGCTTGGGCGGCGCGAAAAAAAGCCTTCGATTTTTTTTTGCGGCCTGCCGTTACGGAAAGCTCGCTGATTGAAGAAGCGGTCGAAAAAAACGAATACGGGCTTCTGCCCGATTATTTGCGTTCCCCCGCGGAACAAGCGTATGACGCGATTGTCCGCTTAAACAACCCCGGGCTGGCGGATATAGCCCTGGATGTGGCCGCGTTAAACACAAAACGGCGCTTGTCGGAAAAAGCGGGCGACACGATGCTCAGCGAAATTACTTCGTTTTTCTGCGCGGCGGCCAATATTAAAACGGCGGCAAGGTGCGCAAAAACCGGCAGGGATCGTGAATATACCGTCAATACCTTATGCGACAGCGGAATGATTGACAACGACGAACTCGCCGAGGCGGCCTTGGCGGGGGAAGAACGGCTGGCGGAGTATCTTTCGGCTTCGTTTTACGAAGAAGCGGGGGAACATCTCAAACGCGGGCTGGATGCCTTTGAGAAGTGGTGCGACGACACGATTACGCAAAAAGTGCAGGCGGCGAAATTCACGGCTCTTGGTATGAGCCCGATTATCGCTTACTTTATTCATAAAGAGATGGAAATTAAAAACGCCCGCATTATCCTTTCGGCAAAACAAAACCGACTTCCGGCGGACATCGTACGCCAGAGAGTGAGAGCTGTTTATGTTTAAAACCGCGGTTATCGGCGATAAAGGCAGCGTTTCGGGGTTCGCGGCCGCGGGCCTTGCCGCTTATGTTGCCGAGGAACCCTCCGCCGCGATACGGATGATCCGGGAGGTTGCCCAAAACGGGTATGGCGTTGTATTCATTACCGAATCGCTCGCCGGCGCGATAGAACCGGAATTGGAACGGTTCCGGTCTTTGTTGCTGCCCGCGATTATACCGATACCCGATATATCAGGAGACGGCGGATTGGGTATGGCACAAGTGAGCAAGTTTGTTGAACAAGCCGTCGGGTCGGATATCCTTTCGGAAGAATGAAATATATATGAGTTTTTGAATGAGTTGGTTACGGGAAAGGTTTGAATCGAATGAGCAAAGGAATGATCACCAAAATCTCCGGTCCGCTTGTTATCGCGTCCGGTATGAAGGACAGCAACATGTTTGACGTTGTACGGGTCAGCGAAAGCCGGCTTATCGGCGAAATCATAGAAATGCATGAGGACCGGGCGTCCATACAGGTTTATGAGGAGACTTCGGGCCTCGCGACCGGCGCGCCCGTGGAATCGACGGGTGAGCCCCTGAGCGTCGAACTCGGGCCGGGCTTGATAGGCGGTATTTTTGACGGCATTCAAAGGCCGCTGAATGTCATCCGGGAAAGCGCGGGCAATAACCTCCCCAGGGGGATTGAGGTTCCGTCGCTTGACAGGGAAAAGCTCTGGCATTTTGTGCCGGTGAAAAACGCCGGGGACAGCGTCAGCGGCGGCGATGTCATCGGGGTGGTTAACGAAACCGACGCTGTCACGCATAAAATTCTGGTTCCGGTAAAAGCGGAAGGCGTGATTCAATCCGTCCGCGAAGGCGATTTCAGGGTGACCGACGAAGTCTGCGCGATACGAACTCCCGCGGGGGATATTGTACCGGTTCATCTTATGCAAACCTGGCCGGTCCGCGTAGGCAGGCCGTATAAACAAAAAATCTCGCCGAAAACTCCCCTCGTCACCGGCCAGAGGGTGATTGATTCCCTCTTCCCGATTGCGAAGGGCGGCGTGGCCGCGATACCCGGGCCGTTCGGCAGCGGGAAAACGGTGATTCAGCATCAATTGGCAAAATGGGCCGAAGCGGAAATTGTCGTATACATCGGCTGCGGGGAGCGCGGCAATGAGATGACCGACGTTCTCAACGAGTTTCCCGAACTCATCGACCCGCATACGGGCAAATCGCTGATGGAAAGAACCGTGTTAATTGCCAACACATCCGATATGCCGGTCGCGGCCAGGGAGGCGTCCATCTACACCGGGATTACCATCGCCGAATACTTCCGCGATATGGGGTACTCGGTCGCGCTTATGGCCGACTCCACATCGCGCTAGGCTGAGGCTCTTCGCGAAATGTCCGGCCGGCTCGAAGAAATGCCCGGTGAGGAAGGCTACCCGGCGTATCTCGGCAGCCGCTTGGCGCA
>DAITOC010000266.1:0-2277 GCA_036834305.1 Clostridiales bacterium
GTATGAATGCACTGTTCAAGAATTCCGCCGAGCGTTTCGGCCCTTTCGAGAACGACGATGCTCTTGACACCGCACTCCCTCGCTTTGAGGGCCGCGGCCATACCCGCCGGTCCCCCGCCGACAACAACCAAATCGTAATTTAACATTCTATAGCCCTCATTTCGTCTTCTCAAACAAAATTTTAGAGTCGCCGCCGAATTTTGTTACTTCGTTAAGTTCAACGCCGAGTTCCCTCGCGAGGATTTCGACAACTTTCGAGCCGCAAAAGCCGCCCTGGCAACGGCCCATGCCGGCCCTTGTTCTGCGCTTGACGGCATCGACATCGCGGGCGCCCGCCGGCGCGTGAATCGCGTCGAGAATTTCCCCCTCCGTGATGCCCTCACAGCGGCAGATCACGCGGCCGTAGGCTTTGTTCCTCTCAATCGCCTTGCGGCGTTCCTCGTCGCTGAGTTCATGGAAACGAAGCGGTTTCGGGCGAATCGGGTCAAAGGCGGTATTTTCTTCAAATTTTCCGGCAAAAGAAAGAAGCATGTCCCGCACATAGACGGCGATGGCCGGCGCGGCGGTAAGGCCGGGCGACTCGATGCCGATGAGGTGGATAATGTTCGGGTTTGATTCGCTGCGTTCAATAATAAAGTCTTCCGTAACGCTGTGGGCTCTTAAGCCGCCGAAGGAGGTAATCATATCGCGGGTGCTCAGGTTCGCGATGGAGCGCCTCGCCTTCTCCAGAATCTCAACGGCTCCTTCGGCCGTCGTACAGCAGTCTTCTTTATCTTCAATGTCGACGGCGTTCGGGCCGATGAGGATGTTGCCGTGAACGGTCGGCGATATGAGCACGCCTTTGCCCATTTTGCTCGGGCACTGGAAGACGACATGCTTGACCAGACCGCCCACGCTCTGGTCAAGCAGGAAATACTCGCCTTTCCGTGAAACGATCTTATAACCGCCGTCACCTGTCATCGCCGCGATATCGTCGGCGAACACACCGGCGGAATTGATGACAAATTTTGCTTGGATTACATTGTATGCCGAACGAATGACGGTTGTTCCGTCTTCTTGTGTTTCAACAGCCTTGACCTCGAAATTACGGATGAATTCAACGCCGTTGGTCACGGCGTTTTCAACGGCGGCAATGGCCAACTCGTAAGGGCCGATAATCGCCGCGGTGGGAGCGTACAGGGCGCCGACGGCGTTGAGGTTTATGTTGGGCTCCATCTCCCGCAGTCTATCCTGCCCGACGATTTCAAGGCCGGGCACGCCGTTTTTCCTGCCCCTTTCAAGAAGTTCGGTGAGCGTGCCCATTTCTTCCTCGTTGAACGCGACGACGAGGGAGCCGATGTCTTTGTAAGGAACCGACAGTTCGCCGCAGACATACTCCATCATTTTAATGCCTTCGAGATTCATTTTCGCCTTCAACGAGCCCGGTTTCGCATCGAAACCGGCATGCGCGATAGCACTGTTGGCCTTTGTTGTTCCCATCGCCACATCGCCGCATTTTTCGAGCAGAACGGCCTTTATATTGTACCGCCCCAACTCGCGGGCTATCAACGAACCGACGACGCCGGCGCCGATGACCGCTACATCATAAACCACTGAAAAACCCCCCACAAATGATTGCGCTGTATTCGATTTATTATAGCACCGCCATCGTGTTTTCGCAAGTAATGCGGCAAAACAGTATCAACAAAACAAAGAAAACTCAGCAAATTATCATATATTGTATAGTTTTGTATGCTATATCGCTAATTCTATTGAAAAAGAGGTAATATATGATATAATCTGAATTGCAATAAATATGACGTCTGCTTCAGACAAACCAAAAGGGGTATACAAATTTGGCGGGAAAAGTAACCGGCCGTATCATGGCCGAAATCGGCGGCGGTCTTGGTAAAGCAGAGCACGCGAAACTCGGATTTTATGCCGCGCACGCTAATCAAATGCAACGGATGATACTGAAAAACCTGATGCGTACCAATAAAAACACGGATTACGGTAAAAGGAACCGTTTTCGGGATGTCCGCTCCATCGAGGATTATCAGCGGATCGTCCCGTTTTCCGCATACGAAGACTATGCGGACTATATCAGACGTATGGCCAACGGTGAAAAAAATCTGATTACGAGCAAATATATCGGCCGTTACGCCGAGTCCTCGGGCAGCACGGGGAAATCCAAACTCGTCCCCATTTCAGCTTGGTCGCTGTGGGTTTGCCAATGCTTCAGTTTCAGCGCGCCGGTCGGGTGCGCGGTAAAACATTTCAAAAGGCTCGGCAAAAGGC
>DAITOC010000267.1:0-2270 GCA_036834305.1 Clostridiales bacterium
TCATGCGTTGTGAATCCTTCCTTTTGCTTATTGTCCGAGAGGTATTCTATTAAATATTGGCCTGTCAACGAATCCGGATTTGCGGCAACGGCTTCCGGTGTCCCCTGCGCCACAATTTTGCCCCCCCTGTCGCCGCCGTAAGGCCCCAGGTCGATGATATAATCGGCTGTTTTTATGACATCAAGATTATGCTCGATGACAACCACCGTATTGCCCGCGTCGACAAGTTTCTGAAGCACATTGATCAGCCGGTGCACATCCGCGGCGTGCAAGCCCGTCGTGGGTTCGTCGAGAAAATAAATGGTCTTGCCCGTGGCGCGTTTTGACAGTTCCGTGGAGAGTTTCACTCTTTGCGCCTCGCCGCCGGACAGCGTTGTCGCGGGCTGGCCGATTTTGATGTAGCCGAGGCCGACATCGTAAAGCGTCTGCAATTTTCGCTGAATCTTCGAAATACTCCCGAAAAAAGCCAGGCCTTCCTCAACCGTCATTTCCAGCACATCGTATATCGATTTGCCTTTGTATCTGACTTCAAGCGTTTCACGGTTATAGCGGGCACCTTTACACACCTCGCAGGGCACATACACATCGGCCAGAAAGTGCATCTCAATTTTTACGATACCGTCGCCCTGGCAAGCTTCGCAGCGGCCGCCCTTCACATTGAAAGAAAACCGGTTCGCTTTGTAACCGCGCGTCTTGGCGTCCGTGGTGGACGCGTACAATTCGCGGATATCGGTAAAGACACCCGTATAGGTGGCGGGGTTTGAGCGCGGTGTCCTTCCTATGGGCGACTGGTCAATATCAATAACCTTGTCGAGAGCATCGAAACCTTTCATGTCTCTGTGAGCGCCGGAAACCTTTTTGGCTCCGTTGAGTTCCGTGGCAAGCCTTTTATAGAGTATTTCATTGACAAGGGACGATTTGCCGGACCCCGACACGCCGGTCACCGCGACAAACTCGCCGAGGGGAATCGCCACATTGATATTGTCAAGATTGTTTTCACTCGCTCCGTAAACGACGAGTTCCCTGCCGTTCCCTTTTCTTCGTTCGTCCGGAACAGGAATCGTCCGTTTACCGCTTAAATATTGGCCGGTCAGGGATGCTTCACAGCGTTTGATGTCCTCAACCGTTCCCGCGCATACCACCTCACCGCCGTGAATGCCCGCTCCCGGGCCGATGTCGACAATATAATCGGCCGCGTACATCGTTTCCTCATCGTGCTCGACAACGATGAGCGTGTTTCCCAAATCTCTCAGTTTTCGCAGCGTGGCCAGCAGTTTCGCGTTATCGCTCTGGTGCAGGCCGATGCTCGGTTCATCAAGAATGTACAAGACGCCCACCAACGACGAGCCGATTTGCGTGGCCAGCCGGATACGCTGGCTTTCGCCGCCCGAGAGGCTGCCCGATGAGCGCGAGAGAGTCAGGTAATCAAGGCCGACACTGCTGAGGAAAACCAGCCTTTCCGCTATTTCCTTTATAATCAAGCGCGCGATCAATTCTTCGCGCTTTGTCAACTTCAGATTCTTAATGAATTCGAGAGCTTTGTTGATGGGCTTATGTGTAAGCACATCAATATTAATTCCGCCAACGGTAACGCAAAGGGATTCTTTTCGAAGCCGCGCGCCGTTACAGGCGGGGCACCGAACCGCGGACATACATTGTTCAATTTCTGCCCTTGCCCAGTCGCTTGTCGTTTCCCTGTACCGTCGCTCCATATTGTTGACAAGGCCTTCGAATTCGGTCAGATAGGTTCCGCTGCCGTATTCGTTGCGCCTGTGCAATGTTATTTTTTTACCTTGCGTGCCATAGAGAATAGCGTTCAAGGCATCCGCCGAAAGGTCTTTAACCGGCGTGTCAACGGAAAACCCGTAATGCGCCGCCAGGCCTTCGTAATACATCTGCGCGATTGTCCCGCCTTCGGCAATCGACCAGCCGTTCGCTTTTATCGCGCCCGACCGCAGGGACAAGTTCTTATCAGGAATAATCAAATCTGGGTCCGGTTTCATGAAGACGCTTAAGCCAGCGCAGGTGGGGCAAGCGCCGAACGGATTGTTAAACGAAAACATGCGCGGGGTCAGTTCTTCCACGCTGACGCCGTGTTCCGGGCAGGCGTAATTCTGCGAGAAGAGCATTTCTTCCCCGTCCACAATATCGATAAGAAGAAGGCCTCCGGTAAGAGAGGTGGCTGTTTCGATGGAATCGGCAAGTCTGCTTCGAATATCCGGTGCGATGACCAGACGGTCAACGATGATGTCTACATTGTGTTTTTTATT
>DAITOC010000268.1:0-2261 GCA_036834305.1 Clostridiales bacterium
CCCTTTAGTGAAACCGCCGATAAAATATCGCAATTCGTCTTTTGATAGGGCCCGGCCGTCCCGCTTGGCCTTAATAATGTCAACCGTCCTCATACCGGTCACTTCCCTTTCCAAACAGACCGAATTCCTTTTTGTCATTGAATAAGCCTATTATAACACTGCGGGAAACCGTTGAAAAGCATTTCGATTATCTTCCACTCTTATCGTAAGGCTGCCCGGACGCCCTGGGCGCCTGCGATGACCTTGATGAAAACACGAGAACGACGAGCGTGGCAATATAAGGGACCATCTTGTATATGTCGTTTGATATCGACCATTCCTGCATAATGGGAATTACGGAGTATACGGCCGCGATTGTTTTTAAAACGCCGAAAAAGAGCGCGGAAAAGAAAATGCGCCACGGCTTCCATTGGCCGAATATCAGGACAGCCAAAGCCAAAAAACCAAACCGCCGATGCCGCCGAGCATACCTGAAACAAGAACGCCGGCATAGCGGATTTTGTACACATTGATGCCGACGGAATCCGCCGCCTGGGGGTGTTCACCGCAAGCTCTCAACCGCATCCCGAACCTGGTTTTATACAGAATGATTGACGAGAGCACCAGAATACCAAAGCCGATATAGGTTGTTATATAAGCGTTTTGAAAAAGCATCGGCCCGAGCACGGGTATTTTGCCCAACAGCGGAACCGATTTGATATGGAACCGGTTTTTAAACGGAATCTGCTGCACGGAACGGATCATTCTCGCCACAAAGATGGCTAAAGCAGGGGCGATCATGTTCAACGCCGTGCCGCTGATGACCTGGTCCGCTTTCATGTTGATGGCGGCGTAAGCGTGAAGCAGCGAAAACACAAGCCCGGACGCCGCAGCAACCAAAAGCGCGAGCAGGAGCAAAAGTTGGCCGTGCATGGTTTCCTGAAAAGAGTAGATGACCAATACGCCGGCAAAAGCGCCGATAATCATGATCCCTTCGAGCGCGATGTTGACCACGCCGCTGCGTTCGGAAAACATGCCGCCGAGAGCGACGACCAGCAAGGGTATGGAAAAGAACATGGTTTGCTGCGCGAGGAAATACAGCAGCTGTGCCGCCGTCATATGGCTCCACCACCTTCCGACGGTTCTATGCGCGGTTCGGGCGTTGAGGTTGGGGCGTCGGCCGCCGGCCCCTCCGAGTCGTTTTGATCGGGACCGACGGCGGGCCGGCGCCTCCCGGTCAACAGTTTGCCGATAAACGATTTGAAGATCAACGCGAAAGCGCTGAAGTAGATAATGGAGGCGGTGATAATATTGATGACCTCGGGAACAAACTCATACTGCTGGAGGTTGAAACCGCCCACTGTAATGCTCGCGATAAACAAGGCGGCGAAAAGGATGCCTATCGGGTTGGATAGGCCGAGAAGAGCCACCGGTATGCCGTTAAACCCTTCCGGAGCCAACGCGTCGACCACTTCGATAAATTTGCCGGAACCGGCAAGGTACAAAAGCCCGCCGCCGGCGCCCGACAACGCGCCCGCGATGACCATTGATAAAACAATATTGCGTTTTGCGTTGATACCCGCGTATTTGCTCGCGTTGGGGTTAAACCCGCACGCCTTCAACTCATACCCGAATGTTGTTTTATTCAATACGATATATACGACGGCGACAAACAGCAGAGCGACGATAATGCCCCCGTTCATGCTGTAGTATGGGAAAACCTCGTTGAGGCCCCACTTGGGTATATTGGCGGAAAAGGCGACGGCCTGTGACCTGTTGGTAAGCTGGTCGTAAACGGTTCTTTTGACGAGCATATTGACAAGGCTCATGCCGATGTAGTTCATCATGATCGACGAGATGACTTCATGCACATTAAAAAACGCTTTCAGAAGCCCGGGCAGGAATCCCCACAATGCCCCGAACACGAAGGCTCCGGTTAAAGCGGCAAGCCAATGCAGATTACCGGGCATCCAAGTCCATTTCACGCCGATATAGACGGCGGCGAACGCGCCGATGATGAATTGCCCCGACGCGCCGATGTTAAACAAGCCCGTCTTAAAAGCGAAGCCAACCGATAGGCCTGTTAGCAGAATTGGAGTGGCGTAATAAAGCACCTGGCCGATGCCGGCCATTCCGTCTTCAAAACCGCCTTTGATGATCATCGCGAAACCGTCGAGGGCCTGGTCCGGGTTGGATATGAGCATAATGACAAGCCCGAGCAAAAGACCGACGGCAATGGCGAGGAGAGAGGACGAAATGGTAATAAACCCAGATTTTAACGG
>DAITOC010000269.1:0-2254 GCA_036834305.1 Clostridiales bacterium
TTCTAAGTTGCGGCAGGAACAGTGTTTTATTTTCAAACCCTTTGCCAACTTCGTTGAGCGCCGGTACAAGGATTTCAGCGATAACCCGTTGGGGCTCGCTGTTTTTCAGTTCCTCCATGGTCAGGCTGTAAGCCCTTTGCGTCAAGCCGCCTGTTATCGCGCCGAAAAGAGTAACGGCTCCCTCGTCAATGACCGCCTCCTGTTGCGTCAGCGCCTCGATATACCGGCCATAATCCGCGCAAAGGCGGTCATGGCCGTTCAAAGCGTTATGAGAGAAGTAGGTGTTCATCATGGCGGCTGACAACGGATTGATAATCGCCGCGTTGAGCCCGCGCGAGAGCGCCTGGGCATAAAAGGTCGCGTTAATGACATCCCTTTGCGGCAGGCCGTACGACACATTTGATACGCCCAATACGGTTCTCACACCGAGTTTCTTCCGAATCAGGGTAAGCGTGTCAAGCGTAATTTTCGCGGCGTCGGGCGAGGCGCCGACCGTCAAGGTCAACGCGTCGGCGACGATATTCTTTTTTTCAATGCCGAATTCCGAGGCTCTTGCAACAATTTTCTCAAGAATTGCCAGCCTTTCCTGCGCCGTCTCGGGTATTCCGTTTTCGTCCAAAGCCAGAGCGACGAGGACGCCGCCGTATTTTTTAGCAAGCGGAAAGATCTTATTCATCTCTTCCTCTTTGCCGTTGACGGAATTTATCAGCGGTTTGCCGTTGTAGATACGAAGGGCTTTTTCCATGACTTCGGCGTCGGAAGTGTCGATCTGCAGCGGAAGAGTCAGAGACATCTGCAAATCTTTGACCACCCGGACCATGGTATCGCCTTCGTTGATGCCCGGCATGCCGACATTGACATCCAGGATATGGGCGCCCGCTTCCTGCTGGGCAATGCCCTGCTCCACAACATAGTCGATATCGCCTTTTAAAAGGGCTTCTTTGAGTTTTTTCTTGCCGGTCGGGTTGATACGCTCGCCGATTAAAACGGGTTTACCGCCGATGACGCAGGTTTTTGAGTAAGAGGAAACGACTGTAATCGCTTTGTCCGTTAAGGGTTTCGGCTCCACGCCTTGGCAAAGCTCAATGGTTTTCGCGATGTGAGCCGGGGTTGTGCCACAGCAGCCCCCGAGCACCCGGACGCCGGCGAGCGCCATTTCAAGCATGTCAGCCGCGAAATCGCCCGGTTCCACTTCAAAAACGGTTTTGCCGTCCACCAAAACCGGCATGCCGGCGTTGGGAGTAATCAGCACCGGCACGGAAGCGAGGCCGACGAGCTGCTCAATAAAGGTCTTTATCTTTTTGGGGCCGAGGCCGCAGTTGATACCCAGGGCGTCCACACCGAGGCCTTCGAGCAGCGCCACGGCGCAGGCAAGGTCTCCGCCGGTGAGCAGCTTTCCTCTTTCGTCAAAAGAAAAGGTGGCGAAAACGGGCAGGTTCGTGTTTTCTTTAACGGCCAGGATGGCCGCCTTCATCTCATAGGTATCCGTCATCGTTTCAACGATGACCAAATCCGCCCCGTGCCGCTCCCCGGCTATCGCCTGCTCGGCGTAGACCGCGACAGCCTCCTCAAAAGAAAGCTCGCCGAAAGGTTCGAGCAGCTTGCCGGTCGGCCCCATATCCAGCGCGATATAGCATTTTTGGGCGCCTCCGGCACATTTCACCGCCGCCTTCGCGTTGCGCAGCGCGGCCGCTACGGTATCCTCCACGGCAAGGCCGGTACCCGCCAGTTTAAGCGAGTTCGCGCCGAACGTGTTGGCGGTGACGATATCGCAGCCCGCGTTCAGATAGGCTGTGTGTATTTCCGTGATTAATTCAGGGTTTCTGAAGTTCATGCTCTCCGGCAGTTCGCCGGGCTCGAGTCCGCGCGCCTGCAGGAAGGTACCCATGGCGCCGTCCACAAACACAATTCTTTTTTGCAGCAGTTCTCTTAAACTCATCATTATCCACCCTTGAATTATCCGCGGTGCAAACCGCTTGGGTCGAAAGCGGAACTATATCGCCACAGCAGCCTTTGAGCGGTATAAAACCGCGGGTTTCGCTTGGCTATCGGCTGACTTTTAATATATCCGAAAGGTTTTCCATTATTTTTTCCGCGACGTCCGGTTTGTTCATGGTGTAAACATGAATTCCCCTGACGCCGTTGGTGATTAAATCCACAATCTGGTCAATGGCGTAGGCGATGCCCGCTTGCTTGAGCGCCTCGGGTTTATCGCCGAATTTGTCGAGAATGGCTTTGAACTTGGGGGTCAACG
>DAITOC010000270.1:0-2251 GCA_036834305.1 Clostridiales bacterium
CGCGTAATTTTTCGCGTTGTCATCGTCAAGCTGGCAGCCGCCGTACGCAACCTGGTTCGCTTCCTCCAAATCGACGAGCTTGCGCGTTTCGTTGTCGTTATCGGTGGTGACGCTCATATCGATGTGATAAACCGCGATGCCGCCGGTCGTAATACCATAGTAATACATGCCGGCGTCAAAGCTCGCGCACTGGCGGTTTTCCACCAGAAAATACTGGTTCGGGTCGGATGTCGCTATCTTCAGGATGTTGTAGCCGTTGGCGACGGCATTGACGGCGTAGCTGCCCGTGCCGGCTGTTACGGGAGCGGCGAAGCCCAGTTGAATTTTCGACCAGGCGTCCAAATGCGTCGGCGATGTGCCCGCGTATTCCCCGGAGGCTTTTCCCCAGCTGCCAGACGCCATCAGGCTGTAGACGCCGAGGCCGTCCGAGGAATAATCGGTGTCGTATAAATCCGGCAGCCCTAAGTCGTGGCCCAATTCGTGGGCGACGACACCCATGGTCGTCATATGGCCTTCCTGCGTTTCGGCTATCTGGGTATAATCGCCGTAAATGTTGACGCTGTCTTTGTATATGTAGTCGTCCGTGGTCCAGCTGTGCGGCCAGATGCTCGGGGAGGGGTCGCCGGCGGAACAATCGTTGCCCGCGACGACGGTCAGGATATGCAGCTCGGTTGCGGTGACGATGCCGTCCGAATTCGTATCAAACGCGCGGAAGTTGATATACGCGTTCGCGGCGTTTATGGCGTTGATAACGATATCCTTGTTCCGTGAGTCGGTGTCCTCGCCGGTGTTGGGGTGGGCGTAACTCAGCGTCACACGGATGACGCCGTCGTTGGCCGTTCCCTTTGTCTCGGCGGCGGGCGCGAAATAGAAATTGTTCTGCGAGTTCTCTTTATAATACGTCTTCAGGGTCTTCCCCGTATCGCCGAAAAACACGCCGCTCCAGGCGCTGTCCGTATTCACGATGGTCTTGTCGGTAAACGACACAAGCAGAACCAGCAGTTTTTGCGTCCCCGTTACGGCCGTTGCGCTTGCGCTGCCCGCCGTACGGTTCGGCACGGGTGTGTCGTAAGTTTTTTCAAAGACCGACAACTTGGCGTCTTTCAGTTTTTTAACGTCCTTTTCTGTTTGCGCAAGCCCGGGTTTCGCGTCGATTTTGAATTTCGCGCCGCTTTTCTCAAATCCCTTGCCCGAGGCAAGCGCGTAGTACCAATAGCCGTCGTTCCCTTTAACGATCAGCTCCCCGGTTTGGGCAGCCGTGTAATTGAACCACTCGTCGCCGTGAAGGGTTGCCGTGAATGTCTCGCCGGAAGGCTGTGAATATTGGCGGGGAATCTCAAGCGCAGGACAGGCACCAGCGGCCACGCAGGCGGCCGCAATAAACGAAACAAGCAGAAAGGCGAACACGGCTGTTTTTTGTATGGTTTTCAAGTGAATTCTCTCCTGTCCCATCCGTTCGGATAACAACCAAAACAAAAATATAAATCCTGCTATATGCTACCAGAATTTTCATGTTTTGTCAAAAAAGGTACATCATGTGCTTGACGGCAAACAAAAATCATTTGACATCATGGTTTGATTATGATAAAGTTGAAATACATTGTTTTGCAACGCTTTTTCCGAAAAACTATCGGAGGGAAACGAATGAATTTTAGAGAAAAATACGGCGAATGGGGCGTCATTCTCGGCGCGACGGAAGGCATGGGCAAAAGCATGGCTGAAGCCATAGCGGAAAGAGGCATGAGCGTGGTTCTTGTGGGCCGCCGCGAGGAGATGCTCAAGGAACTCGGCAAGGAAATCAGCGCGAAATACGGTGTGGAGCACAAAGTCGTCCGCGCCGACTTCGCGCAAGACGATTCCGTTGACATCGTGACGGAAGCGACCAAGGGCCTCGATATGGGCTTCATGTCGTATGTCGCCTGCAGCCACCAGTTCGGCAAGGTTCAGGACATGCCCTGGGAAGACCATTGGCGGATGATGAATGTCAACGTGATTACATTTATGAAATTAATGTATCATTATCTGAGCATCTTCGCCAAGCAGGACAGAGGAGCCATTATCAACATTTCGTCGATGACGGGCATTACCTCTTCACCCTATATCGCTCAGTACGGCGCGGGCAAAGCATACATACTCAAAATGACGGAAGCGGTCGCCTACGAGTGCGCGAAGACCAATGTGGATGTGCTTGTTATCACAGCCGGCTCGACGATCACGCCGACATGGCTGAAAAATCAGCCGGGCGGCCCGG
>DAITOC010000271.1:0-2250 GCA_036834305.1 Clostridiales bacterium
GTGTGCATGGACTTGATGATGGTTGACGCGACGGGCATCGACGGACTGACGCTCGAAAACGAAGTGACCCTTGTCGGCTGCGAGAACGGCAACCGGATAACGGTTGAGGAGTTGGGGTCGCTTTCGGGAAGCTTCAACTATGAAATTGTTTGCGGAATAGCCAAGCGCGTTCCGAGAGTATATTTCAGGGGAGGACGGCAGGTTTTCTCGCACTCCTGTTTCCCGCAATACGCGAATAAGTAGGCTTGCCTGCTGGACGGAACCTTATCGATAAAACATCGGGAGGCAGCGAAATTGGACAAAGTCATCGAAGTGACAAATCTATGTAAATCGTACGATGATGTCAAAGCTGTCAATAACTTGAGCTTTTATGTGGAAAGAGGCAAGTTTTATGCTTTTCTCGGGCCCAACGGCGCCGGGAAAACCACGACAATCGATGTCATTTGCACCGCGTTGAAACCCGACAGCGGCTCGGTGACGGTGGACGGCTTTACCATCGGCAAAGACGATGGAAAAATTCGTTCCGTGCTCGGCGTGGTTTTTCAGGATAATTTGCTCGATCCCCTCTTAACCGTGCGGGAAAACCTGATCGTGAGAGGAAGTTTTTATGGGCTCAAAGGCGGCGGGCTGAAAAGCGCCGTCGCGAAAGCCGCCGAGGCCGCGGGTGTGTCCGAATTATTATCGGCCTGTACGTCCTGTTTCTCGGCGACATGATGGTCAAGGGCATGACCGGCATTGAAAACGCCCGGTTTTTGATGGACAGCTGGATAATGGCCGGTTTGTTGGGGATAACCTCTATGACGACCACAATGGGCGCTTTCGGTGTCATGGTTGACAAAAAAGAACCGGTAATCCTGCCGGGTCTAAGAAATCATGGTTATAATAATGAACGAAAAATTCAGCGTATCCGGTATGTCCTGCTCCGCTTGTTCGGCTAATGTCGAAAAAGCCGTAAAAAACCTCGACGGGGTTGTCAATGCCGGCGTGAATCTTCTGACGAACAGCATGACCGTCGACTATGACGAATCCTTAACCGGCAGCGCCGAGATTATCGAAGCGGTTGTCAAGGCCGGGTACGGCGCCGCCGTCTTCACGGACAGTTCACGGCAGCCGGCGAAAGACAAGGCGAAGAACAGGCCTGACTCGGAAATCAGGAATATGCGGCAGCGCATCGCCGTTTCGTTTGCTTTTTTAATACCGCTTCTTTATGTTTCTATGGGGCATATGCTGAAGCTGCCGCTGCCCGGATGGCTGCACGGCGCTTCCGGCTCGGGTGTCAACGCGTTTCTTCAGTTCCTGTTAACCATACCCGTGGTCTTTGTGAACAGAAAATATTATTCGTCCGGTTTCAAGGCTTTGTTTCGGCGCTCCCCGAATATGGACACATTAATCGCTATCGGTTCCGCGGCGGCGGTTTTGTACGGCGTGTTCTCTGTGTTTCAAATTGTTTACGCTTTAGGGCAAGGAATGGCCGGAACCGCTGAAAGCTACGCGAGGGAGCTGTATTTCGAATCCTCCGCGACGATTTTAACCCTGATAACATTTGGCAAATACCTCGAAGAAAAGTCAAAAGGCAAAACCACCGAAGCCATCAAAAAGCTCATTGACCTCACGCCCAAGAAAGCAACGGTCGAACGATACGGGCGTGAAACCGAAGTGCCCGTCGAAGAAGTAGCGGCGGGCGATATCGTGACGGTGCGGCCCGGTCAGAGCATACCCGTCGACGGCATTGTTATCGATGGAAGCGCGGCGGTGGACCAATCGGCCCTGACGGGGGAAAGCATACCTGTCGATAAACGCGAGGGAGACAAAGTCATGGCGGCAACGGTCAACAAATCGGGGTACCTTAAGTTTCGCGCGGAAAAGGTAGGAGAAGACACTACCCTGGCCGGTATCATAAAACTTGTCGAAGAAGCCGCTTCCTCCAAAGCGCCGATATCCAAACTCGCCGATAAAATCAGCGATGTTTTTGTTCCCGTGGTCATGGTTATCGCGGCAATCTCCGTCATCGTTTGGCTGTTTCTCGGCAAGCCTTTTGATTTCGCGCTTTCCATCGGCATTGCCGTTCTTGTTATATCCTGCCCGTGCGCTTTGGGCCTGGCGACGCCGGTAGCCGTTATGGTGGGTACGGGGATGGGAGCCGCGAACGGCATCTTAATCAAATCCGGCGAAGCGCTGGAAACCGCGCACAAAACAGACACGGTCTTGCTTGACAAAACCGGAACGATCACACAGGGCAACCCGTCCGTA
>DAITOC010000272.1:0-2239 GCA_036834305.1 Clostridiales bacterium
CTCTATTCCTGCTCGTTTTTTCTCCTGACTGTCCAATATGTATTGTAACCCTACAGCTTTTTTTTCGCCGTTTTTCCGTATTTTATTGTAGTATGTTATAAAATGTGCTATACTGTTTTGTACTACTTGAACAAAGGCAGACAGGCTATGCCGAAGCAAATCACCATCATATGCGGCCATTACGGCAGCGGAAAAACCAATTTCGCTCTCAACCTCGCGATTGATCGGATGCGCCGGGGCGAAGCGGTGACCGTTGTCGATTTGGATATTGTCAATCCGTATTTCCGCTCCTCCGATTACACCGGCTTGCTTGAGGAAAACGGAGTCACCGTCATAAGCCCCGCGACCGCGGGCACGACCGTGGACGCTCCGGCTTTAACGGCAAGGATGGCGTCGGTTTTTCAACGGGGGGAAGGCGCGGCGATCATCGACGCAGGGGGTGACGACGCGGGAGCGGCCGCGCTCGGGCGGTTTTCAAAGCGGATAGAAGACAGCGGCTCGTGGCAAATGCTCTATGTCATTAACAAATACCGCAGATTGATTTCCTCGCCCGAAGAGGCAGTGGCGCTGTTGAGGGAGATTGAGGCCTCTTCGAGGCTTCGCGCGACGGGAATCGTCAACAACTCCCACCTCGCGGGGCTGACGACCGCCGAAGACATTTTATCATCGGTCGACTATGCCCGAAAAACCGCGGCGCTTTGCGGGCTGCCGCTGTTGATGACGACGGCGCCGAAGGCTGTTTCCGGCGAACTTGAGGGCAAGGTCAACAATCTGTATCCGGTTGACATATTGGTCAAACTGCCCTGGAACACATAAATATATACGGAGGGAAGGCAAGTGCCGAAAGTAACCATAGACCGCGATATCTGCAAGGGCTGCGAACTGTGCGCCGCCGCGTGCCCGAAGCATATTCTCGCATTGGCTAAAGAAGAACTCAACGACAAGGGCTACCACCCCATGGAGTGGACAGAGCCCGAAAAATGCACGGGCTGCGCGTTCTGCGCGATTATGTGCCCGGATTGCGCGATTACGGTGGAAAAGTAGGGAGCGAAGGAATGGAGAAGATAATGGCCCAAAGAGTTTTAATGAAGGGGAACGAAGCTCTCGCGGAGGCCGCGATACAGGCGGGCTGCCGCCATTTTTTCGGTTACCCGATTACGCCACAGACGGAACTCGCGGCGTACATGTCCAAGCGCATGCCCAAAATCGGCGGCACGTATCTGCAGGCCGAAAGCGAAATCGCCGCAATTAACATGGTTCAGGGCGCGGCGGCGGCCGGCGTGCGGGCGATGACATCCTCGTCCTCGCCGGGTATCAGCCTGAAAACCGAAGGCATTTCTTACATGTGCGGCTCCGACCTGCCCGCGCTCATTATCAATGTCCAAAGGGGCGGTCCCGGCCTCGGCGGCATTCAGCCCTCCCAGGCGGATTACTGGCAGGCGACGAAAGCACCCGGCCATGGCGACCTGCACATCCTCGTTTTCGCTCCGTCTTCCGTGCAGGAGATGGTCGACCTCGTCGGCAAGGCGTTCGATTTGGCCGATACATACCGTATGCCCGCCATGATTCTCGCGGACGGGCTGTTGGGGCAAATGATGGAGCCCGTCGTTCTCGAAGACAAGCCGCTGAAAGACTTGCCGAAAAAAGAATGGGCAGCCTGCGGCCACAACTTCGAACGGAAAAACCATATTATCAATTCCCTGTATTTAAAGGCCTGGCAACTTGACGAACTGGTTCAAAAGCGTTTTGAGCGGTACAAAACCATTGAAGAAAAAGAGCCGATGTGTGAAAAATTCCTTTGTGACGACGCGGACTTTATTACCGTAGCCTACGGCGCGACCGCTCGCATCGCCAAGGCCGCCGTGAAAGAAGCCAGGGCGAGGGGAATCAAAGCCGGCCTGTTAAGGCCCGTCACGGTTTGGCCGTTTCCAAAAAAAGAGTTGGCCGAAGCCGCCCGGACAGCCAAAGCGTTCTTGTGCGTTGAGATGAGCATGGGGCAGATGGTCGACGATGTCCGTCTGGCCATCGAATGCAAAAAACCGGTTCGCTTCTTCGGCCATACCGGCGGTGTGATACCGACACCCGCCGAGGTGCTCGATGAGATCTTGAAAATGACGGAGGGCGCGGAATAATGGCTGTTGTTTTTCAAAAACCGAAATCCCTGACGAATGCCCCGATGCATTACTGCCCCGGGTGTACGCACGGTATCATTCACCGCCTCGTCGCGGAATGCCTCGAC
>DAITOC010000273.1:0-2215 GCA_036834305.1 Clostridiales bacterium
GTTACCGGCCGGCGAAAATCACAAAAGGCAATGATTCTCGGCAGAAAAATCTATGTGCTTGAAGCGGGAACTCTTTATAATTATCCGGTTGCCGGCTCCGAAAACACCGGTTAATTTTGATTGCCACAACGCCGCGGTTTGTGGTATACTGACTTGAAGGGAGGCCCGGTTGTGGATTACATAATCGATGCGTGCATAGCGGCAGTTTTCGTTCTTATTGTCATTCTCGGCGCAAAGAACGGTTTTGTCAAAACCTTTTTGGGAATCGTCGCGGCCGTGGGCACGCTGTTTGCCGCCGAAAGTTTGAGCAGGCTTCTGGCGCCGCGTGTGTATGAACGGTTTTTCAGCCAAAAGGTTTACGATACGATCCGGTTAACGCTCGAGAAGCAGACAGGCGGCGCTTCGTCCGGGCAAAAGGCAAAAGCGGTGCTTGATGTAATACCGGAATCTTTTTCAAGCCTTACGCGGTTTATCGGCATCGATCCTTCGGAGATCGGCAATCGCGTCAACGACTTGGGTAACAAAGGTAAAGACGCGGCGGCGGAAATCGCCGCGGGTGTCGCGGCGCCGCTGTTTACAGCTCTGTTGCACGCCGTTTTGTTTGCCGTTCTGGCTGTTTTGCTCTTCTTCTTGTTTAAGATTATTATCGGCATAATTGACAGAGTGTTTAAACTTCCGGTTTTAAAAACGGCGAACAAACTGTTGGGGGCTGTGCTTGGTATATTGAAAGGCGTTGTGGTCGGTGTTATGCTGTGTGTGGTGCTGAAAGTCACGGCGGGTATGCTGACAGGTTCTGCTTTCGCCAAGGCTGTGGAAGCCTCGCGGATTATCGGCTTTGTTGCCGATAACGGCCTGGTTCTCGAGCGATTTCGTATTTAGTGGGGGTAACAATGAAAGGCTTGTTTAAGGGCAGTCTTACGATTCCGAATTTACTGACGCTCATCCGGATTCTTCTGATACCCGTTTTTGCTGTTTTGTTTTACCGGGGCTACCTGATTTGGGCCGTGGTTGTGTTGCTTCTGTCCGGCCTGAGCGATACTTTGGACGGCAAAATCGCGAGGCGGTTTAATCAGGTAAGCGAACTTGGTAAAAATCTTGATCCCGTTGCCGACAAACTGACCCAGATTACCATAGCCGTTATGCTGTTTATACAGTTCAGAAACGCGCACAGCGAAGGCCTTCGGGCTTTCAGTTGGGTATTTCTTCTGTTTTTAATAAAAGAGGGTATAATGGTGTTGGGGGGAGCGGTTATGCTCGCCAAAGGCATACGCCCCGGGGCTGCCGAAATCACCGGCAAAGCCGCGACATTTGTATTTTATATCGTAATGCTTCTGATTGTCGCTTTCGGGCCGGAAATCGGCGCGTTTGTCCGAAATGTCCAAGACCCCCTGTTTGTATTGCCCGAACGCGTTCTGATGATATTGGTTGTTCTGTCGGTTATATTGACCGTTATCGCGTTGTTTAGCTATTTACCGGAAACATTCCGGCAATTCAAGGCCCACGCGGCCGAGAGCAGGGAAAAGAATTCAAACTGATTCCGCCTGTTCCGAAGAAGGTTGAAACGAATGAAACAAGTCTTATGCAGCAAATGCAAAAAAAGGCCCGCTATGTTTTTTATCACCCGCATTGAAGGCGAGAAAACAGCGCAGGAAGGCCTTTGTATGAAATGCGCGATGGAAATGAATATCGGTCCCGTGAAGCAGATTATGCAGAGTATGGGTATTTCCGAGGATGAGATTGAGGATGTCAGCGAGCAATTCAACAGTTTTCTTGAGAATGACAGCGGCACCGGTTTTGAACCGGGAGGCGCCGGCACATTGCCTTTCATACAATCCCTGAATTCCCTCGGCGGTGAATTTAAACCGGGCGACCGGAATGACGGCGCGCCGGGCGACCTTCCGCCCGGCCAATTCCCCCGCAGGGAGGATCAAAGCCCGCCCGGCCGCAGAAAGGTCAAAAATCAGGAAGCCGATGAGAAAAAACGGAAATTCCTGCCGCTTTACTGCACCGATCTGACCGCCAAGGCGAAAGAAGGCCGGATTGACCGCATCATCGGCCGGGAAAACGAGATTTACCGGACCATTCAAATACTCTGCAGGCGTTCCAAAAACAATCCCTGCCTGATCGGAGAACCGGGTGTCGGCAAAACGGCGATCGCCGAAGGCCTCGCTTTGCGGATCGCGAAAGGCGAGGTTCCCGCCAAACTGGCGGAAAA
>DAITOC010000274.1:0-2182 GCA_036834305.1 Clostridiales bacterium
GAAATAGGCGTTGTAGCCGGTCACCCTGACGAGCAGGTTTTTATAATTCCCGGGGTGCTTTTGGGCGTCCCTGAGCATTTCTGCGTCAAGGATGTTGATCTGCAGAGCGGTTCCGCCGTTTTTGATATAGCCCTTTAAGAAGGACTTTAGCTTCGCCTTATGCTCCGTGTCCCTCATCAGCGAGGGGGAAAGCGTTATAGTATGGCTCGCTCCGTTCGGCAGGCAATTGAATCTGTCTTTATAATCACCGTCCGCACCGCTGCCGCCGAGGGCTTTGCCGACGGAATTGGCGTTTGATGTCGGTCCGTTGATGTCCGCGCCGTTCACCGGGCAAATCGCGTTAGAGAGGAATTGGCCCTTTTCTCTTCCGTCGGGGCTCGCGGGAAGAATATAACCGGAGCCGATCCAGTAGTTCCAGCTGAGCATGCCGCCCCGGAATCTCGCGCGTGTGCTTTTTGTTTCATATTTCCAGACTTCCGCCGACCAGTCTTTCATGAATCGCATGGAGAGCGCGTCCGCCTCGTCGTCGTCGCGGCCGTATTTGGGAGCCTTGTTTTTCGCGGCCGCCTGTAAAACTTCAAAGCCCTTCCAATTGGCCTTTAACGCTTTGACAAGCGTATCCATGTCACAGAGTTTCTTGTCAAAGACCAGATATTTCACAGCAAGCAGAGAATCCACCGTCGTGGCGAACGTAACGCCTTCAATCGTAATGAAGTTCAGTTGAGCGCCGCCCTGCGTGATGTCAAGCCCCTTTTCCGCGCAGCCTCTGACGAGGCAGGAGAGGTACGGCGTCGGGCTGAACTCGGCTCTTATCGAGCTGCTTTCGTCATACAGCTCTGTAATACGTTCTATTATGTATTTTGTTTGAATGATAAAAGCCTCGTAAAACTCCTCAAAATCCGCAAATTTACGCGGGTCGCCGGTTTTCGGCGCGTCAAGTTCCTTTTCGTACGGCTTGCCCCAAATGCTGTCGGTGTATTTTTCAAATTCGCCCCCGCCGCACAAAGCCAGTTCCATCGCTTTTAAAAAATTCAGGTTGCAGTCAACCGTAGCGGAACGGTCGTTGCCGCACATCGTGTTTTCAAGGCAGCCCACCGAGGCGTAATCAAAAACATTGTTTTCATTGATAAGATCTTCGCAGCCCGCCATTTTTGCCTCGCGCAGCATGCCCGCCATTGACCGCTCGTCGAAATTCAGCAAGAACGGGGCGCCCTGGCTGACCGCTATCATATCGACAACCTTGTCAAGCAGTTCGTCCGGCGATTGCTCGCTGAGCCTGACGTTGGGCTTGGGCTCGAGAATGGGGCTGATTTCGTCGATCACCTCAAGAAAAACATAGGTCAGTTCGTTGGTCATGTCCCGGCCGTCTTTGCCGAGGCCGGAGATGTTGAACAGTTGGCCGTAACCCGCCGTTATGCCCTGGTTGCCCGTGGAGATCATGGCGTCGTACGCGTAATTGCAATGCATCCAGAAACATTTCAGCAGTTCTTTGCCGAATTCTCTTTCCATGCCTTCTTTGACCGACGCTTCCCAATACGGCAGAAGATACTGGTCGATTCTGCCGAAACTGACGCCCGCGCCCGGATAGTTTTCATCCGTTAAAACGAGCATATGGGTTATCCACAAAGACTGCAGCGCCTCCCAGAAATTGCGGGCGGGCATGGCGGGAACTCTTTCCAAATTGCTTTTCATGGCAAGCAGTTCGTTTTTTCTTTCCTCATCCGTTTCCGCCGCCGCCATATCGGCGCAGAGGCGGGCATATTTGCCGGCAAGGGCGCAGGGCATATCGCAGGCGGTAAGCATTGCCCTCAGTTGCGCGCCCTTGCGGCCTTTTCTGTCGGCTTGCGGCAGCGCGGCGAGTTTTGAGCAAATGTCATTTTTAACGCCTTCAAAGCCCTCTTTGAGTATCCGGGGGTAATCGGGTATCAGATGCCCTGAGGTAGCCCCGCAGTTTCCGAAGCCCCTGTCCTTTAACTCCGTCACTTTATAACGGATGCCGTTTTTGCCGTGTACTCTTTTATTTCTCTTTTTCGCTTCCGCCTTTGACCAGCAGCGGGACGCCATCAGGTTAAACCTTCCTCCGGCTATCAAATCACCCGGTAAGATTTCCGCCGGCACATAGTTCACAATGGCTTCTTTAATAAACCATGCCCGCCTTTCGGGAATGCTTTTTTTGTAAAAA
>DAITOC010000275.1:0-2169 GCA_036834305.1 Clostridiales bacterium
CGCTAAGGCGCCGGTGATAACAGGAATGCCCGTACTCATCGCGAACAGCCACCATTTTGTGCGCTCGGCTTGAGTCCCGATTGTCAGGCCCTGTATGTAACCGATCCTCTTCAAAATCAGGTTGCGGACGGAACCCATGAATATCCCTTGTATTTTAAGTATCAGATTCCTGGCGACGCTTGTGGTCGCTTCCATCCTGTAGCCGTTTTTCCATTCGCAGTAGTCCATCGCCTCATTGTATATCTCCGCGCCGATGACTTTTCGGACACCGAACATCCACTTGTCGAACCAGGCTTGTGAGCCGATGACGATACACATCAGCAGCCTGTTTTTGTAGTTGTTGTTGATTGAGCCGATAATAAAAACGATAATCCATAACGCTCTTGTGTAGAGGTCCTCGGCGACCCAAAGGAACTTCGTCGAGAAGCGTTTTCGCAATGGCTTGACAAACGCGTAACTGATACTGCCGTTGAACCCGGATGGCATATTGATCAGCGTGATTAATGAAGCGGAGCCGAGGACATCGATAAAGTAATCCTGCAAACCGCTGCCCACGCTGAACCCGCCAAGAAGATTGGAAAGGGTGATGAGCAAAATCGGATAATTGTTGACCACAGCCTTTAAGCCTTGTTTGACACTGGGTTTTTCAACGGTCTGCATGACGCGTTCGCGCGACACCAGGAAAAAGTAGAGGGTGAATACGGACGAAATGATGCTTGTGCCCATACCCATAATCAGAAAAACATTTCGAAGTTTCCAGTTCAGGATTTTATTATTGATCAGATCAAGCAGCAGGCCCATGACCATGTTGGGGACATCCTCACCCATGTAGCCCGTGATCAGTTCGGAGAGCAGAATCAACCGCGCGCGGTCGTTCGGATGCGGCGTGATTGTCGTCATATAACCGGCTTTTGCGATACCCGTGAAAGTACCCGCCGTTTCGGTAAACGCTCCGAAAGAAAAATAAAAAATCAATTTCGGCAAGTAGGTGGCGCTTGTGTTGGGATAAAAAAACGGCATCAGCCAATACAAAGACCCGATCAAGGTCATCGGTATTTGAAAGCCGATTAAATATGGGCGGAATTTCCCCCAACGGGTTCTGGTTTTGTCCACCATAACGCCGATAATAGAATCGTTGATGATATCCCACGCACCGGTGAAGATGCCGATAAAGGCGGATATCCGGAAATCGATTTTAACGACGTCCCAAATAAACCGGTTGGTGAACCCGCCGATATTGAAACTGTTGGAAAAGTCGTTGAGCAGATAAGCGACGGTTTCTTTTGTGCCGACATACCGGCGGTCTTCATACACATATTTGAGAACTTCTCGATCATCTTCCTCAGCCTTCTTCTTTTTCTCAATCTTAGTTTTTCCGGCCATAAACGCCTCCCCTATACGATTTATACAATAAGCTTATCTTAGGAGCAACTTCCATTCAAGCTTTTTGATTTTTAAAGCGGTTTATTGTATCTTACGGACAATCCGCGTCATCCCGGCTGTACTGCTTTGTTACCTCGGTTATCTCTTTCACTCCGGGTTCGGTGTAAGAGATAAACACCGCTGAAGGTTATTGTTCCTTATAGGTGTTTTCATTCGAAATTTATCTTATGGATAGATCTCTTTCTTCACAAGCTGCAGTTCATCCGTCTGCACTTTCGCAAAGGAACCGTCGGCGTTTATGTGGATATCGAAGGTAACGACGCCGCCGGCTATGATAACTTTTGAGGTGTATGTTGGGAGGTACCCGCTTTCGTATTTCAAATCGGGCGCCCCCCACCGGCTGCCGAGATAGGATAGGATATGCCACTGAGCGCCGTCATAGAAGCGAGCGGAAGGATAGAATTCAAAACTGTTTTCTTCGCCGGCGGTGTAATCGCAGGCGTTGTTCGCCGGCTTAATAATCCCGTTCATTACACCCTGATTGAACGCGACGATGCTGTTTTTGTTGCCCGCTCGGCAGGCGTCTTTATACAACTTGCTGACATGGTCCGCCATATCGCCGGTGTAGCCGGTTCCCTCATAGAGCCCGTCGAACCACCAGCCGGCGACTTTATCGCCGTAACGCGTTGACCATTCCCGGAGGACGTGTGACCATCGGTCGGCGTAGGTGTGGTTAATGTACCAATTTGTTGCGTCATGCCTCTCGACGGCGCCAAAAGCCCGCGG
>DAITOC010000276.1:0-2167 GCA_036834305.1 Clostridiales bacterium
GCGCCGGCCGAGCATGATGCGGCCGGTGAATTCGTCGACGATAAGCACCTCACCGTCGCGAACGACATAGTCGACGTCCCGTTTCATCACGCCGATGGCTTTGATCGCCTGGTTGATGTGATGCTGAATCGTCATATTGTCGGCATCCATGAGGTTTTCAAGGTTAAAATACTTTTCCGCCTTCTCGACGCCGCTTTTCGCGAGCGTCGCCGTTCTGGCTTTTTCATCGACAATATAATCGCCTTCGGCGACATCCTCGGCGTTGGCTTTGGAGTCGATTTCCTTCACCTTTGCCACTTTTAACGACCTCGCGAAATCGTTGGCGCGGCGGTACAAATCCGTCGACTGGTCGCCTTTACCGGATATAATGAGAGGAGTCCTCGCCTCATCGATGAGAATCGAGTCGACCTCGTCGACGATGGCGAATGCGTGGCCCCTCTGCACCTTTTGTTCGATGTAGGGAACCATGTTGTCGCGCAGGTAGTCGAAGCCCATTTCATTGTTTGTGCCGTAGGTGATATCCGCCGCGTAAGCCTCTCGCCGCTCCTCGTTTTCCTTTTCATGAATAATCAAGCCGACCGACAGGCCTAAAAAACGGTAAACCTTGCCCATCCACTCGCTGTCGCGCCTGGCCAGGTAGTCGTTCACCGTAACGATATGCACGCCCCCGCCCGACAGCGCGTTGAGATAGGCGGGCAGCGTGGCGACGAGCGTTTTCCCCTCGCCGGTTTTCATTTCGGCGATACGGCCCTGGTGAAGCACGATGCCGCCGACGACCTGGACGGGAAAGTGTTTCATGTTGAGAACCCTTTGCGACGCTTCACGGCAGGCGGCGAAAGCTTCCGGAAGCAAGTCGTCAATTGTTTCCCCCGCCTCAAGCCTTGCCCGGAATTCGGGTGTTTTGGCTTGAAGCTGTTCGTCGGTGAGCCGGCTATATTCTTCCTCAAGAGCCAGAACCTTGTCTCTCAAAGGGAACAGTCTTTTTACTTCCTTTGTTGAGTAATCGCCGAAAAGCTTTTTCAGAAATCCCATTTGCCAATCCTCCGGAGTTATAATTAGGTTATTATAACACAGCATAAGCAGAATTTCATTAAACAATTGTAAATTGTTAGAAAAAACAGCAACAAACGGCAGTCGATGTCCCTGCCTCGAGAAGGAAGTCAACTGCCGTTTATATATTATTTTCAACCAAAGATTCTGTTATTCAGAGGCCGGCAAACCTTCACCGCTTATTTCTAAATAAAACTGAGGATTGTAATTGGGTTCCAATTCACCTGTCGCGGTCGGGGAGTACTCAACCTCAACTCTGATGTTTTCGTCCTGGGTGCCGGGCTTATATTTTAACCCATCGCTGTAAAAATAATCCTGCCAGGCATGGTCATAATCAAGATAGGCGTTGAGTTTGTCAATGATTTCTTTGACTTGGTCCTCGTCGACAATGTTCCATATCACCGTCACTTTTTTTCCAAACATACGGGAATCATTTACTTTTGTTACTTTTCCTAAGTTTGGAAACCCTTCAGGCAACATATCCGCCGGCCAGTCAACCGTGAAGGAAGGAGCAAGGCTGCCCTGGGGTTGCGAGGTCGTGGTTGTGTTATCCGCCTCGGCGGTGGTTTCATCACCCGAATCGGCAGTACTGCTTACATCACTCAAAGGTTCTTTCGTTGTTCCGCCATTATTATCATTGTTCGCGCAGGACGCGAGAGACAATGTCAGCATCAAAACAAACATAAGCGAAATAAGTTTCTTAAACATGTCACGGCTCCTTTTAGTTGATTTTTTTTACATTTTACCATATCCAAATCATTAAATCAAGTAAATCAGGCGTGGCAGGAATATAAGGACATTTGTTTTGCCCGGGCGCTCTTTTATTTTTTCATTGATTACGGTATAATTGCCGTAAAAGCTGTACTGAAAAGGGAATGATGCTATGACAAAAAATAAAAGGGCGCTCGCGGCTGTGAGCGCTCTGAAAAAAGAATATCCCGACGCCGCTTGCTCTCTCGAGTCGACAGACCCGCTGCAACTGCTTGTTCTTCTCCGAGCCGCGCCAATAGGCGGCCGCCGTGCGCATGAGCGCGTGGGCGTTGCCGATCATCCGGGTGCGCGCGACATGCGGGCCGCGGCAGAGGTCCTTCCAGACCGTCTCCCCGATTTCGGATCG
>DAITOC010000277.1:0-2106 GCA_036834305.1 Clostridiales bacterium
ACAGCCGTTTTCACTTTATCAGTGACGCTTGCGAGTTCGTCTTCGGTAATCATAACGCCGTCGATTTGCATCCGCTCGCGAAAATCAATGACATAGGGCGAAGTATACAACCCGGTTTTGCAGCCCGAGGCCATGAGTATCCGCGAAAGCATGGCCGCCGTGGAGCCTTTCCCGTTCGTTCCGGCAATGTGGACAAATCTCGGTTTGTCCTGCGGATTACCAAGAGCGTCACATAAGGCGTTGATCCGCTCAAGCCCGGGATTTATTCCGAATTTCTCGAGGGAATGATAGTATTCTATTGCTTCGTTGTGTTTCATACGGACCCCGTTAATGCGGCAAGGGGCGGTTAATACCCGCCCCTGCCGTGTCAAAGTATTAAAAGACTTTCCCGAAGCATCGCGATTTTATCCGTCAACCGTTTTTCGTTCTCTCTTTGCGTCTCTACGACGGCAGCCGGCGCTTTTGACACGAAATTCTCGTTTGCCAGTTTGTTTTTTACCGCTTCCAGCTTCGATTGCGCGTCGATAAGTTCTTTTGTTAGTCTAGCCCGTTCGGCCTCTGAGTCCACCAGGTCTCCCATAGGAATAAACAGTTTGGCATCGGCTGTTACTATACTGACTGCCGAATCCATTTCCGGCGCGTTGCCGATTTCGACATCCGAAGCCCACGCAAGTTTCTTGATGAATATATCCGAAGATTGAAAGGTGTTTTCGTATGGCGTTTCGATGACAATCTTCGCTTTTCTCGACGGCGGCACATTCATTTCCGACCGGCGGTTACGAACCGCTTTGATGGCTTTCATAACCCTCTCCATTTCCGCTTCCTCAGCGGGAAAATCAAGTTCAGCCAACGCCTCCGGCCATGGGGATACCATAATGGATTCGCCTTCGTGCGGCAGAGTTTGCCATATTTCTTCGGTAATAAACGGCATGAAAGGGTGCAGCAGTTTTAGGGAATTGGACAGGACATAAACCAAAACCGCCTTGGCCGAGGAAACTTCCGAACCCTTTTCTTGAAGCCGTATTTTGGCTAGCTCGATATACCAGTCGCAAAAAACATCCCAGATAAAATCATACAGCTTTTGAACGGCGATACCCAGTTCAAACTTCTCAAGGTTTTCGGTCACTTCCCCGACAATGCGGTTATATCGGCTCAACACCCACTTTTCTTCCATCGTGAGTTCCCCGGGCAATTCCACTGCCGTTTCGCCCTCATCGAGGTTCATTAACACAAAGCGCGCGGCGTTCCAAAGCTTGTTGGCGAAATTGCGGCTGGCTTCGACCTTTTCATTCGAAAACCTCATGTCGTTGCCCGGACTTGTGCCGCTCGCAAGCGTCATGCGCAGCGCGTCGGCACCGTATTCGCCGATAATGAGCAGCGGGTCAATGCCGTTGCCGAGCGATTTCGACATTTTTCTTCCCAAAGCGTCGCGAATTATACCGTGGATAAACACCGTGTCAAACGGATGTTTCCCGGTATGCTCACAGCCTGAAAAAATCATTCTGGCCACCCAGAAGAAGATGATATCGTATCCGGTAACCAAGGTGCTTGTCGGATAATACTGCTTGTACTCCGGTGTTACTTCGGGCCAGCCGAGTGTCGAAAACGGCCATAAGGCCGAGGAAAACCAAGTGTCGAGCGTGTCCGGGTCCTGAATCAGATTCCCTCCGCAACGGCATTGTGAAGGTTCTTCTTTGCTCACGGTGGTTTCGCCGCATTTTTCGCAATACCAGGCCGGTATTCTGTGGCCCCACCAAAGTTGTCTTGAAATGCACCAATCCTTGATGTTTTCCATCCAGTGAAAATATATTTTATCAAAACGGCCGGGCACAAATTGTACGGTTCCGTTTTTAACGATTTCAATCGCCGGCCCCGCCAACGGTTTCATTTTCACAAACCATTGTTTAGAGATTCGCGGTTCCACCGTCGTGTGGCAGCGGTAACAGGCCCCCACATTATGCTTCAACGGCTCGATTCGCGCCAAGTATCCGCCGTCCTGCAGTTCTTTGACGATCGCTTTCCGGCACTCGAACCTGTCCATCCCGGCGAACTTGCCGGCGTTTTCATTCATTAGCCCATGATCGGTCAAAACATCAAGGATCGGCA
>DAITOC010000278.1:0-2098 GCA_036834305.1 Clostridiales bacterium
AGAAAGATACACCCCGATGTCAGCCTGACAATCTCCCCCAGTTCAATGCAGGTGCTGAGTATGCTTTCCGCTAACGGCGCTTTATCCGATATAATCGCGGCGGGTGCGAGGGTCCTTGAGGCGGCCTGCGGTCCGTGTATCGGCATGGGTCAATCTCCAAATTCCTCCGGCGTTTCTTTGAGAACATTCAACAGAAATTTTGAAGGCAGGTCGGGAACACCGGACGCCGGCATCTATCTGGTCAGCCCCGAGGTCGCGGCCGCTTCTGCCTTAACGGGTGTTTTAACCGACCCAAGGGATCTCGGTAAAGCGCCGTCTGTCATTATACCTAAGAGTTTTGCCATCAATGATAATTTAATCGAAAAACCGGCCGCGGAAAGCGAAGCCGGCAGTGTGGATATCTATTACGGCCCGAACATAAAACCTTTTCCAAACGGAGAAGCATTGCCCGATGAGATGCGTGTAAAGACAGTTATTAAGGTCGGCGATAATATCACCACCGACCACATCATGCCCGCCGGCGCCAAAATTTTACCGTATCGGTCCAACATCCCTTATCTTTCAAGGTTTTGCTTCAGGCAGATTGATGAAAACTTCGCCGAACGGGCAAAAGCGGCGGGCCGTGGATTGATCATTGCCGGTTCAAACTACGGGCAAGGCTCCTCAAGGGAACACGCCGCGCTTGTCCCGCTTTACCTCGGGATAAGAGTCGTCGCGGCCAAGTCCTTTGCGAGAATTCACGCCGCCAATCTGATAAACGCGGGCATCACCCCTTTTACTTTCGCGAATGAGAAGGATTTTGACAAAGCGGAACAGGATGACGAGGTGTTGATACCCGATATTCGAAACCGTATAGCGGACGGTGACCGGGTGATTATGATGAACATGACGAAAAACGAGTCGTATATTCTTGATTACAACTTTACGGAAAGACAAAAGCAAATCCTTCTTTCCGGCGGGTTACTGAATTATACCAAAACAAACGAAAACCGGTAAAACGAACGGAGGATCATCATGACGGAAAATGCAATCATCAACGCGGCAGAAAAGTTCTCTGCTTTAATCCGATCGCAAGCGGATAGGTCGGAGAAGATCAAAGCCCAAGGAGACTTTCTCGACTTCAACGAACTCGATAAAATTATAATCGGCGTCTGCGGCGGCGACGGAATCGGCCCGATTATCACAAGAGAAGCCGCGCGTGTGCTGGAATTTATTATGGATGGCGATGTAAAAATCGGTAAGGCGGAGTTTAAAACGATCGACGGCCTTACGATTGAAAACAGAGTCGCGGTGAACAAAGCCATACCCGACGATGTATTGGATGAACTGCTCGGTTGCCATGTTATTTTAAAAGGGCCGACGACAACGCCGCAGGCGGGTGACCCGTGGCCCAATATCGAGAGCGCGAATGTTGCGATGCGAAAAGCCTTGGACTTGTTCGCAAACCTGCGTCCTGTGAAAATACCGTCCCAGGGAATTGACTGGACTTTTTTCAGGGAAAACACGGAAGGCGCTTACGCTGTCGGTTCCATGGGCATCCATGTGACCGATGAACTCGCGTTGGATTTTGTGGTAACGACGACAGAAGGAACCCGGCGGATAGCCCGCCTCGCTTATGAGTACGCGAAACGAAACGGCAAAACCAGGGTTTCCATTGTGACAAAAGCGAACGTAATAAAAACGACGGACGGTAAATTTCTCAACATCTGCAAAGATATAGGCAAGGAATACCCGGAGATCGTTACGGATGAGTGGTACATCGACATCATGACAGCTAAACTCATCGATAAAAAACGCAACAGAGATTTTCAGGTAGTGGTCTTGCCCAATCTTTACGGCGATATTATCACGGATGAAGCCGCCGAAATGCAGGGCGGGGTCGGAACCGCCGGCAGCGCGAATATCGGAAAAAAATACGCCATGTTCGAGGCGATTCACGGCAGCGCGCCGAGGATGATTCGTGAAGGAAGAGGCCTGTACGCAGACCCGTGCTCCATGCTCAGAGCATGCGTTCTGCTTCTTTCACACATCGGGAAACAAAGAGAATCCGAACTTCTTGAAAGGGCGCTTGACATCTGTATGTTTGAGGACAGGCAGT
>DAITOC010000279.1:0-2091 GCA_036834305.1 Clostridiales bacterium
GGCTTCGGCTAAAAACCGCGCGGACATCACCGGCAAGTTGTCCTTAGAGACATACGGCTTGAATAGTTTGATGAGAAGAAACACGAATACCGCCAGTTCGATTTTATATTGCCGTATCAACCGTTTTCCCATTCCGAAAAGCCTGTTCATCCTGCTCCGCCTCCTTTCCTAAAGCCGAGGATTGACAAACTCCTGAAGCCACCTCACCCAATCATCGGCAAAGACGTAGGTTGAAAACGTCGCGGCGTAATAAGAAACAACGAGAAGCATCGGCAGCACATTTTTTCTCAACAGCGAACCGAGTTTTACTACCGATTCGCGCACCGCCTCATTATTTCGATACAGCAGATAAAGGATCAGCGCAAATTGGACGACCAGGGCCGCTATCCTTCCCCTGTATGTTTCCGTCGTGGTTAAAAACAAGGGCAGTCGGGCGATGGGAACCAAAAGGCACATCACGAAAAGAAATCTCTCAAACTTTGACGAAGCGCGTCGATAAGCGTTCACCCAAACGAACACGAAAAGCGCGATGAGAGGCAGCAAGAAGACCGTGGCGCGCAATTCCGCGTCGAGGGCGTCGGTGGTCAGCGAGATATCCTTCGCGTAGCCGAAAAACTTCTCCGGATTCAGGAAAAAAAAGCCTTCGTATTTCTCTTCGTCAACCGGTATATCCGTTTTCGATTTCGCGAACGCGACGAATTCCTCAAGTGTCACATTTTTGTACCCGGTGAACAGATACGACCAGGCGGTGGAGGCAATGATCACGATGTAATTGACAATTACAAACAGCCATTCTTTTTTTGCAAACTTGTTTTTATACAGTTCATACAACAGAAGCAGGGCGATTAACGGCATATAGGCAAAGGTAAACATCGGGTGCGTCGCCTGAGCGGCAAACAATATGAGAGGTAAAAGCCATCTCACTTTCGGTTTGTAAAGAACCACCAAGGAAAGAACGGCCAGGGCGGCGATAAACCGGTCAGGGGAAAACAACCGGGGAAACAAAAACGCGTTGGTGTAAGGGCCGGCCAGGAACAAGGCAACGAAAAAGATTGTCATCCGTTTGGTGTCGCTGCCCGCAGAGCGGATAAGCCGGCCTGCCACCCAGGTGATCAGAAAAAAAGTCAGGAAAAGCACGACATAGAAGAAAACCGTCAATTGCTTTCGACCCCGGAAAGGCGTAAAAAGGGACAAAACGGCGCCCGGCAGCAGCCTCGGAGCGAAACCGAAATGAAAACCGGGCACAAAAATCGAGGCGTAGCCGTCGTGGAGAAGATAAGACTGATCCTGGGGAATCAACTGAAGGACGAACAGCAGAAATATCGGAACCTCGTATTTGACTTTCTGCCACAGCTTGCCTGCTGATGATTTCTCCGTAACGCTCCCCTCCCCTTTATAGTTTCAGCCTTGCCGGCCACAATTCTCAGCGGGTATACAACGTAATCGCTTCGTTGATTTCCGCGCGTTTTTGTAAAAGCCATTCCTCTTCCGGCGGACGGAATTTGAAAGTCAACGGTACATCGAGGCCTTTTTCAAGCAGGGCCAGCGTTTTCTCACGGCCGCAAAGGCTTTCAAGCAACTGCAAAGCCCGCATATCCTGCAGGGCGTCGTAAAACACCTTCAGGCGCAACGAATTTAAAGGCGCGCCGTTTTCGCCCGGGTACACCACATACGCGTCGCCGGAGGGAAACGCCTTGCCGGCGTCACTTTCCTTGAACGGGTCAATTTCACGCCTTGAAAACTGCGAGTACCAGAAGTTGTGACCCCATTGCAGGAAGCCTTTGACACCGTATTTATATAACTGCAGGCCGAGCAAACGGTTGCGTTCGGAAGGCATGGCGAAAAAACGGTTGGACACATAATCCTTATGCTGGCCGCAACAATAATACGCCCAGAGTTCCGGCACATTGCCGATAAAGGGTTCGATGTGGTTCGTCGCGGGAATGGGAGTTTTTATTAAACCCTTTTTGTAAAACCCGAAATCGGACAGGGCGTCGATAACCGGATCATCCGGAAACAGCCGCCTCACTAGAGCGCCGCGTTTTCTGTAGGCGGGAATCTGCGCGCTGTTCGGTTCGTCCGACACATGAA
>DAITOC010000280.1:0-2078 GCA_036834305.1 Clostridiales bacterium
AGATTCGGGTCGGGAGGATAGTGCGAAGTCCGAACGGCGTTGACATTCAGGCTTTTCATCAGCCGGACATCTTTTTCAAGGTCCTCATAGGTCATCACATAGCCGTTTTTATGATGCGTATCGTGGTGGTTGACGCCTTTCAATTTGATGTTCGCTCCGTTGAACTTAAAGACCGGGCCTTCAATTTTAACGCGCTTGAAACCGGTAACCTGCCGGATGGCCTCAATTTCACGCCCATCCTTCTTCAAGGAGATGTACGCTTGATATACCTTCGGTATTTCGGCGTTCCACTCTTCGACCGGCAGGTTGTCCAGCTCGAGCAAAGCCTTTTCGGCCGCCCCGGCGCTTGCTGAAGCAATCGTTTGTTCGCCGTCTTTGAGCTCGAGCTCAATATCGTAACCGTTAAAATCACCGCAGACGGCGATATCGGCTCTGATTTTCCACTTGCCGTTCTCATTCTCGGTTTTCAGGAAATAGTCGTTGATATACGCAGCGGGCATTTTATACAGCAATACATCGCGGAATATGCCGTTTTCGCGGAACATATCCTGGCATTCCAAAAAGGTGCCGGTCGACCACTTGCGCAAAACCGCGAGCAGTTCGTTTTCCCCGTCCTTTAAGTATTTTGTGATATCGAACTCCGCCGTATTATGGGCGCCTTCGCTGTAACCGGCGAACTCGCCGTTTATGTAGACATCCACGCACGGAATTACGCCGAGAAACGCTAAAATTACGCTGCCGCCGTTTGCTCCGGCGTGAAAAATCTTGCGGTAAACACCGGCCGACATCTCTTTGGGCAGTTTGGGCGGCAGGGTTTCGTATTCGTACGGACAGTTCAGGTAGGCGGGGGGTTCGTAGCCTGTCCGCTGCCAGGTTGAAGGGATACAAATTTTATCGAACTGCTCCTTTTCGGTGTCAAACAAGTCCGGTATTTCGGATTCTTTCGGGTAATACTTAAAATCCCATTGCCCGGAAAGCACCTCGACCATATCCGAACTGAACCTCTCTTGGGCAAACGGCGTTTTCTCAAGCGCCGTTTTTGAGCCGTACGGAATGAAATACGCCCGGGCAGGTCTTTTGTCCAGTTCATACACATCGAATTCCCTGTAGTTTGTTTTGTTGACCGTGTACCTCACGTTGTAACCTCCTTGTATGATGAATAATTATATCCTGCTTTTTATGACTTAAGTTTTTTAATCATCATTTTCGCGGCTTTGTAAATGTCACCGCATCCGAGTGTCAAGACCAAATCCCCGTTCCGCGCGTTGGCCGTGACATAGTCCGCCACTTCCTCAAAGGTATTAAACCAAACGCTGCCGGGTATTCTTTCAGCCAGTTGGGAGGAATAGACGCCGTATGTGTTGACCTCCCTGGCACCCATTATTTCCGTCAGGACGGTCCTGTCGGCAAGTTTCAGCACATCGGCGAAATCGTTCATCAGGGTTGCCGTTCTCGAATAGGTGAAAGGCTGAAAAACCGCCCAGACTCTGCCGAAACCCATCATTTTCGCGGCTTCCAGCGTTAACTTCAACTCTTTGGGATGATGCGCGTAATCGTCCGCGATGGTGATACCCTTGTGGTTGCAGAGGACTTCAAACCGCCTTCCGGCGCCCCGGAAATCCTCAATCGCTTCCTTGCATTGATTAAATTCGACACCGGAATCCATTGCGGCCGCGATAGAGGCGAGCGCGTTGGGAACATTGTGCCCTCCCGGCACGGATAAAGCGATTTCTCCCAGGAAGTCTTTCCTACGATACGCGTCGAATCGGGGAAACGCGCCGTCGAACCTTATGTTTTTCGCGTAATAATCACAATTCTCGTTCAACCCGAATGTGATAATTATTTTATTACGAATACCTTCCACCGCTCTGAGCGTATTCTCGTCGTCGCCGTTGATAATCAGCGACCTTGTCGCTGAACCGGCGAATTTTCGGAAGGAAGCGATCAGGTTGTCAAGCGTTTTGAAATAGTCAAGGTGGTCCTCGTCGATGTTCAAAATGACGGCAACATCCGGCGAAAGGGCCAGAAACGTGTCGGCAAACTCACAAGCCTCGCACACCATGGTGTCGCTTTGCCCG
>DAITOC010000281.1:0-2076 GCA_036834305.1 Clostridiales bacterium
TTGAGGGTCATATCAGCGTTATCTACCACGACAATTATTACAAGGCGCACGACGAACTGCCCTACGAAGAGCGCGCCAAGCTCAATTACGACCATCCGGAAGCGTTCGACACGCCGCTGATGATCGAACAACTGAAAAAACTTCGCGCGGGCGAAAGCGTATTGTGCCCCGTTTATGACTACACCATACACAACCGGTCCGGCGAAACCGTTGAAATCAAACCCGCGAAAGTCATTATCGTCGAGGGCATCCTGATTTTTCAGGACCCGGAACTGCGGGACTTGATGGATATTAAAATCTTCGTCGACACCGACGCGGATGTGCGGATTCTGCGCCGCATTCTGCGTGACGTCGAGAAGCGCGGGCGCAGCCTGGTTTCCGTCGTTGACCAGTACCTGACGACGGTCAAGCCGATGCACGAGCAGTATGTCGAGCCGAGCAAGCGCTACGCGGATATCATCGTGCTCGACGGCGGCTACAATCTCGTCGCCCTTGACATGATTATGCAACAGATTCAGGGGCACGTCGGCAACGGCGAATAGAAGCCCATGCGAGCGAAAAGCCGCTGCCTGTAACAAGCAGCGGCTTTTTTACGCGTTTTCTACGCCTCGGGGCAGATATTTGTCGCGACAATGTCGACGCCCGTGCCGAGAATGTCCTTGACGACGATATCCCCGATTTTCACCGGCGCCTTCATCACCACGGCGTTGATGACTTTCATGCATTCAAGCATTTTACCCTTCGGCACCGGGTTGGCGGATTTCATGGGCACCAGCGGGTATATTCCGCCTTCGACCTTCGCCGTCGTCGTCAGGGAACGCGTCGGGGAGGTACATTCCGTCTCGGCGTAATTGATTCCCCTTTTGCACTGGTTACCGGTGACGGAAACGACTTTATTGTTTTCGTCAAGTTCAATGACCAAGGGGCAGCCCACGGGGCAGGCGATGCAAGTCAATTCTCTGTTCATATTCAAACCTCCACCCGGATAACAAGTTCGCTGCCGACCGGCAGGGTTTCGAGCACTTCTTTTTTAATCACGACATCTTCCATCTCGCCGGGGGTCAGTTTCGGCTTCCGGCGGCTTAATATCACTTTTTCATTGCTTTCGACAAAGACTTTGGCGTTATTGTAGACCTGGCCGACACGGAAATACAGTTTGACATCGCTGCCGCAGTTGGTGTTGATCATCTGAGGCACGACATAGCGGACCCCGTCGATGCCTTTTGTCGCGACCGTATTCTCTTCTTCTTCAAGCCCGAGGATATATTTCGCGGCGCCTTCGCCCGCCGTCTGGCTTTCGAGCGTAACGAAGTCGACGAGGTCGTGAACATGAAGAACATTCCCGCAGGCGAAAACGCCTTTTTGTGTCGTTTCCCGGTTTTCTTTAACGACGGGGCCGCCTGTAATCGGGTCAAGATCGACGCCCATCGCCCGGGAAAGTTCGTTTTCGGGGATGAGTCCGACGGAAAGCATCAGCGTGTCGCACTCGACATATTCCTCGGTACCCTTAATCGGCCGGCGGTTTCTGTCGACTTTCGCGATGGTAACACCCTCGACGCGGTTCTTGCCGTGAATGTCGATAACCGTACAATTGAGTTTTAGAGGGATTCCAAAATCGTCGAGGCACTGCAGGATGTTCCTTGTCAGGCCGCTTGAGTACGGCATCAATTCGCAGACCATTTTGACCTCGGCGCCCTCGAGAACCATGCGTCTGGCCATGATGAGGCCGATATCGCCCGAGCCGAGGATAACGATTTTTTTGCCCGGCATATAGCCGTCAAGGTTGACATATTTTTGCGCGGTGCCCGCGGTCATGATGCCCGCAGCCCTCGAGCCGGCTATGTTCAGCGCCCCTCTGGGCCTCTCGCGGCAACCCATGGCCAAAACAATCGCTTTCGCTTTGTAATTAACGAATCCGTCGATGTTATTGACCGCTTTGACGACATTCTCCTTGGTTATCTCAACAACCATTGTGTCGGTTTTCACTTCGATATCGGTTTCTTCGAGCAGCTCGATGAATTTTGCCGCGTATTCCGGACCCGAAAGTTCTTCCTTGAAATAGTGAAGACCGAAGCC
>DAITOC010000282.1:0-2072 GCA_036834305.1 Clostridiales bacterium
GTAGGATAGGCAGAGCGCGATTTTCGGAATCAAACCGGCAACGATTTCTATCGGGGTACCCTCCATTTCACCCAGGGTAAAAAGCGTAAACCGCAGATCGGTTATAGGATTGTCGCCAAGCAAATCGATGAAAGTCAGGATAGATGTTTCATAATTCTCCGGATCGTCTTCAAAAACATCAATGACCCGGACGCCAACTTCCTTACCCGGGCCAAACGCGTTGAAACCGGCCGTCGGCGTATGAACGAAATTAACTCCGTTGTTTTCAACCGTATCCGTTCTGTAATGGTCATGGCCGCAGAAGGACGCGATAACATCACCCTGCTGCGCGAAAGCGTTTATCAGATTGTCGTTGTAAGCGATGATATGCTGAAATTCAAAGGACGGAACAGGCACACCGCCGTTGGCTTCCCGAAGTTCGTCACTTTTTGAGACATACCAGTCCACCTGGTCGGGTTGCACCATATCCTGGCCGGAATCCAGGAAATACAGGTTAAATGCCGTGCGAGCACCGTCGCTGCTGATAACCGGCAGGTTGTAGTTGCCGCAACCGGTGACAGACGACCCTTCGTCGACGACAAGGCAGCCGGGGAAAGTCTGCAAATACGCGACCTGTTCCTCAAGGGTAACGGACAAACACGAATCGTGGTTGCCGAAAGCGAAGGCAAAGGGAAGGCCACGCCTGACAATGGGTTCGACAATGAGGCGAAGCGCTTGCCTCACTTTCCATTCGACATTGGGCCCGTCAAAGTCCGAATCGTAGTTTTTCAACTGGTCCCCGGTAAAAATGACCAAATCCGGTTTGCTTTCATCAAGGGCTTTTTGGATCATCGTTAAAAGGTTCGGAGACGGCCACTGTGTATCCTGTGTGTCTGTTATCTGCAGAATACGGAACGAGCCATCCTCATTAAAACGCAACGGTTCGCCGGTGAAATCCGGCGCGGACGCCAATGGGCGCAACGAAAACGGGACCAGCAGCGTCAGGACAAGTAAAACGCAAAAGACCGATTTTTGTTTTGATTTCATTATCTCCTCCTTTTCTTTACGCGGTGGCCTCCGGCTCTTCGGGATGGGGTCCCCTGTTTTTTTCACAAACCGCCCTCGCGGCAGCGATAACACCGAGCGCGTCCCCGACCATACAAAACATAATGATAATATGCGAACAATTCCGTAAGCAACAGGCATTTTCCTGCACGAACGGCAGAACCGGCCATAGGGAAATAAAGCCCGAGGGCAAATTTTCCCCCAGGTTTTATTATAGCTTGAAGTGATCCGATATGCAAATCATCTTTTTAGACGCCTCATGTTCACCGATACAATTCCGCCGATCGCTCCGGTTAAAAGCATCAGCGGAATCATCATCAATGTAAAAAAGCCGAGGTCGCCGCGGTTTGTTATCAGAAGGGCAGCGATGATGACAGCGATGATCGGTATAGAGGAGAATATTCCGAGCAGTATGCCGTTGCGGCGTATCGGCCTGACGGAAGCAAAACCTGAGACAAAGGCCGCCAAAGCGGATATGCCGAGGGCGATAAAAGGGTACAGGCTCTGCTTGACGCCGCCTTTTAAAAGAACCGCAGCGAAAACCGCAAAAAGCACAAAGAAGGCCGTGATTCCGAAGACCGAACCCCAAACAACTTTTTTCAGCACATATTTTAAGCTCTTTTCATCCTTAACGGCGGAATGCCCTTTCTTTTTGGCCATAAAAATTCCCCCTCCTATTGTCCATTTAATACTATGAGGGGGAAAAGGATTCTATTCGTCTGTCTCGTCCTTATTTTTTTTGCTCTTTTTCCTTCTGGATTTGCTGTTCTCCTGGCTTTCTTTCATTCTGGCCAAGCGCTCTGCTTCCTGCGCTTCCTTGGCGGCGGCTCTTTCGGCTTCTGCCTTCTCGGCGTTGGTATTGTTGGTGCTGATAGCCCAACGGGTAATCTTCAATTTATTCCTGTCGGCGCCCGTCTCGATAATCAGGGAGTCCTCTTTGATGGTGACCACTCTGCCCATGATGCCGCCGATGGTGGTGATTTCATCCCCCACCTGCAGGTTTTCCCTCATGGTTTGCTCTTCTTTTT
>DAITOC010000283.1:0-2066 GCA_036834305.1 Clostridiales bacterium
TTAAACCGTATGTCAACGATCCCTGTGTCAAACTTGTTTGGGGAGACCTGATCAACTACAAAGACGTGTTGGAATGCGTCAACGGAGCCGATTATGTCCTTCATGTAGGGGGTATGGTTTCCCCGGCGGCTGACTATTACCCGCGCAAAACGCTGAAAACCAATACAACCGCCGCGAAAAATATTGTGGACGCCGTTAAATCGCAACCCGATCCCGACGCGGTGAAAGTGGTTTACATTGGAACGGTCGCGGAAACGGGCGACCGAAATCCGCCCATTCACTGGGCGAGAACCGGCGACCCGATAAAAATCAGCATTTACGACCACTACGCCATCAGCAAAGTCAAGGCGGAAATGACATTTGCCGAATCGGGGTTGAAGTACTGGGTATCGTTAAGGCAGTCCGGTATTCTGTACCCGAATATATTAAAACAGTACGACCCGATTATGTACCATGTTCCTTTTAACGGCGTTCTTGAGTGGGCTACAATTGAGGATTCCGGTCGTCTTCTTGAAAGAGTATGCCGTGACAGCGTTCCCGAGGATTTTTGGCGGCGTTTTTACAATATCGGCAGCGGCAAGGAATTCCGTATTACCAACTTTGAGTTTGAGCAATTTCTCCTTGGCGCTATCGGCTTGGGTGACCCCAAAAAAATCTTCGAACCCAATTGGTTTATACTCCGGAATTTCCATGGGCAATGGTATACGGACTCGGACCTTTTGGAGGATTACCTGCATTTCCGGGAAAAGATTACGGTGAAAGAGTATTTCAAACGAATGTCGGCCACAGTGCCTTCCTATTATAAACTCGCCAAGATTTGTCCGCCGTTCCTCATTAAGAAACTCGGGATGGAAAGAATGACCAAGGTGCCCGTTTACGGCACGATGAACTGGATTGAAAACAATGATCAAAACAGAATATCGGCATATTTCGGCAGCCGGGAGGCTTGGGAGAAAATAGGAGGATGGGACACTTTCAAGGTAGAGCGCCCATCCGAAGAAATGACCTATTTGGACCATGGCTACGACGAAGGCAAACCCATAAGCGAACTGGATTTGGAAGACATGAAAAAAGCGGCGGCTTTCCGGGGAGGCGAATGCCTTTCGAAAGAAATGGTGAAGGGCGACATTTATACTCCGCTGAAATGGAAGAGCGCCAGAGGCAACGAATTCGAAATGTCTCCCAACCTCGTGCTCAAGGGAGGCCATTGGTGCCCGGACGAACTGCCGTGGCCTTGGGATTATGATACCGAAGCAAAAATCAACCCGTTCTTCGCGCAAGTATGGTATCCGCTTCACAGCAAGGACGAAAACAATTTCTATGACGAAAGCATATTTGCCGGCTTTAAAGACTGATGTTTAAACGTTGATGTTTGCGGCCGTTCGGAATGGCGAACGGCCGCATATTTATCTTGTAATTCTTGCTCGTTCTCTGTATAATTATTGGTAATTGTGTAAACCGATCGGAAAGGGGAGCGGTACGTTGCGTATCAACGAGATGCTAAAAAACAATGAAGTAACCGTTTCTTTTGAGGTGTTTCCGCCGAAAACGGCATCCTCCTTCGAACCGGTTATACGCTCGGTCAAAGCGCTTTCCCGCTTTGAGCCCGATTATATGAGCGTTACCTACGGCGCCGGCGGCGGAACCTCCCGCAATACGCTTGAAATCGCCACATACATTCAGCATGAACTGCGTCTGACCGCGCTGGCCCATTTGAGCTGCGTTTCTTCCTCGCGCGCCGAAATTGCCGTTTTAATCGATGCACTTAAAGCGGCCGGCATCGAAAATGTTCTCGCGCTGCGGGGCGATATCCCGCCCGATATGGTCTTCCCCGAAGCGGGCTATTATAAATACGCGTTTCAGCTTGTGGAGGAAATCAAGAGCCGGGGCGGCTTTTGCGTGGGCGCCGCCTGCTACCCGGAGGGGCATGTCGAAAGCCCCCGGAAATCCGAGGATTTGGACTTTCTCAAAGCGAAGGTGGACTGCGGCTGCGATTTCCTGATTACCCAGATGTTTTTTGACAACAATGTCCTTTACAGCTTCCTGTATAACGCGCTGCGCAAAGG
>DAITOC010000284.1:0-2057 GCA_036834305.1 Clostridiales bacterium
GAATTCGAGGGATATGTGTATGATAGAGCATATCCCCGCGTTGACAGACGCCGGCGTTAACAGTTTCAAAATTGAGGGAAGGGCAAAATCCGCGTATTACACCGCCGTTGTCACCAACGCGTACCGCAGCGCCATAGACGGCTGGAAGGCTTGCCCGTCGCCGGATTATAAACCCAAACAATGGATCGTGGACGAACTCGGCAAAATCAGCAACCGGGAATACTGCACAGGCTTTTATTTTGACAGCCCGAACCGAAATGCCGGGATATTCTTCGAAGGCGGTTATCGAAGACAATGGGAAGTCGCTGCGGTAGCCGAAAACTGGGAGGCCGGCCGGCTCACCGCGGTTCAAAGAAACCGCTTTTTTGAAAATGAGACGCTTGAGATTCTGGAGCCGGGCAGGGAGCCGTTTGAAATAAAGGTCGAGGATCTTGAGGACGAAGAAGGCCATCCCATCCAATCCGCACCCCGGGCGATGATGAAAGTCCGCTTTCGGTGCGGTCAATCTGTTCAAAAGGGAGCTTTGTTGAGAAAGAAAACATTGCTTTAAACAACCGTACCGCCGAATTATTTTTTATCCTCCTGTCAACAATAAGTTGTATGGCGTGTTTTCGGGAGGATTTTTTATGGCTAAAAGATCTGCGGTGGTTTTCCTTGCGTTTACGGTAATAATCGGTTTTGTTTCATTGAAAGTTTTGACTCTCGGCAACGGCGAATTTGCGCAAAACGCGACTCAAAACAATACGATGAGCATAGATATCGCCGAGAGCAGGGGAGAAATCTATGACTGCAACCTTAAAAAAATCGTTAACACGCAGACCGGTTATATTGCCGCGTGCAAGCCTTCCGTACCGGCTATGAATGCATTGAGAAACCTGCTTTCCAAAACAGATTTCGACGCGGTCAGTTCACGGTTTGGCAAAGGCTTTCCGGCCGCGGTGCCTGTGCCGGTGAAAAATATTGATTGCGGCGACATAAAGGTCATAAGTGTTAAAAAAAGGTATACGGCCGGTCAGCCTGTAGCGCACATTATCGGTTATTTAAGCAGCGATGGCAGAGGAACTTCCGGCATCGAAAAGAGTTTTGATGACATCCTCGCCATTGAGAAAGGCAGAATAAGCGTTTCTTTCCCCGTTGACGCGCAAAGGCGCGTGCTTGCAGGCGGGAATATTCTCGTCAAGGAAAACGAGTACTACTCGAAGCAAGGGGTATGCCTGACTCTTGATATCGATATACAACGCCTGGTTGAAAATTGTTTAGACCGGTGTGGTTTAGAGTGCGGCGCCGCCGTGGTATTGGACGTTAATACGGGCGAGATCAAGGCCGCGGCCAGTAGACCGGTCATCGACGCCAACAATCTGACTAATAGTTTGAAATCACCGGATTCCCCGTTTATCAACCGTGCGTTTACATCTTACAGCGTCGGCTCGGTTTTTAAACCCCTTGTTGCGGCAGTTGCTTTAGAAAACGGCTTGTCCCCCGGATTGACATTTCGTTGCGACGGATCAGTTTCGACAAGCGGTGTTGTGTTCAACTGCCACAAAGAAGAAGGGCACGGTGTCGTCGATATGCGCGCCGCCATTATGGACTCCTGCAATGTTTATTTTATCAACCTCGCGCAAAAGATTGACCCGGTCGTTTTACTGTCAACGGCGGAATCGATGGGTTTCGGCGGCGGTATTGAACTGGCAGCCGGGCTGACAGCCGCGGCCGGCCGGCTTCCGGCGGTGAATGAACTCGATTCCCCGGCTGCCATAGCCAATTTGGCTTTCGGCCAGGGACGGTTGATGGCCTCGCCGCTTCAAATCGCCGCGATGATGGCTTCAATCGCTTCCGGCGGAGAATACAGAAAGCCCGTATTAATCAAGGGGATCGTTGATAAAAACGGCGTGTTGACAAAAACCGCCGGAACAACAGCGCCGGAAAGGGTAATTAGCGCGCGAACAGCGGATAAGTTGCAGGGCTTTCTCATTGATACGGTTGAGAACGGCAGCGGCAGTAAAGCGAAACCCTCGAATACAACGGCTGGCGGAAAAACAGCGACGGCTCAAAGCGGT
>DAITOC010000285.1:0-2040 GCA_036834305.1 Clostridiales bacterium
GCGAAAAAATCAAACCACTACTCGCGGTGCTTGATGAAGCGCCGCTTCTTAATAATGAAATGCTCAGCCTTGTTGCATGGCTTAAAAACAGAACGTTTTGCACTCTGTTTGAAGCCGCAAAAGCCTTGCTCCCAAGCGGCATAAATTATAAAACGGTTGTATCCTATACGGCTTTGCCCGATGCCTGCGATAAAAAAGCGGCAAATCTCACCGAGGATGAACGGCGCATATACGAGTACCTTTTGAACAAGCCGGGGTTTGTCAAGAGGGACACGCTGCTCAACGCCAATGGACTGAAAAACGATTCGCCGTTGCCCGAACAACTGGTCAGAAAAGGCCTTGTCACGGACAATTACAATCAGGTCAAAAGAATCGGCGACCAAACAGTTCGAATGGTCAGGCTTACCGAATTGTTTGGCGAAGAAAACGATAACTTCCCGAAGTTGACACCCAAACAGCAAAATATTGTCGATTTGCTGACCGACACAGGAACTGCCAGTGTAAAGGAGATCTGTTACTTTACCGGCTTGACGCCATCCGTGATATCCGCGCTGGAAAAAAAAGGCGTTGTCGAAATCTATGAAAACACCGTTTGCAGAAGACCCACGGGGGAGAGAGCCGAATCGGGCAAAAAAAAGGCAATCGCGCTGACCGAAGAACAACAAAGGGCGTTTGACAGTTTACTGAATCAATACAGAAGCCAAAATGGCGGTGTTTCACTGCTCTACGGTGTAACCGGAAGCGGAAAAACGCAGGTCTATATGCGGATGATCGACGAGGTTGAGCAACAGGGAAAAGGCGTTATTGTCATGGTGCCGGAAATTGCTTTGACTCCGCAGACAATCGCTTTGTTTGAGGAGAGATACGGCGATAAAATCGCGGTATTTCACAGCGCTCTTTCGGTTGGAGAACGCGCCGATGAATGGAAAAGAGTGAAAAACGGCAGCGCGAAAATTGCCGTCGGAACCCGCTCAGCCGTATTTGCGCCCTTTGATTCACTCGGCCTGATTATTATTGACGAAGAGCAGGAGCATACCTATAAATCCGAACAAACGCCTCGATACAACGCCAAAGACATCTCGCGGTTTCGATGCGCGAAACATAACGCGCTGTTGATCCTTGCTTCCGCGACGCCCAGTGTTGAGTCATACGCCGCCGCAAAAAACGGAAAATATACTTTGAATGTTTTGAAAAACCGCTACGGCAGCGCGATTTTACCGGAAGTCGTGACTGTTGATATGTGCGAAGAAATCAGAAACGGTAACAAATCAGCAATCAGCAGCGTACTGTTAAACAACCTTAAGCAAAACCTCGCTGCGGGCGGACAAACAATTCTGCTTATTAATCGAAGGGGTTATAACACATTCGCGGCCTGTGTGTCGTGCGGCCATGTGGTCTCTTGCCCGAATTGCAGCATTTCCATGACTTACCACAGCGCCAACAGCCGGCTGATGTGCCACTACTGCGGGTACTCCCGCCCATTTACCGATGTTTGTCCCGCGTGTGAAAAGAAAGATATCCGTTTCTCCGGTTTCGGTACGCAAAAAATTGAGGACGAGGTAGCGAAACTTTTGCCCGAAGCCAGAGTCCTTCGGATGGACACCGATACGACAATGTCGCGGTTCTCCTACAGCAAAAGGTTTGAACAGTTCGCGAACGGCGATTACGACATACTTCTTGGCACACAAATGGTCGCCAAAGGCCTGGATTTCGAGAGTGTGACGCTTGCCGGTGTTATTTCCGTTGACCAGCAGCTTCATAACGATGACTACCGTTCCCTTGAAAAAACCTTCGCTCTTCTGACACAGGTCGTCGGGCGTTCCGGCCGCGGAAGATTGCGGGGCAAAGCGATTATTCAAACCTTAACCCCCGAAAACGAAATTGTTCAATACGCGCAGAAACAGGATTACGAAGCGTTTTATAAAAACGAAATACAAATTCGGAAGCTTTTGGTCTATCCGCCTTTTTGCGACATCTGCCTGATAGGATTCAGCGGAGAAGAAGAAAACAAAGTGAAGGCGGCGGCGGCGTTCGTTTTCG
>DAITOC010000286.1:0-2036 GCA_036834305.1 Clostridiales bacterium
AGAGGGCGACATACTCGCAAACGCACCGCTCCCCGAAGGTGTCGGCGAAAAAGCGGCGAAGCTGCTGCTCGAAGGCGAAAAACCGCTGTTTTCGATCACCGGCGACCTGAATTTAAAAGGCAAATACGGAAATTCCGCCATCTATATAACCGACAGGCGCCTGCTGGCGTTTGATGCTTATCACGAAGGCGGCGTTTTTATTATTGCCCTCGGGGATATCGAGGACGCCGAAGTAAAACGCATGTACGGCAACGCCGTGCTGAAAGTCAAAACCGGCGGCCGGAACCTCGACGTGTTCCGCTTCACCTACTCGGTCGCCTCCCTGGCCGACGCCGCGGCCATGTTCGCCAAAAACGTCGCGGCCGGCGCGGATTCCGCGGAGGAATTTGAGACCGTCAAGGCGACTTTTGAGAAAAAGAAGTCGGTCTGCCCCAAATGCGGCCGGGTGCTCATCCGCCAGGGCGCGGAATGCATCAACTGCGCCTCAAAAGGAAAACTCATTAAGAAACTGGCTAAATATGTGCGTCCCCAGTTGAAGGTGATGATCGTATGCCTGATCTTGTCGCTCGTCACCACCGCCATGGCTTTGGCCCCTCCCTATGTCACAAAAATGCTTGTCGACGATATTATTCCTAACAAGAACCTGGATGGGTTGGTGACACTCGTCATATCCCTGCTTCTTATTTATGTGGTCCAGTATACGATAGGCGCCGTACGCGGCTACTATATGCGCATCACGGGCGACAAAATTGTCGCCGCCCTGCGAAACGATATTTACGAAAAAGCGCAGTACCTTCCTTTGAGTTTTTACGACAAAACCAGCACGGGTTCGGTCATTTCAAGAGTCAGCGGCGACACCGCCACGCTGCAGGCCTTCCTGCTGAGGATATCCCAGGAGGCCGTCATCCAGTTTTTTATGATGATCGGCATCATTGTCATCATGTTTGTCATGAACTGGAAACTCACGCTGCTATCGCTGACACCGGTGCCCCTCGTGGTGATGGGAGCGACCTTCTTCGGCCGTCGCATATCCCCCATCTACCGCAAAATCTGGCGACGGTGGGCGGCGGTGAGTTCCATTTTGTCGGATACGCTGCCCGGCGTCCGGGTCATCAAATCCTTCACCGGCGAGGACAGGGCGTCCGAAAAGTTTAAAAACTACAACAGCGATTGGCTCAGGGAGGACACCAAGGCGGCGCTGCTTTCAAACATGTTCCCCGCGGCGGTAACCTTCTTTGTGACCTGCGGTTCCCTGCTTATCTGGGGAATGGGCGGCAGGCTGGTTATCAAAGAACCCGGCAGTATTTCTCTTGGTCTGCTCGTTTCGTTTATATCCTACACCGGCATGTTTTACACGCCGATCAACTTCTTCGCCAACCTCAACGATACCTATCAGCACGCGCTGACTTCGGCGGAACGGGTTCTCGATATCATCGACGCGGAGCCCGAGCAGAATTTCGGCGCCGGCAACGAAATCAAACGGATAAAAGGCCGCATCGAGTTCCGGAACGTCAGTTTCTCGTTCGACCGGATTAAAAAGGCGCTGACGAACATCAACCTTGTCATTGAGCCCGGCGACATCGTCGGCATCGTCGGCACGACGGGTTCGGGCAAGAGCACGCTCGTCAACCTGCTGATGCGTTTTTATGACCATTACGAGGGCGATATTCTGGTCGACGGCGTCAACATCAAAGAGATCGACTTGACTTCTTACCGCAGCAAAATCGGCTATGTCCAGCAGGAACCGATGATGTTCAAGGACACCGTTTTCAAGAATATCGCGTTCAGCCTGCCCGACGCGGACGTCGAGCAAGTCATCCACGCGGCAGACGTCGCCAACGCGCATTCGTTTATCGCGAGGATGCCCGACGCCTACGACACGCTGCTCGGCGAGCGCGGTGTGGGCCTGTCGGGCGGTGAAAAGCAGCGGCTGTCCATCGCCCGCGCGGTGCTGAAAAACCCGAAGATCATCATACTGGACGACTCCACCAGCGCCGTGGACATGGCCACCGACGCCCGCATCCGCGAGGCATTCA
>DAITOC010000287.1:0-2033 GCA_036834305.1 Clostridiales bacterium
TTTTCGTCGGTTTTTGTGGCGATAAAGTCCACTTCTTTGTTATCGATCTTACCGACAGCGACATCGTAGCCGCGGCGCAGGAGTTCGAAATAAACAATGTTTTCGAGGACATGGCCGGAGTCGGCGTCTCTGTTGCCGAGCAAATAATTCCGCAAGCCGATATCCACGATATAATACTTGCCCAAGGTACGCAGGAATTCCCTGCCTTTTATGTCAAACCGTTTTATCTCATAGAAAATATACGCCTGAATTGTTTTCGTGGCCGGTTTCGATTTTCGGGAACCGCTGTTAAGCAGCCCTTCGTTCGCCAGTGTGTTGCCGATGGATGTCGCGGAGATATTGCTGCCGATGTTATCCGCAAGGAACATAATCAATTTGCGCAGAAGGGTCGGGTCCGTGATAAGCCGTTGTTGTTTGCGCCGGCCCCGTTCGAGAATATCGCGGACCACCACGGCGGAATACACACCGTCAAGCACGGCGAACGCCTTCTCCTGCTGCAGGCCGACATCGGCGATCGACGGCATACCGCCAAATTTCAGGTACGCTTTAAACAAATCAGCCGGTTCAAACATTTCGCCGCTCGGGCTGCGTATAAGGTTTCGCGGTTCCCCGGCGGGTGAAAGCGTTTTTTGCAGCCGGTAACCGTGAAAATCGATAAATTCACGGAAAGACAGCGGCAGCATCCGAATTTCCACATACCGCCCGGAAAGGTAGGTCGACAGTTCGGAGGAGAGCAGAAACGCGTTGGAGCCCGTGATATATATATCACAGGAGAAATCCACGCGAAACGAATTGACCGCCTTCTGCCAGCCTTCTATCCGCTGCACCTCGTCAAAAAACAGGTACATTTTCGCGTTCGAAACGGCCCGCTTCATGACATAGTCGTAAAACTGTTTGTTATCCATGTCCGATAAAGACATGGACTCAAAATTCATTTCGATGATTTGGGTATCTTGTATACCCGTCTCTCTCAAATGCCGCGCCATGAGTTTGAGCAGGCTCGATTTGCCGCAGCGGCGAATACCGGTGACCACTTTTATCAATTCCGTGTCGCGAAACGATATCAGACGGTTGAGATACAAATCCCGGGGTTTTAGTTTTAATTCCTGCGAAGACATCGTATCACTTCCCGGTGACAATATACCATAATGACAACATAAAGTCAACTTTTATAACATTGATGTCACAAACTTTTATTTTTTCAAAGTTTGTGACATCGAATACTTATAATACCATGAATTTCTTGGGCTGATAGAATTGCCCGCACAGCGGTATTATTTCAAGAAAAAGCATTTCATTTAAGAAGTTGACATTTTAAATATTTTAAGTATAATGAGTAATTAGTAAAGTATATTGAGTAATTTGTATGGAGGCATTTATGTTTCGAAGAATTTTGGTTTCACAGCTTGCGGAAAGATTAAAAGAACCGAAAAAATTCATTCAAATTGTTGTCGGTCCAAGGTAAACGGGTAAAACAACCGCTGTTGTTCAGGCTCTTGAACTGCTGTCGGTTCAGCGGCATTTCGTCAGTGCGGACGACCCGAACCTTGTTTCCATAGAATGGCTTCGCAACGAATGGGAGCAAGCCCGCGCTCTTACAAAAACAGGTGATGCCATACTCATCATTGATGAAATCCAAAAAATCAGCAAATGGTCTTCAATCGTCAAACTGCTTTGGGATGAGGACAGCAGACTGTGCGTACCTTTAAAGGTAGTTCTGACAGGTTCCTCTTCCCTGCTGCTGCAAAAGGGTCTTACGGAATCGCTGATGGGCCGGTTTGAAATTTTATACTCTCCTCATTGGAATTATGCCGAGTGTAAAGAAGCGTTTGGTTACAGACTTGACGATTTTCTTTTCTTCGGCGGATATCCCGGAGCGGCATCGCTCATAAAGGATGAAAACCGTTGGGCGCGATACATGGGCACTTCCATAATTGAGCCTACGATTTCACAGGATATATTAATGATGGAGGAAGTCAGAAAGCCCGCGCTTTTACGGGCGCTTTTTGTATTGGGTTCGGGATACAGCGCGC
>DAITOC010000288.1:0-2033 GCA_036834305.1 Clostridiales bacterium
GTCCGGCTGAAAGCTGAGCCGGGCAAAGGTGTTCGCGCCGCAAAGGACAGCGCGGCAGCCCAAAGTTTGAAGGAAAAGTCCGAGTTCCTCCAAGTCAGCCGCGCCGGTATGGCAAATAGTCGCGGCGCCGTCAATGACCGACAAGGCCGCGGAAGCCTTTTCTCCCGCTTCCTGCCGATAAAAGCACGCAAACGGGCAGTCGAAACCATAGGTCAGGCTGAAAGCGGCGATACGGGTGCCGAACGCGTCGTGCCGGCACAGCGTCGAAAACACCTTATCCTCTTTTTCCAGCCGTTTAAGCATCGGCAAATTGAGTAGCCAGCGCTTTGACGAGTTTTGCCGTTTCCGCCGCGTCGGATTCCTTGATAACACAGGAGGCGGAATGGAGATAACGGCAGGGAACCGAAACCGTCAGGGTGCGTACCCCGGCACGGCTCGTGTGGATGACGCCGGCGTCGTTGCCGCCGGCGACGACGGTTTTCGGCTGCGCTTTTATGCCTTTCGCGGCGGCTGTCTCCATTACCGTTTGATAAAGGCGGTGGTCATAGGTCGTGCTTCTGTCCATAAAAGAGACAGCGGGGCCTTCACCGAGGAGGCATACCCTCTTTTCGTCGTTAACCCCCGGAATATCGGCGGCGGTTGTGGTTTCGACAACGATGGCATAGTCCGGGTTGATTTGAAACGCCGCCGTTTTTGCGCCTCTCAAACCGACCTCTTCCTGTACGGTGAACGCGAACCAGGTGTCAAACTCCAAATCGCCGCGTATCATTTCCACAAGAACGGCGCAGCCGACCCTGTCGTCCAAAGCGCGCCCCTTCATAAAGCCGTCCCCGAACGAAACGGGATTCGAGCAAAATACAGCGGTGTCGCCGGGTTTCACGAGCCCCCGCGCTTCCTCGCGGGAAAAAGCACCGATATCGATATAAAGGCTGTCCGTTTCCGGCAGCGCTTTTTTCTCATCCTCTTTTAACAGGTGCACCGGTTTGACGCCGATGGCCCCGGGCACGGCATTGCTGCCAACAAGGACAGGCCTGCCCATTAAAACGCGGGGCAAGACCCTGCCGACCGGCGCGAATTTCAAAAAACCGTCTTCCGTAATATACGATATGATCAGGCCGACCTCATCCATATGGGCCGCGAGCATCACCTTATGGGAAGGGCGCCGTTTGCCTTTTTTCATAACCAAAAGATTGCCGAGGGCGTCGACGCTGTATTCCGATACATCTTTGATTTTCGAAATAATAAATTCTCTGACTTCGCTTTCTCTGCCGGAAACGCCCGGAATCGCGCTGAGCTCCGTAATCAGCTGTTTCACGCGTTTTTTCCCCTTTCGGCTATATACTGCGCCATTAACACTGCCGCATTTTCCACATCCGTAAGGTCCGCGATTTCCACCGCGGTATGCATGTTTCTCAGCGGTATGGAAATCAAAGCGGCGCGAATCCCCGCCCCTGCGTTTTGAATTTTGTCCGCGTCGGTGCCCGTGCCGCCGCCCATCACCTCAACCTGCGCCGGGATACGGTGTCGATCGGCGATTTCGAGCAGCCTTTCCCACATCGTTGTGTCAAGAGACGGCGCGATGCCGGGCATCGGCCCTTTGCCGAGTTCCGCGCTTTTTTCCTTGGGAATGTCCGGCGCCGAAGCAAAGCTGACATCGACAACCAGCGCTTCGTCGGCCTGCGCCGAATAGCCGCCGGCAGCGGCGCCGCTGCCACCCGTCTCCTCCTGAACGGAGAACACAACGGACAACCGGCAGTCATGTGGTTTTTCTTTCAGAAGTTCAAGGCAGCGCAGCACGGCCGCGACGCCTATCCGGTCATCGAGCGCCGGGCCGCAAATCCGGTTGCCCGCAAGAGCCCGGTGGCCGCCGTTGAGCGTTATTCGGTCGCCGGGGCGTATAAGCGCCATCGCTTGGCCGCTCGGCAGCCCTGTGTCAATGGCCAGATCACTCATGTCTTTCGCCTTCGCCGCGTCTTCTTTTTTGGAAAGGTGCGGCGGCAGCGTCACAACCACGCCGAACAGCGGGCTTTTGC
>DAITOC010000289.1:0-2017 GCA_036834305.1 Clostridiales bacterium
CGGGCAGCGTAAACCGGTTGGAACGAGAATGCTTTTCTCTGCCGAAAATGCAAAAGCCTAAAACCTTTCTATGTCAAGGTTTTAGGCTTTTATCTACTGGAGCGGGATACGGGAGTCGAACCCGCCTCCTCGGCTTGGGAAGCCGATGCACTACCGATGTGCTAATCCCGCGCGGCTTGCCTATTATAGCACGCCGTTTTTATGAAATCAACTGTAAAATTCAGAAAACCAAGGCGGGGGTCACTCGCCTTGCTTCGGCGGTTCTTTCCTGGCGGTTCGCAGGTTTTGACGGGCATTGCGTATTTCGTTGACGCCGATGACGAGAGCCTCGTCGGCTTTTTTCATGACTTCGTCGACATAGTTGCTCGCGGCGCTGCAGAGTTCGGAACTCCATTTTTCCGCGCCGGCGTTGAGTTCCTCGGCTTTCTTCCGGGCGTTGACAATGGTTTCTTCCGCCTGTTTGCGCGAAGAGGTAAGCAGTTCCTCCGCTTGCGTTTTCGCGGTGTTGACCGTCGTCGCGGCTTCTTCGCGCGCGGAGTTTCTCAACTTCTCGGCGACCATTTGCGCCTGGCGGGTGACTTCGTGCTCCTCGATCATTGCGTCGGCTTTGTTTTTGGCGTCGGCCAGCAGATTCCGCGCCTTTTCCTCGGCGGTGGACACATTGCGTTTGGCGATTTCCTCCGCCTTCGTCATCAGGGTACGGACGGTTGTTTCGGCGTCGTTGACCATTTTTTGCGCTTTTTCCTGCGCTTTCGTGACGCCGGCCGCGGCTTCGCTTTTGGCCTTTGATATAATCTCGTTGCGGTCGGCGACAATTTTCTGCGCCTCCCGTATCTCTTCGGGCAGACAGATGCCGATATCCTCAATAATCGTTTTAATCGCTTTGGAATCCACCAGAGTTTTTGATGTCAAGGGCATGTTGGTTCCCGTTTCCAGCAAATCCTCCAGTTGTTCCAGCAGTTCTTCCAGGTTTCTCATACCCGCCCATCCTTTCCTTTCAACCTCTTGATGATATCGTCCCGAACCTCTTCGGGCACAAAATCGGAGATATCCCCCCCAAACTCGCAAACCTGTTTGACAACGCTCGAAGACAGAAACATATTCTCGGCATTGGCTGTGACAAAAACGGTTTCGATGTCGGGGTTGAGCTTTTTGTTTGTCAGCGCCTGCTGGAACTCGTTCTCAAAGTCTGAGACCGCGCGAAGCCCCTTGACAATCGCGACGGCGCCGTGATGTTTCGCGTAATCGGCTAAAAGGCCGTTGAATTGGTCGATTTCCACATTCTTGATGCCGTTGGTGCAGCGCTTCAACAGCGCGACCCTCTCGTCCGCGGTGAAAGCGCTGTGCGGTTTGTGATAGTTGGCCATAACGACGACGATGACTTTGTCGAACATTTTCGCGGCCCGTTTTATGACATCGATGTGCCCGATGGTTACCGGGTCGAAACTCCCGGGGCAGACAGCTGTTTTCACTGTGTATCAGTTCCTTTATGTACAGGCGGTTTCGCCGCCTTTTTTCGTCTTCCCTCGGGAACGCTTCGGTTTACACCGGCTGCCGGCGGTAGACCGTTATACCTGTTTTTCCGTATTTATAGGTACGGAACAACCGCATGTCGCCGGCCGCCTCGGGCAGTTCCTCCCCGAAAGGCGCCTCGCAGATGATGACGCCGCCCTCGTTGACCGATTCGGCCGCCAACGGCAAAACTTTCGGAATATTCCCCTGCGCGTAGGGCGGGTCAAGAAACACGATGTCGAAGGTTTGCCGGGAAGTCCTTAAAAACGAAAAGACATCCGTTTGCGTAACCAAGGCTTTGCTGCCAAGGCCGGTGTGCTCAAGATTGAGTTTGATAATCCTCACGGATTCTTTGCCGGAATCGACGAACACGCAGGAAGACGCACCGCGGCTCAGCGCCTCGATGCCCATCTGGCCGGAACCCGCGAACAGGTCGAGCACCTTGCGGCCCTCAATCTCAAACTGGATGATGCTGAATACGGCCTCTTTGACCTTTTCGCTTGTG
>DAITOC010000290.1:0-2003 GCA_036834305.1 Clostridiales bacterium
TTAAAAACCCGAAATGCCTTTTCTTCTCAAGCCAAATCACGGTGAAAGAAAAAGAAAGAGTAAACGTTAGCGTGAAGGAAAAGAAAAAAATGGGAGTGCCCCATTAACCTTCTAGCTTTGTGCCGTCAAAAATCAAATGATACCATTCGGTGATAATGAGAAGATGTGAAAAGTAGATAAGGGAGTTGCTTTGCCTCATCAGCGCGTAGGCCTTTTTCGGCTTCAGCCGAGCCTGCGTGGCGCACACCATCAACATAAACACCGCCGGCACCTGCGTGACGGAAACGTCTAAACCGTTGGTTAATCCGGCTTTTTTTCTGACAATGCCCTCCGCGACATAAAGCAAGAGACAAAAAACCGTTAAGAAGATCTTCGCGGCAGGTTTCAGGCATATCCCGCGCGTTGCCAGAAACGCTCCCAAAGCAAAAAACACAAGCCCTAAGAATATCCCGTTCCGGATACCGTCAACGGGAATGGCTGCTATACCGGCCTTCAACAGCGAAAACGCGCGATATTTCCCGGTAATTTGCCAGAATTCGGTGACAGAGATATACAGATAAAAAATTAGAAGGCCGACAACGAGAATTGACCAAACCTTTATTTTCTTTGACAGTAGATAAACCACGCTTACGGCGACTGCCAGCGCCAGAATATACCACAGATGAATGATTGAAACCTGCAACACGCTGCGTTTGGCATAATTCAAAAAGAATTTTATGATTCCGTATGTACCGAAATCAAACCGGTAAGCCGCGGCGGGCATATACAAAAAAGTCCAGACGATGTAAAGAATAACCAGTCTCTTAAAATATTGAAAAAACACCTTGTTGTTTTTGCTTTTATCCTCCTGCATTTTCAGGAACAACAAATAGCCCGCGGCTGCGAAAAAAAAGGGGACGGCGAGCCTGCCGAAAATATTTTTAACCACGAAATTGACTGTACTGTTGGCGAAAGGTGTCCGGTGGATCATGATCACCAAAACGGCCATGACGGTTTTTGTGATGTCTAAGCCGTAATACTGTTTTTTTGCGCTGTCCTGCGGCTCCATTACTTTCACCTCCGTTGATTTTATTAAGTATATCGCACAATAACAGTTTTTTCAATCATGGTTTATCCGGCAAACCGGGCTTATTCGTCCAAACGGTAGCCGAGGCGTTTGGACCGAAAGGGCTTTTTAGAGAAAATACATATTTATACAGGTTAATCCCCACAAACTTGTGAAATATCCAGTTTTATGCAATTTTGACAACACAAGGTCAATTCATTATGCAAAACTGTACCAATTAAACATTTAACTTGAATTTTGCGATGCCATCCTATATAATGAACAATAGCTTATTTGTACAAGCTTTGATATGGTGTGGAGTGGTTTTATTTTGGCAAAATATATAATTAAACGCATAGGAATCTCTGTTTTGACGATATGGATTGTCTCAACACTGACGTTTTTTCTGATGTATATGGTGCCGGGCGGGCCCTTTATGTCGGAAAAGACGCCTTCCGCCGCGACCCTTGAAGCCCTGAACGAAAAATACGGTTTGGACCAGCCGAAACTTACCCAGTACAAGAACTATGTTGAAAAATATCTGCATGGCGATATGGGGCCTTCCATGAAACAAAGAGGCCGGGACGTGAAAGATATTATCTCAACGGGCTTTAAAGTTTCCGCGAGGGTCGGCGGCATGTCCATATTCGTCGCCGTCATGCTGGGTATCCCGCTCGGGTCCATTGCCGCGCTCAACCGGGGAAAATGGATTGACAGCATTATTATGCTGATTTCCACGACCGGTATTGCCGTACCGAGTTTTGTCGTCTGCACGGTGCTCATGTTGATTTTCAGCGTTAAGCTCGATTTGCTGCCTACTTACGGCTTGACTTCGTGGAAGCATTATGTTATGCCGGTTATGGCGTTGTCCTTTTACCCGACGGCGTATATTTCGAGGCTTATGCGCGCGGGAATGCTCGAAGTGCTCGGGCAGGATTACATTCGGACAGCCAAGTCC
>DAITOC010000291.1:0-1998 GCA_036834305.1 Clostridiales bacterium
GAACCGGCTGTATCGCCCAGGGCATAACCCACCTTGTCTTTCATCTTAATCCCGCTTGTTGACGGCGCGTCGTGATTCATTCTCATCATCCAATCATGTAATTTAGGGTTTCATTAAAATGTAAGCTGCGGGCCGCCCGACGCAAATGCTTTTTCACTGTAGTCAACCGATCAGTTCAAACCCCATAATTGAGGCAAACTTTTTCATCGTGCCCGTAAAGTCACCGTAAATCAGCGAGACATGATGAGCGATTCCGTTTGCGGTAACGGTATCGAGGACCTCTTGAATGTGTTTGTCAAACCTGGTTTTACAGTAGGTTCCTTTCAGTTCCTTTTTTATCGGCAAGGCCTCGCCTTTTTGAAGGAACAGCCTCGTCTTGCCACGGGCCGTATCAATCCGCATAACGGTAACCGGTCCGCTTCGCATGACGAAATCAGCCGTCAATCCCCTGCCGCCGGCAAAATAAGTGTCAAGCGAACGGGCGGACACATTGTCCCACAACGGATAGGCCGCCACGCCGCAATGCCACATCAAAGCGTAGTCTTCCTTCAAGTTCACCTGTGACAAGTCCGCCAAGAACGCGGGGTATTGCGCGACCGCGTTGCAGGCGAGCATGGATATGGTTCCCTCGATATCTCCCTCGCAACCGAGGGTATAACCCTTGCCGCCCAGCAGGCTCATCGCGGCGCAGGGCGAGGTGCCGAACATGTCGGCAAATTCCGGCCAGCAGCGGATAGCCAGGGCGTCAAGTTTGTTCTTTTGCAGGAAGCATTCCAGGGAATTCGACAGCGCCGCCGCTTTTTCGGTTTGCGTGTCCGTTATGCCCGAGCAGTCGAAAATGTCTTTGATTTCAGAAACGGAGAAACCGAGCCCGTCGTCCCGGCAGCCTTCCATTAAATCCTTCAATTCATAATGGTCGATCAATATCCCTGTTTTCTCAAACAGCGCCGTATCCTCAACACTCAAATTAAAGAAACCGTGGGCCCTGTAACCGGCCAGGCCGACATGCGCGTTGTCCAGCGCCGCTTTCATCCGGACGGCATCAAGCCATTCGGTATCTATTTCGTCCAATATGCAACAGGTGTAACGGCTGTTGCCGGACTTATAAAGATTTGAGGCGTTTAAATTGACACCGCAAACCGAATTGAGCCGGATTTTGCCCCCGTTATACGGAAGTTCGTTGAAACCCCACAAAAGAATCGGTTTGCGAACATATTTGTCAATTATCAGCGCCAGATGGCCCAAATGAAAGGTTCCGCTGATAATTACAACGGCATCCGGGTTTTTCGCGGCGATTCGTTTTCCCGCGTTGACGGCTTCTTCGGGTTCCATAACCAATTCATCGACAAAAACCCAGTCCACACCGGCAATTTGGCGCATATCCCCAACCGCCTTTTTATAGATCTGCGCCGCGGCGTTGAAATCAAAAGTATTTCTGGCCAGGCAAACAACGCCTATTTTAATAGATTTCATTGGCCTTTGTTTCCTTCCGCAAATTCAGGCAATTTTAGAAAATCGCCCAGATACGAACTGCTTTTTCGACAGAAAACCGGCGGCTCGCCAAGAGGCGCGGCGACGGTACAATCCCCTCCGGCATATTCCTTGCCGCTCCAAAGGTGAATCCACGTATCGTCCGGTAAATAAACGTTCCAAATACTTTTTCCTTTTTTCAAAACGGGCGCGACAAGAATGTCCCTCCCGAGAAGATACTCATACATTTCCGTAAAGTCCCGTTCGCTGTAATAATAGAAAAACAGCGGGCGCATAACGGGTATTCCCCTTTCGGCGGTGAGTGAGCAAGCTTCCTTTAGGTACGGGGCGAGCGCCGCGTGCAACCTGCTCATCGCGGCGTAGTGGGACAACACGGTTTCGTTCGCGTCAAACTGGGCGTTGTCGTCGGGCCTGTTGCCTTCGTGCGAGCGGAATAGCGGGGAAAAAACGCTCATCTCCGCCCAGCGCATGAGCAGTTCGGGTTCCCTTCGCATGTGCGAGAAGGTG
>DAITOC010000292.1:0-1994 GCA_036834305.1 Clostridiales bacterium
TGGTGTCGTGCAAAAACGGCATCAAAAGCGTGCAGAAAAACGCGCCCGCCGCAGCCGTTGAAGACCAGACCGTAGAGGGGTTCGAGAAAGCCAAAAACCCCAAGTTTGAAATCTATATGGATAAAGCCGGTGAATACCGATTCAGGCTGAAGGCAACAAACGGGGAAATCATAGGTACAAGCGAAGGCTATCAATCCAAGAAGAGCTGCACCAACGGTATCGCCTCGGTTGCGAAAAACGCTCCGGACGCTGCTGTTGTCGAGGAAGAAAAAAAGTAAGCAAGCGGAACTTGCTTACGGCGTCAGCCCAAAACATAACCCCATGACGTAAAAAATCATGGGGTCTTCCTTTGTAAGCGCAAGCCGGTATTGTCTTATTCGGAATGATGTTGTATTTTAATACAAGTTTATGAAAGAGTTAGTGTTATAAATGAACGAACACAATGAATGTGAGATTGCCATACATACAGCCAGACATGACCTGATACTGACAGGAATTCGTTTTTTTGACCTAGTCCTTACTCTCGGCTGCGGCCAGGCATTCCGGTGGCGGTTGCTCAAAAACGGCTTTTGGCACGGAATCGCGTATGGGAAGGTGCTGGAAATCCGGCAGGATGAGTACGGATTACTGCTGAAAAATGCGACCCTGTCCGATTACGAAGCGCTTTGGGTGGACTACTTCGACCTCGGGCGCGACTATGCGTCGCTGTGCGCACGCTTAAGCGCGGATCAACATTTGAAGAAGGCAGTGAGCCTGTACACGGGCATCCATATATTAAAGCAAGAGCCTTGGGAAGTTCTGTGTTCGTTTATTATCTCTCAGTGCAACAATATTCCGCGTATTCAAGGTATAATTGACCGGCTCTGCTCTTGTTTCGGTGAGAAAATCGGCGAAGGCGACTATTCGTTTCCGTCCGCCGATAAACTCGTCGCCCTGGAAGCGGGCGATTTGGCGCCGATTCGAGCCGGGTACCGGTCAAAGTATATCCTCGACGCCGCTCGGAAAATTTCGAGCGGCGAAGTGGACCTCGACTCGCTTGCCAGCCGGCCCATCAACGAGGCAAGGTCGCAGCTTGCCAAAATCAACGGCGTCGGCAACAAGGTAGCCGAATGCACTTTGCTTTACGGTTGCGGGCGGATGGAGGCTTTTCCCGTGGATGTCTGGGTCAAGCGCGTCATGGATGAGCTTTATCCGAACGGTTTGCCGGCTTGCGCAAACGGCGCGCAAGGCATTGCCCAGCAGTATCTGTTTCACTGGAGGAGGAACCTGTAAACAACCGCGGCAGCGATCGAGCAGGAGGCACTCCCTACTGCTATGCGTGCAGCGGACTTTCACCGCCAAGTTATCGCTCATGCCGGGCGCACTATATCAAAGCCCCGTTTTCGCATACGAAAACGGGGCTGTTATGTTAAATTGCGGCTTTTATATATTGATAATCTGCCATCCCATCAGTTCCGCAAAGTTTTCCAGAACATTCACAGCACCGCCGTAAACGATGGCCGCGTGGTGGGTGCCCCCGTGTTTGCTGTAGGTTTTCAAAAATTCCGAAACCGGAATCCGGGGTTTAAACCAGCCGCGTACGCTGCCTTCCATCCGGTCCTCGCCTTCCCTGTCCAGCATTTCCACAGGAGACAGTATTAATGAATAGGTGTTGTCCTTCCCCGGAGCCAGGTTGACAAACACGGCTTCGCCGCCTTTGAAACGGCCGTAAGCCACAACCGGGTTGTCCGCGTCGGTGAAAGGAAAGTTTTTTTCTTTAAGAACCGGTTTTACAGAGGAAAGGTTCAGGTTCATCTCGCCCATATGGCTGATAAAAATGCTGCCGTTCTTCCAATCTGGGCAAAACATCTCCACGAAGGAGGTTTCGGTATAGACAGATAATAAAGCACCCGTCAGGGCGGCTGTCAGCACATCCCCTTCCCCCGCGTAGCCGATGCCGCGCGCCATGGCTTTGCCGGCTTCCAGAAACGGCATGCAGGGAATGCCGCAGCCTT
>DAITOC010000293.1:0-1992 GCA_036834305.1 Clostridiales bacterium
CACTGCCGTCCGCCACCCATTGGGCGACATACTCGGTATCGGCCGCCGGAACGGTGGCGGGCACTTCGGGCAGCCAGCCCGTGAAGGTATACCCGGGCTTTGTTACGGTCGGCGGTGTTAAAACCGAACCGTAGTTCAATGTGTTGATGGTACCGCCTTCGCCGCCATTCGCGTTAAAAGTTATCCGGTAACTTAAAACCGCCCAAAGCGCTTCGTAGGTCACATCGTAAGCAGGAACCGAAGCGGGAACATACGGGTCCCATCCGATGAATGAATGGCCTTCTTTGGTGACAGTCGGCGCGGTGATGGCCGAACCGTAAGCCATGGAATCGCTCCATCCGCCGGAGCCTCCCTTCGCGTCGAAGGTTACCGTATAGGAGTTGGCCTTCCAAACGGCGTAAAGCACGGCGCCCTCGGTGGCCATGGTATAGACAGCGTTATTCTCATACGCTACGCTTCCGGCATTGGCGTTCGCCTGGGAAGTCGCCCATCCCTGGAAGGCATAGCCGGTTCTGCCGTATCCAACCGTATTCAAAGCGGTCGTTGTGCCGAAAACATAGCTTTGAGCCGGCATAGAACCGGTTCCGCCGTTTGCGTTAAATGTTACGTTGTATGTATTGACCCGCCACACCGCAAAGAAGGTAACAATTCCGTTCGGCACCGCGGTAAGGTTGCTGATTGCCTGCCCGGTCAAATACGTTGGCGCCGTAGCCGACTGGGACAGCGACCAGCCAAGGAAACTATGGCCGAGTTTCACGTACCCGTTTATACTCGGGTAGCCTATTGCGTCATAGGTGTGGTTCGAATTGGGTGTGCTTCCGCCAGTATGGCCGTTGCCGTTATAAGTAACGGTATATGTGTTTTCTGCCCATTTCGCGTAAAGGGTCAAGTCCGTTGTCGTGGTGACGGTATCTGTGCCTGAAATTTTTGAGCCGGTTCCGTTAAAACCCGTGTACCACCCGTCAAACGTATACCCCGTCCTTGTCGGAATCGGCCAGCCGACGCTTCCCGCGCCATAGGTGCTGCCGTAAGTTACCGTCTTTGAACTTGGTGAGACAGCCGCCCCGTAGCCGGGGTCAAAAATCAGCGTATAACTGCTCGGTGCCCAGACCGCGTAAAGGGTCACATTGCTGTCGGGCATCGGGCCGAAATTGCCGCCGTCGGCGTAAGTGACCGGGCCGCCTGCCGTTGTCGCCCAGCCGGCAAGATAGTGCCCTGTTTTTGTAAAACCGTTGCTGTTAAGTACTTCCGATGTTCCCCAAACGAGATTCATGTTTTGTGTTCCGCCGGCGGCGCCGCTGCCGTTAAAGGTAACCGTGCGGTTGTGGTCCGCGGAAAACCATGTAGTGTTGATATTGTAAGTCGCGCCGTCTTTGTAGTCGTAATAATCATCGGGGGAAGTCCAAATTGTCTGTTCGGCGCCGCCTTCCGGCGTATAATACACAATTGTTTTGAAGGCACCCCAGTCGTCGTCACCGGTAGGTTTAACGATCTGCATACTCCGGATTGTTACGGGCGGAGACCAGTTAAACGTCAGATTGCCGGTATTCCCCCCGTGTTCAATTCCCTGCAGTTCCGTGGATTGATACAGCATTTCACCCGTGCCGTCGTTACCGGTATAAAACCGGATATACACATCGTCATAGGTGCCCTGGTCGAGGCCGTATTGCGTACCGTTAGGGCATGTGGACGCATAGATACGAAAACTGCCACCACTGAGCGCTTCGGCTTTTACCCCGGTGAAACCGGGAGTTAAAACAGAGAAAACAAAAGCCAGCGCAAGCAGAACGTGGAGCTCTCTTTTCGTATTTTTCATAGTATCCCCGCCTTTAATTTCTATTTAGCCATACTCAATTATATAATACTTTTATGGTGCATTATTTTTTATTTAGAATATATATTGTTTTTTATGATGATAAGCCAAAGCGGCGACCCACTCGGGCCGCCGCTTCACAATCAATATGCAATCGGGTTTATATTCCGCTTGGATTG
>DAITOC010000294.1:0-1961 GCA_036834305.1 Clostridiales bacterium
ATAAAACGGTCCACAGAATCAGGCAGCAATAGACGGCGGTGAGGCTGTAAAATCCCGGCGTCTTTTTGGCCCGAACAAAAATAACCGTGGCTGTTATAACGGACAAAAATAACACGGCAGCGTAAACGATCAGATTCAGTTTGAAGTTAAAGGACAACAGCTTCACCCTTTTCGGCATTTTCACGGTCATTTAAAAAAGTAAAAGAATTCTTCATATTTATTATATACTATAATTCGACAATTTCAAGATTACAAATGTCACATTATGTGTTCCCGAGAACGCCTGCAGCAGGATCAATCCCCAGGCAAAAACCGCCGAAACAGATTTGTTTCGGCGGTCTTTCGGCGCATTTTTTTATGACGCGGGCGGGTGATTTCTTCCGTCACGCGTCCAATCTCAGTTGAATATTCTCCCCGTCAGCGAGGATGTTCAGGTCGGCCCTGAGCGCCCTTGCTTTTGTTTTGCAGTCGCCCTGCGTCCGCGCGGCGCCGGCCAGCGCGCCGCGCAGCGCCTCAACGGAAAGCAGAGCGGCTGCCAGGCAGTAAAAACTCTTGCTTCTGCCGTCGTCGTATTTGGCAAGCATTTCCTCCAGAACAGATACACGCTCGTTCAAGCGGCCGATAAACGCGTCAAGGCTTTCCGCCTTTACCTCCTCGTGGTTCGGGAAGATCCGCTTGTGAGTCACAAACGAATCGCGCTCGATTTTTTCCCTGTCCTCGTACTTGAGGCAGGGAAAGCCGGCGCATTGCGAGCAGACTTCCAAACCGTTTTTTTCCGCGCAGCAGGTTTTTACGAAACACGGGGGGTGTTTGTCTTCAAAGCCCGCTCCGCCGCAGCCGGGGCACTTTGACACGCCGGCCGTATAATACCGCGGGCACAAGCCGCACGCGATGCCGCAGCAGCCGATAACCGGATATATTTTTGACAAATCGGCCACCTCCTTAAGCGGTTTTTGCTCTTCCCTGTGATTCAGCCGAGATGGGCTTCGACATTGTTTTTGTAGTGGCCGGTGTCGGTGTAGCCGTTTTCGGTGCGAAGGCATTCGCCCCATTTCCGCGCGATTTCCTCCGCTGAGTCGGTTTTGATTTTCGCGCGCTCAAAGCCGTCTTTGCTGCCTTTCAGGCACCAGTCGGATTCCCACATTAAATGCCCGGCTCCCTTGTATGTCCAAAGCATCCAGCTGAAGCCCAGTTTATCCATGGTGTTGAAGCAGCCGTTCCAGGTTGTGCTCCCGTGGGGAAAGAACTCGCCCATGAGCATCGGCACGCTCGGGTGAATCAGGCGCGTCAGCAGCAGAAACGCCGCGAAGATGAAATCGGAATTGTTATAAAAATGCACCTGATACACGACATTTTTCCAGCCGTGAACCCAAACCTGCGGCAGGGCGAGCGGTGTCCAGATACACTCGAGCGTGATGATGTGGCCGGGGTCGGCGGCGCGCACGGTGTTGTAAAGGCGCGCGTAAATACCCTCGTTGTTGATACGCCTTTGAATCTCGGTGACGGGCATGTCGCAGCAAGGCTCGTTGATAAGGTCGTACATCGCGACGGCGGGGTTCCCCTTGAACCGGGCGGCGATGGCCGTCCACAGCTCATCGGTCAGTTCGCGGTAACGCTCGCCGAGTTCGGTCTTGTCATACAAGCCGTTGCCGCCCTTCTTCCCGTTGTGGGGGGCGTCGCTTTGAAAACCGGGCGCGCCGTGCATATCGAGAATGACATAGAGGCGGCGCGCGGAGCATTCGCTCACAACCCAGTCGAGGCGCGAAAAATCCCAGCCGCCGTTGCCATCAAGAATCTTTGAGCCGTTGTCGTCATAATAAAAATTGCGGTACCAAAACGGGACGCGCACGCAGTTGAAACCCATGGCCGCGATTTGGTCAAGGTCATAGGCGGTGATGAAATTATCCTCGTAGGTGTTGATAAGCTCATACGCTTTTTCAACGCCGAAGCGCGCGATGAGC
>DAITOC010000295.1:0-1957 GCA_036834305.1 Clostridiales bacterium
ATTCCGTTAAGAATAGCCGCCAAGTCCGTCCTGTCAATCGGCGTAATGAAAGCGACGTCGATAATTTTCATGCATTCGTGGAGGTGAAGGTCGCCGGCGTGCTCAAGCTCCTTGAGCGACCTCAGTTCGGCAAGATTGATGTTGCCGTCACGGAACGCGCTTTGAAGTTTGTAAGCGGTGTCCCTCGCGATCGCGGCGCTTTTTTCAAACATCCCAAAATAATCGACATTTTTTCTGCTTATCGATTTTCCCATTCTCTTTCTCCTTACTACTTACAGTAAAATCAACCTGAAAAACGAAGCGAACAAGTAGCCAAGCACCAAACAGGCGGGAAATGTCAGAATCCACGCGGTGACCATTTCCTTCGCGACGCCCCAGTTAACCGCAGCCAAACCTTTCGTCGCGCCGGCGCCCATCATCGCTGTGGCTTTGGTATTGGTGGTGCTTAAGGGAATGCCGTATCTCGTCGCGGCGAGCATGCTCACAGAAGCGACGATTTCAGCTGAAAACCCCTGGTATTTCTCGAGCCTGACCATATCGATTCCCATTGTCTTGATGATGCGATAACCGCCTACGGAAGTGCCGACTCCCATGGTTAATGAGCAAAGCAGCATGATCAAAAAGGGTATGTCCGCGTTTTTGTCCAACACGCCGCCGACAACAAGAGCCAGATTCAAAACACCGACGAACTTCTGCCCGTCCTGGGCGCCGTGGCTGAACGCCATTAAGCAGGCGCTCGCGATTTGGCCGAAAGAAAAGAATACGTTTGCTTTACTTCTCGGAAAACCTCTGCAAGTCAACTCGACCATTTTCGTAGCGAGGTAACCGAACGCAAAGCCGACTACCGATGAAATTGCCAACCCCCATACAACTTTTATAACAGAATCCCAGTTGAACGCTTCCAACCCGTACCGCGACATACCGGCTCCCATTAACCCGGCGATTAACGCGTGGCTTTCGCTTGTCGGTATTCCGAACCGCCAGGCGGTAACCGACCAAAGAACAATGGAGAGCTGGGCAGCGCCCAAAGCCACCAAAGCTTCGTCTCCAGCGCCGATATCAACCAGGCCGGCTGTTGTTTTAGCCACTTCGCTGCCCATCAGAAGCACGCCGAGAAAATTAAAAATGACAGCCAAAATAACGGCGATTCTCGGCCGCAAAACTCTCGTGGACACGACGGTGGCAATCGCGTTGGGAGAATCGGTAAACCCGTTGACGAAAACCGACGCGCACACCAGGAGAAACACGACAATAACAAAGGCAGATGTCATGAAAAGCTCCCTTTCACCAATTCATGCCATTACTATACCATAAACCGAAAACGAATTATATAAAATTAAACATAAACATCAATCCGTGAACAGAAATCAACAGGGTCAAAACTTTACACGGTTATTATTGACTGAAACATTGTTTTAACCCGAAACAAAACCGCCGAAAAATCACCGGCGGCTTTGTTTGAAAATGTCGTTTTTGCGCTTGAAGCTCTATTAAACTATTTTAACCGGCATAAAACATCGGCGTTACTTAAAAACAACCGGCACGGACACTTTGTTTATTTCACCGCCGTCTTTCATGCTTACCTCGAATACCTCCAATGTTCCTTTTCCGGTTTCTGCGGCAAAGTCAATGGTGAATGAAAACTCACCGTGCTCCGGAGCGCCCGCGGCCGCCTGCGCAAAGCCTTCCGCCAGTATCTTTCCCTCACTGTTTTTCAACCGGTAATTGACGGTTGCCTCAAAAACCATGGCCATGCCCGCGACTTTCATAGGGCTGCCCACGGTTTGACCGGCCTTGGGCGCTGTGAGCCAAATAGCCGGTTCCATAACCCGGCTGAGATCCCGGGTGAAAGGCTGTTTATACAAGCCGATATGCCCCCACCAGTCCATGCCTTTCTCCGCGCTGCCTTCCACAGTAAGCTTCACCTTTTGCACACTTGGAAATTCCGTCATCGTAT
>DAITOC010000296.1:0-1598 GCA_036834305.1 Clostridiales bacterium
CTATTCGGCATTCGCCGAAAAAGAATACGGCGACTTGCTTCTCGACAACGCGGAACTGGGCCGTAAAGAAGCGTACCTGGCAAGAATGAAAAGCTTCGATATTCAAATAGCCACCATGGGTTTGCACAAGTCGACCGGATGGAAATTTGCCGAATACATTGCCGCGTCGAAAGCCATCGTTTCCGAACCGCTGTATTACAGCTCCGCCGGCGGTTTGGCGGACGGAAAAAATTATTTCAGCTTTAAAGATGAGCTTGAATGCTGCGAAAAAATTGAAACCCTGTTTGACCAACACCGGCGATACCGGATGATGAAGGCCAACAAAGAGTATTACGACGAATTTATGAGCTGCGAGAAGATGGCTTCACGCGCTCTGGGTATCGAGTAAGGATGTGTGCTTTTTGCCCTTGCTGACCGTTTTCACACCGACATACAACAGAGCCTATGTGCTGCCAAACTGCTATGAATCTCTGAAAAGGCAGAGTTGCAAGGACTTTATCTGGCTTGTGGCCGACGACGGCTCCACCGATAATACCCGTGAACTGGTTGAAGGCTGGATGCGCGAAGACAACGGTTTTGAAATCCGGTACTTCTATCAGGAAAATCAAGGTATGCACGGCGCCCATAACCTTGCCTACGCGCATATCGACACGACGTTGAACACCTGCATTGACTCCGACGATTATATGCCCGACGACGCGGTCGAAAAGATACTGTCTTTCTGGAACACGGCTGAAAAGGACGAAAAAATCGCCGGCTTTCTCGCTCTTGACGCCTATGAAAACGGTGAGATTATCGGTTCGCGCTTTCCCGAAGACGTCAAACGCGCGACTTCCTACGAGTATTACTATAAGTACAAAATCACCGGCGACAAAAAATTCATATTGCGGTCCGACCTGACAAGAGAAACTCCTTACCCGATCTTTGAAGGGGAGAAATATGTCAATCTGGCCACCAAATACAGCCTTTTGGACATCCGTTACGAATTATTAAATATGAACGAGGTCGTCTGTATCGTCGAGTATCTGCCCGACGGCTCGTCTTTGAATATGTTCCGGCAGTATTTGAGAAATCCCAAGGGCTTCGCGTACAGCAGAAGGCTTTGCATGGGCCTTCCGTTCGCGGGTACCAAGTTCAAATTTAATCAAGCCGTTCACTATGTATCGAGCTGTATCATCGGTAAGGATAAAAACTGGCTGAAACAATCACCGTGCAAGTTTATCACCCTGGCCTGTATACCGGCGGGGTTCCTGTTATGGCTCTATATTTTGCGAATGGCTAAAAATAAGCGGGGTGCCGGATGACCTATCTTGTTGTCATATTGACCATATCGTATGCCGCTGCCTTGGCGGCGAGAAAATACCCTGTCAGGGGAAAAGGGCTTTTAGGCCAGAGCCTTCCGAATCCCGTTGGTTTTGTTGTCCCTGCCATTTTGTTCACGGTTTTTTCCGGTTTGCGAAACCAAGCCGGTGACACCTTTTATATCATACATAGTTACAACCTTTTATCTGACGATATGCCCGCGCCGCAGCCGGGGACAAAGGAGATTCTGTCCGCGTATTTTGAATATTTCATGCGCCAAATCACCGAAGACGCCC
>DAITOC010000296.1:1608-1953 GCA_036834305.1 Clostridiales bacterium
CAACTGATGATTTTTTTGGGAGCGGTGCTCAGCTGCGTTCCCGTTATTTATATTCTATATAGATATGCGGTTCCTTACGAATTGGCCATCTTTTTGTATGTCGCCACAACCTACTATACGTTTTCCTTCAGCGGAATGGGGCAATATATGGCCGCCGGCATCATCTTGCTTGGGTCAAAATACTTATTTTCTCAAGATAAGCATGCCTGGCTGAAGTTTGCCGTCTTTGTGCTGCTGGCCTATGGATTCCACTCGTCCGCCATTATCATGATTCCCGTTTTCTTTGTTGTGCGCAGAAAGGCCTGGTCGTTTGCCACTCTGGCCATCATCTTCGGCAGCGTTGTC
>DAITOC010000297.1:0-1948 GCA_036834305.1 Clostridiales bacterium
CAAAACAATAGGATAAGCTATAATAAAAAATAAAATTGGTGGGCCTTCAGGGACTCGAACCCCGGACCAACCGGTTATGAGCCGGTTGCTCTAACCAACTGAGCTAATGGCCCAGATTTCGGATATCCGTAAAAAAAACCGCTGACTAAAGCGAGCAGATGTATAATAGCAAATCGCCGTTTTTTTGTCAATGACTTTTCATAAGATTCTTCCTGTAAAACTTGCCTGAAACCATCCGGGTCAAGCAGAACCCGCGCTACGATTACGAACGAACGCCAAACATCAAAAAGGGAACGGGACGGTCTTTGAACACCGTCCCGCAGGTTAATACCGCAAGACTCACAGCGATGCAATAAACCTCTGCAGATTTTCAAGGCCGATGCCTATTGCCATAAGGTTATCTTCCATGCCTTCAAACTCAATGCTTACATAGCCGCCGTAACCGTTTTTCTTCAATACAGACAGGCATTGCGTGACCGGAACATCGCCGTGGCCGATGATCGCACCGCGAAGATAATTGCCCGCGCGGCTTGTGAAAAATCCCATCCCCGGGTTGGGCAGACGGCCGCTTTTGACATGAAAGTCCTTGACATGAACATGTTTGACAAAAGGCGCGAGTCTTCCCGTTGCTTTCTCGGGTTCTTCATCAGCGCAAAGGAAATTGCCGATATCCAACAGGCAGCCGAAATTCTCCTTGCCGACACCCGAAACGAGTTTCTCCATTCGTTCGCTGTCCTGACAGAAAAAACCGTGATTTTCAACCATGGTTTTGATACCCTTGTCAGCCGCGTATTCCGTTACACGCCGGCAACCCTCAACAAGCGTGCGCAAAGCGTCGTCAAATGTCTTGTACGCTCTCTCTGCGCCTTTGTAGCCTCCCGTCGCGTCATGGCGCATGCCTTTCGCCCCGAGAACAGCGGCTGTATCCACCTCGCCGATGAGCCGCGCGACCTCCTCGTCGAGACTCGGGGAATTCAGAAGCTCCGCGCCAATGGTGTAATTGGCAACCGGCAAACCGCGTTTTTCGCTTTCTTCACGAATCTGAGCGGCATAGTCAGCCTGTGAAACCCCTTTGGGCGGATTGAGGTTCGTAAACTCGATAGCGTCAAACCCCATGTCCTTAACCTGCTCGATCAGGCTCAATTGTGTGAACTCGCCAGACCGCAAAAGCTTGTTAAAGCTGTAACTGCTGATACAAGTTTTCATGAATAAACTCCCCTCAACCGATCAAGTCCCTGAGGAACGCCACGGCCTTTCGAATGTCCTTTTCGGGGTCATCCCCGACTTCCCTTTCAATGGTAAGAAAGCCTTTAAAACCGATATCTTCAAGAGCGGCCAAATAGGCGGGCCACGGGACATCCCCTTCACCGAGCGGAAGTTCGATGTACGACTTGGCGGTAACCACCGGTTCCTCCGATTCGCTGTAAACAGCTTCAGCGTTATCCGCTAACAGCATTCTGCCGTCCTTCGCGTGCGTGTGAACGATGTAATCTTTCAGGTTGTAAACCGCTTGAACCGGATCATCGCCGGCCACCATGACTAAGTTTGCCGGGTCAAGGTTAACGGCCACACCTCTGGAATTCAGACTGTCCAGAAAGCCCTTGAGAATCAGCGAAGTTTCCGGCCCGGTTTCCACAGCGAAATGGGCATTGAGCCCGTCCGCGTACGCCGAGAGCTCAAAACAAGCTTCCTGCATGATTTTATATTGCTCGGCCTGCGGGTCCTTCGGAACGACACCGATGTGCGTCGTCACAATGTCGGTGCCGAGTTCTTTGGCGAGCTCAAGAATCAGTTTGGAGCGGCGAATTCTTTCGGGATTCTTTTCACGGTCGGTAAAACCGCCCCCCAAATCCCCGCAAAGAGCCGATATTTTAAGGCCGTTATCGTCGACAAGCGCGGCAAATTCCCTTCGTTTGGCTGCTGTCATGTTTTCGGGAGCCATTTCGCC
>DAITOC010000298.1:0-1940 GCA_036834305.1 Clostridiales bacterium
CGTCGGCGGGTTTGGTGATGAAACCATACGGCATGGAATAGGTTACTTTTGAGTTGCTTTGGGACACAGGGAAAGAAAGCTTAACAATTTTCAACTGCTCCGCGAAGGTCAGGAAGCAGCGTACTTCGAGTTCTTTTGTTCCCGCGTACAGGGTAAAATTCTGAACCAGTTTCGAGTTGTTGTAAGTGCTTATTACGCGGATAGCGGCGCGAACCGGGCCTTCCTCAATAACGGTAAGAACGGCGTCGGTGAACGCGCCGATTTCCTCACGGAATTCAAAAACATTGTGCGACCAGGTGTCCGGCTGATCATCCCGGATTACGATCGGCTTGGCGAAAGGCGCTTGCGCCAGTTCTTTCTTCGCTTCTTTGTCGTAATAGCTTTTTATCCAGCCGGTATGTTTGTCAAACTCGATCCGGACCAGTTCGTTTTCGAGCGTATCCTCATCGGCGGAGACTTTGGAGGGCGCCGGTTTGTCAATTTCGTTTTTACGGTATACATAGTGGGTCGCCCAACCGAAGGCGGGAACATCCGCCATAATCAGGGTTTCGTATTTGTCGCTGCCGTTTGTCTTTTCCGCGCGGACAATCTGGAACGGCACCGGCCGGCCCTTGTCGTCGCAGACGCTTTTAGACACATACGGGATATACGCCGGTGCTTTGACGGGGAAGGAATGGGGGTTGAACACCACCGAAGGCTCGCCCTCGCCGTTATCGGCGAACAGGGCATCCCCATCTTCCTTGCCGGGCATGGCGAACAGCGCTTTTGTATTGACGCGCCAAGAGATTTTCTGCATCGCGAAATTGCCCGCTTCCCACGCGGTGTCGCAGGCAAAACCGAAGGAATTATAGGCCTCCTCATAGGCGCTGCGGATGGAGCAGCCGGCAAGGATATCATGAAATTGGTTAAACAAGACCTTTTCCCACGCGTAAGCGAACTTGGCGGTGTTGAGTTTGGAACCGGTGATTTTATGGGACAGCCAATCGTATTTTTCGGCGGTGACCAGAATATTTTCGGTTTTCCGGTTTTTTTGCTTGACGGTGCTGTTGGCCGCGTAGCAACCGCTGGCATGATGCTGCAAGTCCCCCTGAACGATCGGGATAGCGGATGCTTCCACCGTGCCGCGGACATACTCAAAGTAATCGGAAGGGCCGGCAAAGCAGACGGCTCCGCCGCTTTCGCCGACGACTTTTTCTAGGGCGCTGATGTGGCGGACGGTCGGGCCGCCGCCGTGGTTGCCGACGCCGTAAAAGCTCATCAGAGGGATACCCAGTTTCTCGGCCGATTTTCGCATTTCAAGCGCTTTTGCCTCGTGCTTGGTCAACCCTTCATATTCCGGATACCTGGCGGCCGAGAACGAATCATCGCCGTAACCCATGGTAAGCCGGAATGTCAGGGCTTTGCTGCCGTCCGGCGATTCCCAGTTGAAAAGACCGGTGGGCAAACGAGGGTTTTCATTTCTGTCGGGCCGCATAAACACATAACAATCCATACCGCCGTGTTTGAGCAACTGGGGCAGCATGCCGTTATGGCCGAAAGAGTCGACATTGTAGCCGAATTTCGCGATTTGGCCGAACTTCGCCTTATAAAACCGCTGCGAATACAGCATGTGCCGGGCGAACGCCTCGCCAGAAGGAATGTTGCAGTCCGGCTGGACCCAGAGGCCGCCCGCGATAACCCAGCGGCCTTCGGCGACGCGCCGTTTGATTTCCTCAAACATCTCGGGTTCGCTTTCCTCTATCCATTTGTAGTAGGAAGCGGACGAGGCGGTGAACACATAGTTGGGAAATTCATTCATCCGGTCAAGGGCGGAGCGGAACGTCGACTTGATTTCGGCATACCCTTCCGTTTTGCGCCAAAGCCAGACGGGGTCCAGGTGGGCGTTCCCTATCAGAAACACTTTCTTCTTCATACGGTTTTACCCCTTCCTATTAACTGCT
>DAITOC010000299.1:0-1877 GCA_036834305.1 Clostridiales bacterium
GCGCCACAGCTTGACGGTCAGCGAATTTTGTATTCTTTTGAACGCAGGGCTTCCACGAGCTCTGCGTTTGTTTTTATAGAATATGGAAAGTATAACCCGCCGGGACGCATGCCGAAGAAACGGTGGAAATCAGAACCGGATATTTTCAGCAAACCGTATTTGTCCGCCCAGAGAATAGCGATATCGTTGTTGGAGTTATGGCTGGAATTTCCGTTGTACACCTCAATTCCATCGAGCAGCCTGGGTTCAACTACTCTCATGTTTTTTCGGAATGGATGCGCCTGGAAGATCAGAAGACCGTTATCATCGGCAATTTTCCGGAATTGACGCAGATTCATATTCGTTAAATCTTCATGGCGATACAAAAAATCTTCGTCAAATCCATAAACAAGATAGTCGTTGCTGTCGTTTATAAAACACAGTTCCATTCCCGGCAAAACCGAGAATCCCGGGTGTGCGTGTGACAAAGCCTTCCTGTACCCGCTTAAAAAGTAATCGACCTTTATTTGCCATGGCTCGCCGGCCATTCTCTTAAAAACAACCGGGCTCATATGGTCGGTTATAACAATACCGTCATAGCCCTCGTTTTGATAAAATTCCACCACTTTTTCCGGTTTGACATGAGCGCACGGGCTGACATCGGAGGTGTGCGCGTGTATCTCATATAAATATTGCTTCACTTAGGCAAGAACCCCTTAAAACCTTGAATTTCGGTTGATTGCTTATAGTATACTACCGCGGTCGAGTGTTAGCAATAAGGTAGAGGGTCTTTGCGTACGGTTTGCGGGCCCGGAAAAGTTTTCAATATGTTAATTTTTAATCGAAGGCTTTGATATAGAATACTAATAGCCGGATTTAGGAGGAGAGCTTCTGCTCGGTTATGTAAAAGCGGACAAACCAAATCTGAAAATCAGGGAATACGAGATATACAAGGGCGTCTATTGCTCTATGTGCAAGACTCTCGGCAGGCTGTATTCGCCCTTGGCCCAGGCTTTTTTGAGTTATGACTTTACTTTTTTGGCTCTGGTTAAACTGTCTCTGGCCGACGATTGCCCTTCTTTCAAAAAAAGCCGATGCCACTACAATCCTTTGGTAAAATGCAATATCTGTGTTTCCGACAACAATATTTTGTCCTTCTGCGCGGATGCTGTTGTAATCATATCTTACTATAAAGTGATGGACGATCTGGCGGACCGCGGCGCTTTAAAAAAGCTTCGCGCCCTTTTATGTCTGCCTTTTATATTTTTAATATGGAAAAAAGCCCGCAAACGAGCCCCCGGGATAGAAAGCGTCGTTTCCAAAGCCGTCGAAAAACAAAAAAAAACAGAGGCGTTGCAAGAAGTTAATTTGGATATGGCCGCCGAACCGTCGGCAGGGGCTTTGTCGGAGATATTGGCGTTCGGCGAAAGCGACGAAGCCAAAGCGCGACTCCTGCGCAGGCTCGGTTATCTGATTGGCCGTTGGATTTATATTGTGGATGCCGTTGACGATTTGGAAGCCGACCTCCGAAAACAATGCTTTAACCCTTTCGCGAAGGAATGGGCGGACGCCGTTCGAAACGGCAAGGCCGGGGAGTTTGAACAATACGCGCGAAGCGTGTTGAACACAACGGCGGGTGAGGCCGTAAAAGCGTTTGAGCTTCTTGAAGTGCGTCGATTCAAATCGATATTGGAAAACATACTGTATGACGGCCTGGCCGTCAGCGCCGAACAGGCAATTTGTGGGAATAGGAGACGATGCCGTGAAAAACCCGTATGAAGTTCTCGGTTTGCCCGATAGCGCCGATATCGAACAGGTGAAACAAGCATATAGAGAGCTTGCCCGGGAATACAGTTTGGGCGGTTCCGAAAACAGTTCGGCGGATAAGAAAATGCAGG
>DAITOC010000300.1:0-1872 GCA_036834305.1 Clostridiales bacterium
ATTCATCAGCAATGTTTCGGCGGCTTGAAGGGATGCCTGTCGTTGTCACGGATTATACGGAAAACCCGGTGAAAGCGTTTGATTATTTGGGAGACGCGGATATAATCATTGACGCGCTTTTTGGCACCGGTTTTCACGGAACTCCCGACACATCGACCCGTCATATAATCGAAGCCGTCAACGCCGGCGGTTCTTTCATCATTTCAATCGATATACCCAGCGGTCTTGAATGCGACAGCGGCGAGTCTGCGGGCATCTGCATTCGCGCTGACTTGACCGTGGCGATATCTGCCCTCAAGCCGGTCCATGTTTTGGTGCCGGCGGCGTTGAACTGCGGAGAAGTCGTGGAAGCGGATATCGGGATTTCCGATGACTGTTACCGATTGGAAGAGTCACCCGCGCTTTTTACCATGAATAAGTCCGAAGCGAAGCGATGTTTTCCCGCAATGAACCCGGCTGCTCATAAAGGCGAAAGAGGCCATGTCCTGAGTATCTGCGGCAGCCGCAATATGCAGGGAGCGGCTTGCCTTGCGGCGGCCGGAGCTGTTCGTTCGGGCGCCGGTTTAGTAACGGCGGCGTTTCCCGAGTGCGCTTATGCGGCGATAGGGCCGAAACTGATCGAACCCTTGCTGCTTCCTCTCAGCTGTAACGACCAGGGGACTTTTTCAACAGCGGCTGTTCCGAAGCTTCTGGAGGCGGCCGAAAAAGCGAGCGCGGTCCTGATTGGCTGCGGCCTTGGCCTCAACGCGGACACAAAAACAATCGTGAGAGAGATCCTTCTTCATGTTACCGTACCGATAATCATCGATGCCGATGGAATAAATGCGCTGAGCGCCGACATAAATATGTTAAGGGCAGCAAAAGGCAGCGTTACCCTCACACCCCATCCCGGAGAAATGGCGCGGCTTGTCAATGCCTCTGTCAACGCTATACAGAAAGACCGGATTCGCACAGCGAAAGAATTCGCGGACAATTACGGGGTTGTTACAGTACTGAAAGGCGCGAATACCGTCGTTGCGCGACCGGGTTGTCCGGAAGTTTATATCAACTCAAGCGGCAATTCCGGCATGGCGAAAGGCGGCAGCGGCGACCTGCTGGCGGGCATTATGGCTTCTTTCAGCGCGCAGGGTATTTCGCCGGGCGATGCTGCCGGGCTGGCAGTTTATATTCATGGCCTTGCGGGTGATGCCGCTGCACTGAAAAGGTCAAAGCGCGGCATGACTCCTGCCGATTGTCTGAACGAGCTGCCTTATCTGCTTTCCGAGTTTGAATAAAAGGCCTTATGTCGAAACCATCCGGCTTAAGGCGAAGAGGGTGGTTTTTTGAAAAAACTCAGAGTTTTTGTTTTTGTTTCGCTATTATTGCTTGCGGGATGCAATGGGAAATGGTTTCAAAAAGGCACCGCGCCGCCGGCGGTGCCTTTATCATTTGAATCGGACTTGCTTGTTATAATTAATGAAACGGAGCTCACGGCTCATATGAAAAACAAATCCATCGGCTGTTGTTGTTTTACGGTTAACACACCGAAACATCTGGAAGGATTATCGCTGTCTTTTGAGAACAATATGTGTAAACTGGAACATAACGGGCTTGCTTTTGAAATGAATATGGCGCGGTTTCCCGAAACGGCTTTTGGGTCAGCCCTTGTTAATGCTATGATCGCGATTTTTAATGACACAAACATTGAAAAATCAAAAGTTAATGATGACTGGCATTACAAGGGAGAGAGTAAATCAGGGAACTTTCTTTACATACAAAACGGAATTTCGGGCGCGCCGAAATATCTGTCCGTACCATCGCTCGATTTAACCGTGGAGTTTTCAAATTTCGCGGATTTACCGGATTAGTGTCAAATTCGCCTGCAGCGCGTAA
>DAITOC010000301.1:0-1869 GCA_036834305.1 Clostridiales bacterium
CCCCGCCGCGGGCTGGCTAATCAGCGCTTTTGTTATGAAATATTATACATTTATCGGCGAGGAGCGCCGGAGGGCTCATGAGGAGATTGTTCTGCGGCGTACGGGCTTGACCGCAGACGAAACGCGGGAGGATTTATAAACCATCAACGCAACCGGGAGAATCGTTTATGTTAGGCAAACTCGGTAAACTGGCTTTTCAAATATCCGCTTTTATGGCGGGAAGAAACGGCTTGGACAAACTTTCCGTCTTCCTGCTTGTTTTGGTATTCATTATCAACGGCGTCAACTCATTTATAAGGGGCGCTGTTCCCTCCGTTCTGTTATACGCCGTTTCTGTTGCCTTTTTGTCGCGTGCCGTATTCCGAGTGGTGTCCAAAAACATTCCGAAACGACGTAATGAAAACAACGTCTTCCTCAACGTACTCGACGCCTTTGGGTTTAACGAATCGGCGCACCGGTTGAAAAACGCGAACAAAAACCTTGGGTTAAGGTTGCGTTACATCGGAACGCACCGTTTCCGCAAATGCCGCGGCTGCGGCGAGATGCTGCGGCTGAGCAAAAAGCGGGGAAAACGCGAATTCCCGTGCCCAAGGTGCGGTTGGAGGATGAAAACCAGAATTTGGTTTTAACGGTATTTTGTGTGTTTTTGTTGATTGCTGACAACGAGGCCGCAGGTCGTTTCTGACCTGCGGCCTCGCTTTTCGCTTTTAACTTGTTAAGCCGATCATAAGACTGTGCAGTTGACAGAGAGTCCCGTGTCTGTCCACACGGTTCCGGATTTCGTTTTCAATGACCAGGTATAGTGTCCCGGCGAGCCGGTAATCACGGTTATCGTCCATGTATGCGTCCCGGCTTCTTCGTCCTTTACAAAGGTGGCGTAAGACATGTTATAGGTTACTGTGCCGCCAAGCGCGTTGACAAGCTGAATTTTGCTGATGTCAACAGCCGTCGTGACTGTTAACACGATAGCCACGCCCCTAGGGACGGTCGGATTGTTAATGGTGAAGGTTGTATCGATATCAACAATCGTATCCACCGTGTAAGTGACGGAAAGCCCCGTGTCTGTCCATATTTTGCCGACTTTGGTTTTCAGCATCCAGGTATATTCTCCCACCCAACCGGAAGGTCTAATTATGACCCAAGTGCGTGTTTCCTCTGCGGTGTTATCGACATGGACTCCGTCGGACAGATCGTAGGTAATGGTGTTCCCCAGCGCGTTGAAAAGCTGTATTTTGACGACATCGGGACCTGTCACAACCGTAAACAACACGGAACTCCCCAGAGTGACGGATGACTCGGCAACCTCAAAGGTCGTCGGGTACTGGTCATAGACGACGCTCAGCGGTCGGCTTTCTTCCACCGTCTCAAAGGGGGCGCCGTAGTATCTCGCGCGGACGACATAATCATCCTGCGCAAGTCTGACATTGACGATCCAAATCTCATAGGCGAGATTCGAACTCAGGGTACTGACGGGATTGTCTTGGGCATCATAACCCTGAATAGAGATGATTTGCTCATCAACTCCCCGGGCAAAGGTTACGGTTGCACTGTTACAAAGTCTGTAGAATTGAAGTTTCATCGGCCTGCCGGTCACTTTAATGGCGACCGGAGCAAGCTGGCCGTAGTAAGGAACCGGAAGTGTAACCTCGATAACACTGTAATCGCTCGGGTCATCAATAAAGCATGCGTTGAAAGTTTCGTCCGCCGCGCCCATGGTACCGGGCACCGGATCCCAGCCGGTGAAGGTGAAGCCTTCTTTAACCGGGTCGGCCGGAGGTGCGATCGCCGCGCCGAACTCGGTCGGAACCGTGGCATAAAGCGCGCCGTCAACATTGAATATCGCATTGTAGGTGTTGACCGTGAACTTCG
>DAITOC010000302.1:0-1868 GCA_036834305.1 Clostridiales bacterium
CGGCAACTCTCGCTTCCTCATTCATACAATTCCATTCGCCGCATCCCGGGCAGCAGCCGTACCATTTTGAACTTTCGTAACCGCACACCGCGCATATATAAACCATCTTGTTCTTTTGGGCCATAGAACCCACCTTCCAAAGCGTCCGCATAGAACGCTTTCTTTTTATGGTTGCTGTTTTTCAGCGCCAATATAATCCAATATTCCGCACATAATAGAAAAGGCTAATTTTTGCCTGTATTTCTCATTTTTAAGCTTTGCTGTTTCGGCATAGTTCGATAAAAAACCGCACTCAACGAGCACTGCCGGGCTTTTGGCATGGTATAACAGATAGATATCTGTTCCGGATTTCTTTACTTTTCGAGCATTATCCGGTTGAAGAAGCCGGACAACGCTCGACTGTATGCTTTGAGCAAGCTGTTTGCTTTTTTCGTTGTTTCCGGAGTAAAACACTTGTGTTCCGAAATACTTTTCCTGTGAAAAGTGATTTTGATGGATGCTGACAAATACAGAATTCGGCGTTTGTTCTATCGTTGTTAACCGATTCCGAATATCGGAGACTTTTTTTTGCCGAATGGTTTTCGCTGAATCATCACATACCGAATAATCCCCGGTCCGAATCATCAATGTCTTTAATCCCGTTGATTTTAGAAGCAGATTCAGGTTGTTCGCGATCATCAGATTCAGATCTTTCTCCGGGGTGCCATCCTCGGCGCTGGCCCCGCCGTCCGGTCCCCCGTGGCCGGCGTCAATAATAATAACAAGGTTTTTTTCAGCGTCTTTGCCGGCTGTGTTCAACGCCCTGGAGTTGCTTAACCCGGCACTGTAAATTAGCAGACAAAAAAATACGATAGCGGCAACGGCAATAATAATGTTTCTCTTTATTCGTATTCTGACAATCATACATATCCACTCCTTAGAAAAGGATATGCATAATCGACCCAAAAAATAATCGAACGCAAAGGACAGTCCATCTCATGAAAAAGGTTGTTTTGGTTGCCGAAGGGTTTTTGATCGGTATCATTAACAGCACGCTGGGCGCCGGCGGCGGTATGTTGGCCGTACCGCTGTTAAGGCGCACCGGCCTTTGCCAATCCGATTCGCAGGTAAACTCCTTAGCTGTTATTTTTCCGTTGAGCCTTGTCAGCGCGTATTTGTATATAAGAACCGGCAGGGTCGCGTTCGCGCAGGCCGTGCCTTATCTTTTGCCGGGAGCGTTGGGAACCATGCTTGGTATTGGGTTGCTGAAAAAAATACCGGACACCGTATTGCGAAAAATCTTCGGCGCGTTTATGCTGTGGGCCGGTATCCGGATGGTAATGCGATGACTGTGTCCGGATTTATCGCTTCTTTTTTTGCCGGAGCGGCAGGCTCCATGGGATTGGGTGGCGGCGGAATACTTGTGCTTTATCTGGTTCTTATACTTTCCGAAGATCAATTGACCGCGCAAGGCATCAACCTGCTGTTCTTTATTCCCTGCGCCGCGGCATCTGTCGCGGTTTATGCCGGAAAAAAACTGATTTGCTTCAAGACCGTTATACCAATGGTGTTAGGCGGCTTATGCGGTGTATGGCTCGGCATTTGGCTCACCGGCGCTGTCAAGGCCGATACAATCGGCAAAGCGTTCGGTTTGCTCCTGGCTGCAGCGGGCCTTATTGAGCTTTTTGGGAAACGAAAGAAATCGGCCGCCAATTGAACATGACTTCCTTAGGGTTGCCGGCTTTCTTCCTTATCGCTTTGTCCAACAGTGTTTTGACAAAAAAGCCGAAACAGAAACCGGCTGTATTGAGAATTACATCGTCAATATCGCAGTCACCGTTTTTGAAAAGAGCCTGTGACAACTCGACGGCGCTGCTGACGATGACGGG
>DAITOC010000303.1:0-1862 GCA_036834305.1 Clostridiales bacterium
CATAATCCCTGAACCAGGTGCTCAGTGATATATGCCACCGTCTCCAAAACTCGCTGATGGATTTGGATATGTAAGGATAATTGAAATTTTCCAAAAAATGAAAGCCGAACATTTTCCCTAAACCGATGCCCATGTCGGAATAACCGCTGAAATCAAAGAAAATCTGGAAGGAATATGCCAAAGCGCCTATCCAGGCAAACGCGACCGACAATTCACCGGTCGGAATCGAAAAGGCTTTGTCCGCAACAACCGCCATATTGTTGGCGATAATGACTTTTTTGGCCAGGCCTATAATAAACCGTCTGACCCCTTCCGAAAAATCATCGATGTTTTCGTTTCGGTTATTAATCTGCTCCGCGATTGTTTGATAACGCACTATCGGTCCCGCTATCAGCTGCGGGAACAACGAAATATATAGCGCGACGTTGAAAATATTTCTTTGAACCTCTCCGTCTTTCCGATAAACGTCCAACACATAGGACACTGCCTGAAATGTGAAGAACGATATGCCGATCGGCAAGACGATCGCCGGAACCGGTATGGCTGCGTTGAACACATTATTGATATTCTGCAATGTGAACATTAAATACTTAAATATAAACATAACGGAAAAGTTAAAGATTAACATGCTGACGACAATAAGTCTTGATTTTGTCTTGTTATCTCTGTATTTATCGACAAGCAGACCGGAAAACCAATTGACGATAATGGAGGCAATCATTACGAATACGAACCACGGTTCACCCCAGGCATAAAACCCTAAACTGGATAAAACCAAAAATAAATTTCTGTATAACCGTTTCTTCAATAAAACGTAGTAAATAAATAATACGATGGGAAGAAATAGAAATAAAAATACACTGCTTGAAAAAAGCATGCTCGTTCCCGCGCTTTCCATGTTTATTAATTTTTCTAATTATTAAAACTATAGCATAACGTGGTTTTTTGTCAATATATACCGCCTTGAAAGCTTCTTGGGTTATTTACCAATCTGCATGAACTCATTTATCTGATCGGGGAAGGATTGAATTTATTGAACCGGGTCGTTTAGGTGAAAATATGATATGATAAAAGCAGATTCTTTCCGGAGGGTTGAAAATGAAAAAACCGGTTAGCCTTCTTCTCGCGTTATCCCTGTTGTGCGGTGTCTTTTCGCTGGATACCACGGCGGCTGACGCCGCGCGTAACCCTGTAATCATCGTGCCCGGCTACGCCGCGAGCCAGTTATATTGCGCGAACGAGGACGGCTCGAGGGAGCAGGTATGGTACATCGGCACGGACGCCATCATGGCAAAGGTGCTTTCGAACATCGCCGAAGTCGGCCTGGGTATGGGCATGCTGGCGTTCGGGCGGGCGGATCGGATCGCCGCGACCGTCGGGCGGGGCATGACGGAACTGTGCGGAAAACTCGCGTGCAACGACGACGGCTCGAGCAAATACAACCTTTCCCTTTACTATACTTCGGCTGAGGACACCTGCAGCGCCAATTTGATGGAACAGTGGCCCGACGGCAGTTTCCGCCACGCCGCCGCGCTCGACGCATATATTCAGGACGTGCTTCAATACACGGGCAGCGACAAAGTCAACATCATCGCGGTCAGCCACGGCGGGCAGGTCACAGCAACCTATCTGACGCTTTACGGCCACAAGCAACAGGTGGATAACGCCGTGCTCAATGTTCCCGCCATCGGCGGCGCCGGCCTCGCCGTCGACGCGCTCGCGGGCAACTTTGATTTTGACGAGGAAGAGCTGTTGTATTACGTCGAGTACGGTATGATGGAAGAAACCGATTACCACTGGCTCGCCGCCGCCTCGCGGTTCGGCTTCTTGGACGATATTCTGGAACAATTGCATCCTTATAT
>DAITOC010000304.1:0-1846 GCA_036834305.1 Clostridiales bacterium
CTGTGAAAACAGGTAAGCGGTTCCGGCATGATGGATTTTCAGCCCGTCAATTTCGATTGTTTGGGGCAGATAACAAGTGTAGCCGAAATCGTGATCGCCGGGATTCGAGCCGCCGATGATGCACGCGCTCAACCCCGTCGGATAATACTCGCAGTTTCGTATGTTCAAATCGCCCTCCCATGTGGAGCCGTAGTCGCTGCGCAGATTGATGAAGTTGCCCGACCGGACGGTCGTGTTTTCAATCAGAGCCGTTCCGGAACCGATTAAGTTGATCCCCTGGTGCCCGAGCACCGAATTTTTGATTGTGGCGTTGGCCACACCCTGGTGCGCGTCAAAGCGTGAAAACACGCAACCGTCGTAAATCAGGTTTTTGCAATAATTGGAGCCAAAAATGCCCCAGTGCGTACTGTCGGTAATGTCGTTTGTCTGATTACAATTGAAGAAGGTGACATTCATTGCCGTTGAGGCGTTGATGTCGTAGGTGCCCATATTAACCGGGATGCCCGCGGAGCCGATCGTCGTATATGTTTTGCGGCCCGTGAATGTGCAGTTTTTAATGTCCACCTCGGCACAGCCCGAAACACTGACAAACCCGCTGTAAGGCGCGCCCGTTTTTCCCTCCCCGGCCACAAGGTGTGTCAAACCGTCAACGGTTGTATTTGAGCGGTTGATGAGGATGCCGCGGTTGTAGTATGTATACGCAGACTCGGCGGCGTTGGCAATCGTCGTAAAGATTCCGCCTTTTATGGTGAGCGGCGTTGTATCCATCGGGTACGCCGTAATGGAAGTGACGGCGTCAAAGTCCCATATGAGGGGGGTGTCGGGTGAAATATTGCCGTCTTTATCCGCGAGCACGACATCGGTTTGATTGCTGCCGTCGTTCTGATTGGCTCCGTAGCGGATATACCGTTTCACATTCGAATCGACGAGCACCACCACGCTGTTACTTTCGAGTGTCATACCGAGATTATCCGCGCTTTTCAGCAGGGCGGTTATTTGCCCGGTAAGCGACACGGCGCTCTTCGCGGCCGATACTTTGAATATCCAGGAGCCGCGCGAAACGACATTCGTGTCGTCGATGATAAAGCGGGCGGTTGACCAGTCGGTATCGGTCTTAATCACCGCGCTTGTGTCCGCGCCGCCGATATAGTATCGCGCGCCTTCGCGCGCGAGCACCGGCAAACCGTTGCTGTTGGCGTATTCGTGCGTTTTGATTATGGCTTCAAAATCGTCGGTTACCCCGTCGCCGACGGCGCCGAAATCCTCGTACGCCGCATAATCGTCGTATGTTTTTTCAAATGTATAGCCCGGCTCCAAATTGAAAACCCCCTTCGCCTCAAACAGCACCTCGCGAACAAACGCGGTGATTCCCCTGGATATTCCCGCGTCCCGGCCGCCGGCAATGGTCACCGCGCCGGAAGACACCGCAAGGGTAAACGCATTCGCGGAAAAGCCCGGCGGAGTTTCTTGAATGATAAAGGCCGGCGAGGCGTTGCCGCGGGTTATTTTCAGCCGTATGCCGGTCGCGTCATACAACCCGTCACGGAGCGTCAGCGCCGCGTCGCCGTACACCGTGCCGGCCGTTGTGTCGGGGGTGACAATGACATAACGCTCCCGGATGGATCGGCCGTCGACCGAAAGATCCGTCAAAGGCCGGACGATGTAGGGGTTTTCGAAGGTGCTCGAAAAGATCGGACAGTCTCGAAAAACCTCCGAAAAATTGCCGAACAGGGGGATAAGCAGTAAAAGGGATGAAAGAAATGCCGCTGCCCGGCGAAAAAGTACGGCGAACGTATTCATGATTTTTCTCCTCGGTTTGGATTTTGGAAACCACGGTCTATTATTA
>DAITOC010000305.1:0-1834 GCA_036834305.1 Clostridiales bacterium
TATTTTCGTTTTTATAACAGGAATTGTCTCAATTCGCGAGGATTTCCGCTTGTTTCCCTTTTTGCGGCTGAGCGATGGTGACCTTGCGCCCCGCCTTTGAGGCCAGCCACTCCTCCAAGAGTTCACGGCCTTCCACGGGGCCGTCGACGGCGATTTTCGAGGGAACGTTGCCGCGCATCATATAATAGCCGCGCAGCAGTTCATGGCGGGCTTCCGGAAGGTTTTCGGGGTTGTCAAGAAAAAAATGCTCGCTGTCGAACAACTTGTAATCGGCGAACCGCAGCACGGCCAGGCAGGCTTTTTCGCCCGAATCGCCGTTTTCCGCCAAACCGCCCGACACAACCGCGAACGCGTCGAGTTCACGCACACCGGCGGCGACGACCATTTGCTTTTCGGTCACCCGTTTCAGCGCATTGATGGCGTCCCGGTATTTCGCCGCCTTTTCAAAATCGAGAGCGTCGGACGCCTCGCGCATACGCGCGGTTAAATCTTTCAGCGCCGCCCCGCTGCCGCCCTTGAGGAACCTGACCGCGTCACTCACGGCCGCGTTGTAGTCTTCCTCACTGATTTTTCCGCCGCAGGGCGCCGCGCACTGCCCGATAAAATGGTTGAGGCAGGGCCTGCTTTTGCCGCGGTCCCTCGGAAAGATTTTAGAGCATTGGGGCAGGCGGAAGATTTTCAGCGCTTCGTCGACGGAACGCGTGACGGTGTAGGAACTCGTATACGGCCCGATGTATTCCGCGCCGTCGTCAAACTTTTTCTTGACCGCCGTTATCGACGGCCAGGGGCCGTTTGTGATTTTAATGTAATGGTAACCCTTGTCGTCTTTGAGAAGAATGTTGTATTTGGGCATGTGCTGCTTGATCAGGCTGCATTCGAGCACAAGCGCCTCGAATTCGCTGCCGGTCAGGATATAATCGAAATCCTCCACATGGCCGATCATTTTTTCGACCTTGATGTCGTGCGGCTGCCCGTTGAAATACTGGCTGACGCGGCTTTTCAGCGCCTTGGCTTTGCCGACATAGATAATCGCGCCCTTTTGGTTCTTCATCAGATAAACCCCGGGCGTTTGCGGCAGGCTCATGGATTTTTTTCGGAGCCGCGGTATCGTTTCGTTCATGTTCGCCATTCGTTTTCCTCGCCGGCTTGCCTCGTTGCCTCCATCCCATTTTACCACAAGCCGCCCGTCTGCGCAAAGCGCGTAAAAAAGAAAAAAGCGGGCTTAACGGCCCGCCTTGGTTATTCTGTTCGTTACTCGGCGAAACCCGAATTCAAAAGTTTCAGCAATTCGTCGACCGCCTGCTCCTCGTCGGCCCCGCCGGCGATGATTCGGATTTGCGTGCCGCCCATAATCCCCAGGGACAAAACGCCCAAAAGGCTCTTGGCGTTCACCCTGCGCTCGTCTTTTTCAACCCAGATGGAGGACTTAAACTCGTTGGCTTTCTGAATGAAAAAAGTCGCGGGCCTGGCGTGAAGGCCAACCTGATTCTGAACCACAACGTCTTTAACGTACATAAGTTATCTCCCACACACAAATTCAATACGATTCATGTCTCTTTCGTTACATATTATATCACAAAACTTGTCCGCGTCAACGATTATGGCCTTGCAGCGGGCTCGTTTTTCGATAATTCGTTGTGAATTCTAAAGCAGGTCAAGTTTAGAGCGCTCTTGTTGTGCAAAATGACTATATAATTTACCTGTTATTTGGCAGGGTTGCACTATAAAAAAAGTTCAAAAATGTAAAAATTTAAATAATTTAATAAATAATTCTGCAAAAAAGGGCATTTATCACAAGCGGTTCAATCGCCGCGCGGCCGGGTGTTTTCCAGTA
>DAITOC010000306.1:0-1810 GCA_036834305.1 Clostridiales bacterium
CGACTTGCAACCATTCAGCGCGCCCGCTTTCGCCGAGGGCTTGTTTGATGTTGAAAACACGGCCGGCAGCGAGGAAGAGAATGACTGAAACCCGTTTTCTGATAGCGACGCACAACACGAAAAAGCGCGACGAGCTTCAACGGATTTTAGCGCCGTTGGGCATCCGGGCGGTTCTCGGCGCGGATATCGGCATGGATCTGGCCGATGTGGAGGAAACGGGCCAAACCTTTGAGGAAAACGCGCTGTTAAAAGCCGAAAGCGGCTGCCGGGAAAGCGGCCTGCCTTGTATCGCCGACGATTCCGGCTTAGTGGTTGACGCTCTGGGCGGTGCGCCCGGCGTGTACTCCGCGCGTTACGCGGGCGTCCACGGCGACGACGACGCCAATATCGTAAAATTGCTCGGCGAACTCGAAGGCGTCCCGGACGAAAAACGCGCGGCAAGGTTTGTCTGCGCGGCCTGCTGTGTTTTTCCGGACGGCAGGCATATAAGCGCGAGGGGGGAATGCGAGGGGTTTATCGGTTATGAAAAAGCCGGGAACGGCGGTTTCGGGTACGACCCCGTATTCCTGCCGGTTTTGCCCGGCGGTGCCGGTGAAGAAGCGAGAACGATGGCTCAACTGTCCGACGAAGAAAAAGACTCTGTCAGCCACAGGGGAAAAGCTCTGAAAACATTGACGGACAAATTGGAGATGACGCTATGACAAGCAAGGAACGCGCCCGCCTGAGAGCGATGGCGAATACCATCGAACCTGTTTTTCAAATCGGAAAGGGCGGCCTTTCCGACGCGTTGATCACACAGACAAAAGACGCTCTCAAAGCCAGAGAGCTCATCAAACTGAAAGTATTGCTGGAAACATCGCCGGAGGCGCCGAAAGAACTCGCCGTAAAAATCGCGGAGGCCACCGAGTCGGAAGTGATTACGGTCGTCGGCGGCAGCATCGTGCTGTTCAAGGAGAACCCGGAGTTGTGGGAAGGGCAGGAGAAGAGGAACAAAACCCCTGTCCGCAAACCGGTGTTAAAGACCGGAGGCGCCGCTGCCAGGCCGCGTAAAAAAGCACAGAGCGGTTATAAAGCGAAACCGAAAGCGGAGCGGGCTGTCAAAAAGACGGCGGAAGAACCCAAACAAAAAGATGCCAAAAAGCAGGTTTTCAAAAGTGCCAAGTACGCCACGGCCAAGCCCGGTAAGACGCAAAACAAACCCGCTTCGCCGAAACCGGCCGGAAAACCCGCGGTAAAGGGCGAGAATTATAAGAAGAAGCCCTCTCCGAAAATTCCCGGCAGAATGTAATTTTACCTGCAATGGAAATTTTTGAATTCGCATAAAAACAGTTGACAAAACCGGATTGTGTGCTACAATGATAATCCGCCTCAACGGAAAGGACGTGACGGATTTGGGCGAAAACGACAGCGTTAAAATTGCCGCCCAAAACAAAAAAGCCTATCACGACTATTTCGTGCTTGAGGATTACGAGGCGGGCATCGAGTTGTTCGGCACCGAGGTCAAATCCATCCGGCAGGGGAAGGTTAACCTCAAGGATTCCTGGTGCGTCATCAAAAACGGCGAGATGTTTCTCAACGGCATGCACATCAGCCCTTACGAGCACGGCAACATCTTTAACCGCGACCCGGTTCGCGTGCGCAGGCTGTTGATGCACAAACGCGAAATCCGCCGGCTTTACGCCGAAGTCAAACAGCAAGGCCTGGCGCTCATTCCGCTTTCGATTTATTTCAAAAAGGGCCGGGCAAAGGTAAAAGTCGGCCTGTGCAAGGGCAAGAAGCAGTACGACAAACGCGAAACCGAGGCCGGCAG
>DAITOC010000307.1:0-1807 GCA_036834305.1 Clostridiales bacterium
GAAAGACGGCAAAAAGCTTGACGCGGTTTTCGATGTCATACCGGTGTATCTGCTCATCACCGGCGTGGCGCCTATCGGCGTCAGCGTGATACAGGAAGTGTCTCCGGCGTTGCTGTCAGCCGGCAAATACCTTGCGTTGGCCGGCGTGCTCGGCGTTGTGCTGACATCCGGGCGTTCGGCAAAAAACATTTTCGCGAAGCTCGGCGGGGGCCTTTACGGCCTTTATAACATCGGAGCGGGTTACCTCGGCGATATCCTGTCCTATTCGCGGCTGCTGGCGCTCGGCCTTTCAACGGGCGTTGTCGCAAGCGTTGTGAATATGCTTGGCACAATTCCTCAAAATAAAATCGTAAAGGGAATTGTGATAATTGTTGTCTTTGTTTTCGGGCAGGCGGTCAATCTTGCCATTAACCTTATCGGCGCGTATGTCCACACAAACAGGCTGCATTATGTCGAGTTTTTTTCCAAATTTTATGAGGGCGGAGGCAGGGCCTTTACCCCATTAAAAGCAAATATGAAATATTTCAAAATCAGGGAGGAAACTGCAAATGGATAATTTGGGTACGGTTCTCGCGGTGGTCGGCGCGGCCGCAGCGGCGATTTTTCCGGGGTGGGGCTCGGCAAAAGGTGTCGGTCTTGTCGGTCAGGCGGGCGCGGGTGTTATAAGCGAGGATCCGTCAAAGTTCGGGAAAGTGCTGATTCTCCAGATACTGCCCGGCACACAGGGGCTCTACGGCTTTTTAACGGCGTTCTTAACCCTTGTTCAGATAAACATTATTGGCGGCGAATTTGTGCCCCTCTCCCTTGTAAAAGGGTTAATGTATTTCGGCGCTTGTATGCCCATCGCGGTTGTAGGCTACCTTTCCGCGATTGTTCAAGCCAAGACGGCTGCGTCCGGCGTCAGTATCGTCGCCAAAAAGCCCGATGAAAGCGGCAAAGCAATTACCTTCGCGGCGATGGTTGAAACGTACGCGGTTTTAACACTGCTGATTTCCATTCTTGCGGTCTTCAGCATAACGAAACTCGATATATAACTTTTACGGGTGCATGGAATGACCGGTTTCGACAAAATAATCCAAAAAATTCAGCGCGAGTCCGAAAACACTTGTGACGCAATTCTCTTGTCGGCCCAAAAGGAGTGCGATGAGATCCTCCGGCGCGCCGCCGAAAGAGCGGACGAGCTTATAAAAGAAGCCGAAACGCAGGCGGCAAAAAAAGCGGCGGGCATTGAAAACACGGCGAAATCCGTCGCCGCCCAGCAAGAGAAACAATGGCTGCTCGCGTCGCGGGTTGGGGTGGTTACCGACGCCCTTCACGCGGCCGAAAAGGCTCTCGGCGAGATGCCGGCAGCGGAGTATTTTAATTCGTTACAAACCCTCGCGGTGAAACACGCGCGGAAAGGACAGGCGTTGATGGGCCTTTCCGCGGAAGATCTCGAGCGGCTGCCGGCCGGTTTCGAAGAGGCTCTTAACGAAAAACTCAAGGCGGCCGGCGCTTCGGTAACGCTTAACAATACCCCCGCGAAAATCAGTAAGGGGTTCATTCTTGCTTATGGGGATATTGAGATTAACTGCTCATTTGAAGCGTTGTTTGAAGCCCGCCGCGAAGAACTCAAGGAACTGGTCTGCGGAATACTGTTTTAATTGGAGGCGAAACTATGCGTGATACCGAATACGCGTACGGCGTCGCGAGGATTCGCGCCAATGAGCCCATGCTTTTTTCGGCCTCGGATATACAACGCCTTCTATCGTCCGCGGATTATGCGGATGCCATGCGGATCTTTGCGGAAAAAGGCTGGAAAATGCCG
>DAITOC010000308.1:0-1807 GCA_036834305.1 Clostridiales bacterium
ACATATGTATGGTCGCTTCGTCCCATCGAATGGGGCGACCCCCTCGCCTGGGTTGAGTTTGTCGACCCGAGCAAAGTTGTCCCGCTTGACCTTGAAGAATACCGCAGAACCCATTCATGAAAATCAAAACGCGGCGGCACAGGGAAAGCCCTGTGCCGCCGAAATTTTTCTATCTTCCGTTCTGCGGGATTTCCGATAAAAACAAACCCGCGAGTTCGGCCGCCGCGGCGTCCTCGGCGTTCCAAATCCCGTCCCCGTTCACATCCGCCGCCAACGCGGCCGCTGTGCCGGGTTGCTGCAGCATGCCGGCGGCGAGCATTTGAATAAGCGCCGCGTCCGCCGCGTCGACACAGCCGTCACTGTTTGTGTCGCCGAAAACAACGGCGTCCGCCGCGTCGAGGGTATCCCCGTATTCATCCGCAAGAGTAATTTTAAAGCCGGTCCCCACTTTCGCCGTGTCCGGTACCGGGGCCCCTTTCGGGCCGGTGACGGCGATGTTCTGCGCGTCTTCAAACATGGCGCGGATTTGCCCGGCGGTATTTTGTTTTAAATCAAATCCGGTGACGATACCGGTTTCGCGGTCGACAACCAGGGCAGAATTCTCAATCGGCTTCAATTGTGAATACAATGTTCTAAACGCGCTTTCGAGCAATACGCGGCCGCGGTCCTGCGACAGTTCCCATATGCCCGCTCCGGCAAGGCCGAGCGCTTTGGCGTATTTCACTTTTTCCGCGATGGAGCGCGCGTTGTCATACGATATGAAAGTACCGTTGCCGTATAGATAGGGGACGCGGGCTTGGCTGTCGAAAAAATTGGTATAATTTATATTGTTCAGATAGGTTTTGACAATACTGTCGTATGAAAGGGACACCGCCGATGTAAACAAACTGAACAGCCCGTTTCCCGCCGCGGTGACATTGTTGTATTTGTAGCCGTAAAACGGCATGCCGAGAACGATTTTGGAAGCCGGCACCCCCGCCGCGAGATAAGGCTCAACGGCGTCCCGAACAGACATTTTATACTGCGGGCTCGGGGCGGTTGTGTTGTAAAGGGGCGCGTTAAAATCCGAATACCTGTCCCACGGGCCGTGCAGGTCATAAGCCATGACAAACAAAAAGTCGACTTCGGCTGCCGCGTTTAAAGGCTCGATTTTACTCAGGTAATAAGCGCCGGCTCCGCCCGCCGCCGTCAGCCAGTATTTTTTCCCGTCCGCGCGGCTCTGCGCGTCGAGTTTCTCTCTGACGGCGCGCAGAAGAAGTGAAAAGTTTTGTTTGTCCGCCGCGCGCGCGGTATTCGTCGGCAGACCGCCCGAAACAGGATACTCCCAGTCGATATCCACGCCGTCAAAACCATGGGCCAGGATGAAGTCCAGGCAGCTTTGAGCAAAAACGCTTCTGTTCGCCGCGGTCGAAGCCGCGTCGGAAAAGTACCTCGAATAGGTCCATCCGCCAACGGAAATCAAGGTCTTAAGCCCCGGGTGATTTACCTTGAGTTGTCTGAGTTCCGTGAAATTCTTCAGGTCGGCGGACGGGTCGCCGAGCCGAAGCCGGAAGTCGCTGCCGAGGTCCGCAAACGCGTAGAAGATATGGGTGAGCCAAGCGGCGTTAATAGCGGCCGGCGTGTATCCCGTAGCGGCGGACCAACCCGCGTAATAACCGGCGAGAACCTTTCCGTCGGTGCCGGTTCCCGGGACAGAAACGGACGGCTCCGGCAGGGCCGTCTTTACTGCCGGAGCCAAAAAGTTGAAGGCACTTTGTCCGCGGGCTGTTTGAACCGCAACCTGAGCGGAGGCGTTCGCTTCGAAACT
>DAITOC010000309.1:0-1802 GCA_036834305.1 Clostridiales bacterium
GGATTCCCCTTTCATAAAGGGGAGTTTTTTAAAGGCTGATTGTTTCGCGCATATTTCCGCGTCAAGGCCCATGGAGCACTGGTTAATCGCGATACGGTCACCGCATTTTATGACGTCAAGTTCGGTTGCCGTGCCGCGCAGCTGCGCGCCGATGTCCTGAAACTGCTCCTTGTTGCCAAACAGTCGGATGAAATCATTACCGGATCCCAACGGAATAACAGCGACTTCCGCATTTTTAAAGCCATACGCGCCGTTTACGACTTCATACAGGGTACCGTCGCCTCCGCAAGCGTAGAACCGCATGGACTCGCCCGAGGCGGCCATTTTTTTAATGAACCCGATGGCCTCGCCGGCGGCTGTTGTGAGATGAATCAGATAATCCGCATTCTGTTCACGGCAACACTTTTCAATCGCCGGCTTGATGAATTCCAGGGCTTTTCCTTTTCCCGCGGCGGGATTGATGATAAACACATGTTTCATCGCAAACACCCCTATTTGAAATACATATAAAGTTGGCATTTGATCATGCCGTTATACAGTTTGCGCCGTTTGTCGGCTTTGCGGCCATACTCCTGCTCAAAGGTTTCCGACGGGCTGATTATGCTGTAACTCCAGCCTCTCTTCCTTTCAAACACCCTGCCCATTTCGCTGTGGATAACAGCCGCTTCTTCGGCGTCGAGCATTCGTTCGCCGTAAGGAGGATTGCACACCAGAGTGCCTTTTTCGGAATCGGGTTTAAAATGGTTTAGCGGCGCGGCCTTAAAACTGATTTTTTCGGAAAAGCCGGCTCTTTGAGCGTTTGTTTTCGCGTTTTCTATTGATTTTGAATCAATGTCCGAACCGTACGCAAAAAAGTTTTCAAGCGGCAACGCCAGCGACTTCGCCCTTTCTCTTTCTTCTTTCCATACGGTTTCGGGCAGCCTGCCCCACCTTTCCGCGGAAAAGTTCCTGTTGAGGCCGGGCGCCATGTTGGCGGCGAGCATGGCTCCCTCAATTAAAATGGTACCCGACCCGCACATAGGGTCATACAGCGTGTGGTAGGGCATCAATCTCGAAAAATAACACAGCGAGGCCGCCAAAGTCTCTTTGATAGGCGCTTCGTTCGCGTCCAGACGGTAGCCCCTTTTATGGAGGCCGGGGCCGGTTGTGTCAAGCAAAAGGCTTGCCGTGTCTTTCAGCAATGAAAACTGTATTTGGTGAACGGGGCCGGTTTCTTCAAACCATTCAATCCCGTATTTGAGTTTCAACCGCTCGACAACGGCTTTTTTGATGATAGACTGGCAATCGCTGACGCTGAAAAGCGCCGAGTTCTTTGTATAACCTTTCACGGGGAAAGTGTCACGCGGGCCGATCCAATCTTCCCACGGCAACGCTTTCGTTCCCTCGAAAAGACCGTCAAAACTCAGAGCCTCAAACCGGCCGAGTTCAACGAGGACCCTTTCCGAATAACGGGAATTGATATTGACCCTTGCCAGAATGCTTTCATCGCCGGTAAACCGCACGGAACCGTTTTCCGCCCTGACACTGCCGGCTCCGAAAGTCTCCAGTTCCCTCGCGATTGGTTCTTCAAGGCCGAACAGACAAGGTACAACGAAATGTATACTCATTCAAGAAGTTTCCTTTAATTAACACGGAAAACCGCAAACGGCTTTATTATTCGGCTGCCTGTTCAAGAATTCCGTACCCACCGTCTTTGCGCCTGTAGACAACGTTGATACTGTCATTTGCCGCGTTGAGAAACATATAGAACTGATGGCCGAGCATATTCATTTGTAAAATAGCCTCTTCCACATGCTGGGGTT
>DAITOC010000310.1:0-1798 GCA_036834305.1 Clostridiales bacterium
GCCGAGGTTGACGAATCGCTGACCATCGACCCGCTCGATGTCGAAAAGAAAATCAGCCGGCATACCAAAGCCGTCATGCCCGTCCATATCCAGGGCTTTCCCTGCGATATGGACGCTTTTGCGGGTTTGGCAAAGAAATACAACATAAAAATCCTCGAGGACGCCAGCCAGGCCGACGGAGGGGCTTATAAAGGCAAGAGGCTCGGCACGGTCGGCGACGCGGGCGCGCTGAGTTTCAACCAGTTCAAAATCATCAGCGCCGGCGAGGGCGGCGCCCTTCTGACGGACGATAAGACCATCTTTGAGCGGGCGTTCATCTATCACGACAGCAGCGCCGTGGCGTTTTTCGGCGGCCAGCTCGATGAAATCAGCGAGCCGCCGTTCTGCGGCAACGAATACCGGACCAACGAAATCGCGTCGGCCATCCTGCGCGAGCAGCTTAAGAAACTCGACGGCATTCTGTCCGATTTAAGAAGAAACAAAAAACTTCTCATGGAAGCCCTCCGCAACGACTTCTCCTTTATTAAGTCCAACGATATCGAGGGCGACTGCGGAACGACCGCGGCTTTTTGGTTTGAATCCGAAGAACTCGCCAGGCGTTTCGCCGCGAGCGTCGGGGGTGTCTTGCCCATCGACACGGGCAAGCATGTCTATACACATTGGACGCCCGTCCTTGAAAAACGTGGCGCTTTCCATCCGCTGATGAACCCGTACAATATGCCCGCGAACAAAACTTTGAACCACAACTACGCCAAAGACATGTGCCCGAAGACGCTCGACATCCTGTCACGGACGGTCTATGTCGGCGTAAATCCGGACCGGACAGCGGACGATGTCGAAAAACTGGCCGCCGCCTGCAGAAAAGCAAAAGCATAGACATGGAGGGATAAAATGAAAAAGACAGTGAAAAAGAGCCTTTGCGCCGTATTGTGCGCGCTTCTGCTGCTGCCGTCCGCCGGTCTCGCTAAGGCGTCCGGCGACCCGCCGCTTACAATCTATGTCGCGGCCGACACCCACTACAAGCCGCTTGCCATGCTCGGGCCCATCGGCGAGCAGCAGGGCCTGCCCGGCGACCCGCTGTATTGGCACACCAACATCCAAGGCGAGCTCGACTACGAGTCCGAAGCAATCATTAATAGCCTGCTGTCAAGGTTCGAGGCGTCCAATTCGCGGGTCCTGCTAATCGCCGGCGACATCACCAAGGGCGGCCGACGCGGGGAGCATTCGGCCGTCACCGGGAAATTACGGGCATTTGAACACAGAACGGGCAAAAACATTTTTGTCATCAACGGCAACCACGATATCGACGATGTCTCCGGCCCCGGGTCTATCGACCTCGCGGAGTTTAAAACCATGTACGCGGATTTCGGATACAGCCAGGCGCTCGACCGGCATGACGCTTCGGCATCCTATACCGCCGATCTCGGCGGAGGATACCGGCTCATCGCGATTGATTCCTGCGTCTACGGCGACGACCTCGGCAAGATTACGCCCGCGGTGTTATCTTGGGTTGAAGAACAGGCGGCCAAGGCAAAGGCCGACGGCCAATATCTTGTCGGATTGATGCACCACAGCGCCCTTGAACACTTTAAAAACCAGGGCGTTCCCGGCGGCGGCAACCTCGTCGTGGAAAATTACCGTTAGATATCCGCGAAGTTCGCGGACTGGGGCATAAAAACCATCTTTACCGGCCATGTCCACGCGAGCGATATTTCGGAAGCCGTGACAGATAAAGGCGGCAAAATCTATGATATCGAAACCGGTTCGCTGATTACCTTTCCGAACGCGTACCGCATCG
>DAITOC010000311.1:0-1793 GCA_036834305.1 Clostridiales bacterium
GAGCGGGACGAAAAACCGACTTATGTGACGCTTATGGGAGCTGAAAAAGCCGCTGAAAAAATCTCGGAATTAACGGCGAAAGCCCGTGAAGCGCTGGAAATATTCGGCAGCGAAGCCGAAATTCTAAAGGAATTTGCCGAAAAACTCGCGCAAAGAAATAGCTGAAGGAATTGTTTAATGAGTGAAACAAAATACCTGAAAAGCATAAAAACTCCAAAAGATTTGAAGAAATTGAGCGATGCCGAGATCGAAACGCTTGCCGCGGAGATCAGAGATGTCCTCATCGAGACATTATCCAAAAACGGAGGGCATTTAGCGTCAAATCTCGGGGTGGTTGAGCTTACTCTCGCGCTGCACTCCGTATTCAATTCACCATATGACCACATCGTCTGGGATGTAGGCCACCAGATCTATACACATAAACTCCTGACCGGCCGCTTTGAAAAGTTTAACACGATACGGAAACAAGGTGGGTTGTCCGGGTTTTCACGGCCAAACGAGAGCGAATACGATGTTTTTTTCAGCGGCCATTCCGGAACGGCTCTTTCTTCGGCGCTTGGCATCGCGCAAGCCAAACAGCTGAAAAAAGATAACAGTGTCACAGTCGCCGTGATCGGCGACGGATCTTTTACGGGAGGCCTTGTTTACGAGGCTATCAACAACCTCGGCAGAGTAAACGGGCGATTTATCGTTGTGTTAAACGAGAACGAAATGTCTATCTCTAAAAATGTCGGCTCTCTTGCCCGGTATCTGGCGGTAATCCGCTCCAAACCGCGATACTATCGGCTCAAAGCCAAGACCGAAAGCGCTTTGTCGCACATACCGTTCATCGGAAAACGCCTCTCAATGTCCGTTTTCAGGTTGAAAACATTGATTAAAAACGCGATATACAAAAGCACTTGGTTTGAGGAAATGGGTTTTCGCTACATCGGCCCGATTGACGGCCATAACATTCGTCAATTGACAGAGGCTTTAAACAGCGCGAAAATGGTCAATCACCCCGTTTTGCTCCATGTATATACGGTGAAAGGAAAAGGCTGTGATTTCGCCGAACGCGAGCCGACCGCTTACCACGGTATTTCCAAATTTGACATAGAAACGGGCGAGCCGATACCTGCCGGCAAGAATTTTTCCGCGCAGTTCGGCGAGTTTCTTTGTGATGCCGCGTCTAAGGACAGGCGAATATGCGCGATTACGGCGGCGATGTCTTTTGGAACAGGCCTCGATCCTTTTAAGGAAAAGTACGAAAACAGATTTTTTGATGTGGGCATTGCCGAAGAGCACGCGGTTACATTCGCGAGCGGTTTGGCGAAACTGAATATGGTTCCTGTGTTTGCCGTGTATTCCACTTTCCTGCAACGGTGTTATGACCAATTGCTTCATGACGCGGCGCTTCAAAAACTCAAGATCATCATCGCGATTGACCGTGCCGGCTTTGTCGGCGAAGACGGCGAAGCTCACCAGGGAATATATGATGTCGCTTTTCTCAACAGCATTCCCGACATAACCGTCTATTCGCCTTCCACTTACGATGAAATGAAACAATTCTTCGCCGACGCCCTGTATCGGGATAAAAATGTTGTGGCTGTGCGCTATCCGCGGGGAAGCGAGGGCAAAATACCCGCGGACTTTGAATCATCGTTCGGCAGCTATGATATATACGGCGAAGAAAACGCCCGGACCGTTCTTGTCGTTTACGGAAGATTGTTTTCCTATGCCTGCGTAGCAGCCGGCATTCTGCGCGGCAAAGGGATAAATACACGGATTTTGAAACTCAACCGGATCAAACCGAT
>DAITOC010000312.1:0-1788 GCA_036834305.1 Clostridiales bacterium
TCCTGCTCGTTTTTTCTCCTGACTGTCCAATATGTATTGTAACCCTACAGTAAAACCGGAACAACCGGCGATATATATCTTGCCAGTTTGCCCCCGGGATGATAAAATAAACTAATTAAGGGGATTGATAAATTGAACCGCAAAAGATGGCAGACGAGCCCTGTTGACAAAGAGATTGCCTCTCAAATAGCCGAAGAATGTGCGCTAAGCCCGATGGCCGCGCTGTTAGCCGCCGCCCGTGGCTTGAAAGACACCGAAGAAATCGGGTCGTTTTTCGACGATACAGCGGATGTTTTGGGCGACCCTTTCGAACTGAAGGATATGAAGGCTGCGGCAGACAGGGTAAACCGGGCGATTGAGGATGGCGAAAAAATCGCTGTTTTCGGCGATTACGACGCCGATGGCGTTTGCGCGTCCGCTATGCTCGTTTCGTATTTGCGGACAAGAGCCGCCGAAGTCATGTTCCATATTCCCGACCGGCAGACTGAGGGTTACGGTTTGAGCGCGCAGGCGGTGCGCAAGTTAAAGGAAGACGGCGCGTCCCTGGTTGTAACCGTCGACAACGGCGTGAGCGCTATCGAAGAAGCCGAATTGATGGCTGAACTTGGTATGGAACTGGTTGTCACCGACCACCACAAAACGAAAGGCAAACTTCCGAAGGCTGTCGCCGTGGTCAATCCCCACAGGGAAGACAATTCCCCGTCTTTTAAAGATTATTCCGGCACGGGCGTCGCCTTCAAATTAATATGCGCCGTCGAAGGAGCGGACAGCGACTGGCTTCTCGAAGAATACGGTGACCTGCTTGCGCTTGGTACCATAGGGGATGTTGTTCCGCTCAAGGGCGAAAACAGAACGATGGTAAAAAGAGGTTTGCGTGTAATCAACTCGTTCCCGCGGGAGGGAATGAAGGCGCTGATCGTCGAATCGGGCTTGGAAGATAAGAAAGTTGACTCTATGAAAGCCGCTTTTGTGCTTGCGCCGAAAATAAACGCGGCCGGCCGAATGGGCTCGGCTGACAGGGCGATGGACCTTCTTTTATGCGAGGATTCTGAAAAAGCGAAAGAACTCGCCGTTGAAATCACACAGGAGAACAGAAGAAGGCAAACCACCGAATCGGAGATATTAGAAAAAATTGAACAGGTTTTGAACGACTCTCCGGGATTGAAATATGAAAAAGTTATTGTCGTCGACGGCGAGGGGTGGCATCCCGGCGTCATCGGCATCGTTGCCTCGAGGCTCGTTGAAAAATACGGCCGTCCCTGCATTGTTATCTCAAAAGAAGGGGATACGGCGAGGGGCTCCTGCCGGAGCCTCGAAGGGTTTTCCATCTTTGAAGCCCTGTCAGCCGTTTCGGATTGCCTGACACATTTCGGCGGCCACACGCTCGCCGCCGGTTTCGGTATTGAATGCGCGAGGATTGAAGAATTTAAAACAGCATTGCGCGACTACAGCGGGAACATCGACATGCCCTATCCCGTTCAAAGAATCGACCTGCGGCTTAAACCGGAAGGAATCAATGCGGAAATAGCCGACGCGATAACGGCTTTTGAACCTTTCGGAGCCGAAAACCCCCGGCCGGTATTCGGCCTTATCGGTATGACCCTTGAGGAATGCAAGGGCGTTTCGGAAGACAAATACACGCGTTTGACGGTATCGCGAGGCAAAATCAAGCTGTCGGCCATTTGTTTCTCTATACCATTTGACGAATTCGCCTATAGACCGGGCGATACAATCGACCTTGCGGTAACGCTCGAAAAAACGTTTTATATGGGGATGGAAAGCGTGGGC
>DAITOC010000313.1:0-1784 GCA_036834305.1 Clostridiales bacterium
TGTTGCACGCCGAAGAAAGCGCGCACGGCGTGATGACCTCCTGCGGAACGGAAAGTTGCCTGCTCGCGGTGAAGACTTACCGCGACCTTGGCCGAAGCAAAGGCATTAAAAAACCGGAAATGGTGCTGCCCGAAACGGCTCACGTTGCGTGGGAAAAAGGCGCCGAGTATTTCGGCGTAAAAATCCGCCGCGCCCCGCTCGCGGGCGACTACGGCGTCGATTTGAAGGCGGTCGAGCGGTTGGTCAATAAAAACACCGTCATGATCCTAGGCTCGGCGCCGGAATACCCCCACGGCATCATCGACCCGATCAAGGAACTCGGTGAACTCGCCGTTAAGCGCAAAATACCCCTCCATGTCGACGCCTGCGTGGGCGGCTACCTGCTGCCCTTCCTTGAGGAAAACGGCGTTGCCCTCCCTCTCTGGGACTTTCGCGTGCCCGGCGTCTCGTCAGTATCCGCGGACATCCATAAATACGGCTACGCCGCCAAAGGCGCGTCCTGCATCCTTTACCGCTCCGGAGAAACGTTCCGGCATCAGGTATTCGTTTCGGAAAGCTGGCCCGGCGGCGTCTTCGCTTCGCCTGCCCTCCTTGGTACCCGGCCGGGCGGCGCTTATGCCGCGGCGTGGGCCGCCATTCAGGCAAACGGCCGGGAAGGGTACCGCGAACTGGCACGCCGCGCTTTGGAAACAACGGAAAAATTAAAAAAGGGAATCGAAGCGATTCCGGAACTTGAGATTATCGGCGCGCCCAAGGCCTGTCTGTTATCGTTTCGTTCCAACAACCCGAATATGAACATTTTTGCCGTCGGCGACGAAATGGAGAAAGCGGGCTGGCATATCGACCGCCTGCAACGACCGGACGCTCTGCACGCGATGGTTACGGCGGCGCACGGCAAAGTCGCCGATTTGTATCTGGAAGACCTCGCGCGCGCGGTGCGCACCGTCGCCGGGCACCCGGAACTCGCCGAAAGCGGGCAGGCCGCCACCTATGGCATGATATCGCACATCCCGCTGCGTCGGATGGTGCGCAAGCAGGTATTGGACATGTTCGCTGCTTCCTATGAACTGTCGGCAAAAGAAATCGATTTGTCGGACAGCGCGGCGCTCGCGCCGGGCAGCCCGGGCGAAGACGCTTCCAAAACACGCGTTACGCAAAAAATGATTAACCGGTATGTGAAATGGCGCTCCGGAAAACGGTAATCAAACCGCGCGTACCGAGAAATTTAAAAACAACGGCTCCCGGAAGGACTATGCTTTCCTGGAGCTGTCTCTATATAGTTCAACTGTTACAGTTTAATGACCTGTTCGGCAAGCGGCAAATTCGGCCGGAACTCCGGCATATCCATCCAACGGCCGTTGTTGGTGACGGACAGTTCCGAGAGCAGGCCGACGGCGGTCCACTCGCAGGCTTGATAGACATCGATGGCCGGTTTGGCTCCCCTTAAGACGGCATCAAGGAAATCGTCGACCAAGAAGAAGTCTCCGCCCCAGTGGCCGGCTGCTTTCTGTTCGTCGGTTGCATTTTTATAGCGCTCCGGCATGTATTCGTCATAGAACTCCGATAGGGGATGCCATTTCGGGTTATTCTCGTCCCCTTCCATGCAGTCGAGCCATATTTTGTGCTCATCGCCAAGCCCTCTGGGGGCTTCGTAGCAGCCCTTGGTGCCCTGCAAAGAATAATAATCCATTTTATGCGGTCTTTTCGACATACAGTCCACCCGGATTTTCACGAGCGCCCCGCTTTGGGTACGGCAGAGCGTCAGCGTGGAATCGTCCTGCCTT
>DAITOC010000314.1:0-1773 GCA_036834305.1 Clostridiales bacterium
CGAGGTTGCTCGGCCCGATCGCGGAGCAGGACGGCCTGCCGGGAGATCCCTTGTATGCCCATGTCAACACGAAAGGAATGCTTACATACGAAGCCGACGCGATTATCGGCGAATTCCTGTCAAGGTTTGAAAAATCAGATGCGAAATACCTTCTTATCCCGGGTGATTTGAGCGAAGACGGCTACTGGGAAGAACACCTCGCTATGGCGCAAACGTTGAGGGACTTTCAAAACAGAACGGGCAAAAAGATATTTGTGGTTCCGGGCAACCATGATATCCGGACTTCGGCCTCTAAAAACCGCCTGAACCTGTCCGACTTTCTTACGGTTTACGCGGATATTGGGTATGATGAAGCTTTGGCCGGTCACGACGGTTCCGCGTCTTATACCGCCGATCTTGACGATAACTATCGGCTTCTGGCCATTGACGCGTGTATTTACCGGGAAGACGGCAGCCGGATTACGCCCGATTTGCTCGCTTGGATTGAACAGCAGGCGAGCCGTGCCGCGCTTGACGGCAAGAAGCTCATCGGTATGGTTCACCACAGCGTGCTTGACCACCTCGGCGTGCAGGAGATTGCCGGCAATATGCTCAGTATTGAAGACTCGAGATCTCTTGCGGAGCGGTTCGCCGACCGGGGGATTCAGGTCGTGCTGACCGGCCATGTGCACGCGAACGATATTTCGTCGGCCGTGTCGCAAAAAGGCAACAGAATATACGACATTGAAACATGCAGCCTGATAACCTATCCGAACGCTTACCGGCAGATTGATTTTTCGGCCGGCGGCATTGAGGTGAAGACCGATATCATCGATGCCATAAACATCTCGCTTCTGCCCGTGGGATTTAATCCGGCGCAGCTTGCGTTGCTCGGCACGGATTTTCCGTCGTACAGTTACGGGTATTTCAAAGCGGCGTTCAGGAGTTACGCTAATGAGATTCCGTTTGCGACCGGGAAGCTTGCGGGTTGGCTGAATATCGAGCGAAACACCGAAGAATACAGAGCGCTCGAAGCGGTAACCCAAATCCTCGGCGAAGCGTTGTGCCTGCCGCTGTATGATACAAAGAATACAGCCGAAACAGACAGTGTTGAAGAAATCGCCGCGCTGGCCGGTATCGGCATTGAACAAAGCGAATACGAAAGTTTCCTTGAGATCGCGGCTGTGATTTTTGCCGGGCACTACGCGGGCGATGAGAATCTGTCATACGACTCAAAGGAAGTGCGGCTTGCCGGCCAATGCCTGAACGCGGCGCTCGTGTATTCGCTGACAAATATTCCTTTGAGCGGCGCGAACGCGCTGTTTGAAAAAATGGGCTTGCCGGGCTTCGGGTTTCAAGTCGATGACCGTATTTACACGGCAGCCGCCAAACGGGTTTATATGAAATCCGCCGCAAAAACGATTTTTAACGAGATTTTAAAGCCGCTTGTCACAACCTTGACAACGGACGCTTACGCTCCGGCGGACCGGAATGCAACGCTGGAACCTTACGGAACCGCCGGAGACTTGCAAGGCCCTGCCGTAATTCTGCCGGATATTCTGTTGGCTTGGAATCTTATCGGCAGGCTTTTCGCTGTTGTGCTCAGCGCTCTGAAAGCGCTTACCGTTTTTTGACTGTATTGATAAAAAGAGGTGTTTTTCATGAAAGTAAGTTTGAAAACGCTACTGTGTTTCGTTCTCGCCATTTCCATTTTGGCGCCTGTCGTTTTAGCGGTGAACGCGCGAACAACCGACCCGGTTTCGGTTTGGGTCGCCTCGGATATCCATTACAGGC
>DAITOC010000315.1:0-1770 GCA_036834305.1 Clostridiales bacterium
CTTGGACGGTAAAGCCGTCAAACCGGAACGGCTTTCGTACGAAGGCCCGTTCGGCGTCGGGTATGGCGTGTTTGCGTTTGAAACAACCGGCAGCGACGGGGGGCGCCGCTTTGACGATGTCTATAAAACAGCGCACAGAGAAAAACTTGAGAACGTAAAGTCCGATGAGGACGACTATGTCAAACTCGCTCGCCTTTCGCTCGAAACCTTCATAAAAACAAAAAAACACGCTGCCATGCCCGGGAATCTTCCCGAGGAGATGTTAAAGCAAAAAGCAGGAACCTTCGTGTCGCTGAAAAAGTTCGGGCGCCTCCGGGGGTGTATCGGCACCATCGAGCCGGTTACGGATTGCGTCGCGAACGAAATTTTGCGCAACGCGGTGAGCGCGGGCACGCAAGACCCGCGTTTTCCCGCGGTAACGGCCAATGAACTCGGCGACCTTGTTTACAGCGTGGATGTTCTGTCAAAAGCCGAGCCGGTACATTCCGTTGATGAACTCGATGTGAAACGATACGGCGTTATCGTCTCGAAAGGGTATAAAAGAGGTTTGCTTCTGCCGAATCTGGAAGGCGTCGACACACCGGAAGAACAGGTGTCGATAGCCCTGCAAAAAGCCGGGATTGGCCCGAACGACGGCTATTCCATGGAGCGCTTCGAGGTGGTGCGTCACAAATGAAAACCGTTTGCGGAATATGCCCGCATCATTGCGCTTTGGGAGAAGGGGCGAAAGGCCTTTGCCGGGCGAGGATCAACAGGGACGGAACCATTATCAGTGAGAACTATGGCAAAATCACTTCGATTGCTCTCGACCCGATTGAAAAAAAACCGCTGCGCCGGTTTTATCCCGGCGCGAAAATCTTGTCCGTGGGCAGTTATGGCTGCAATATGCGATGCCCCTTTTGCCAGAATTGTGAAATCTCGATGTCCGGCGGCGAAGATCTGCCGATGAACGAATACACCCCGGAGGAATTGGTTGAAACGGCCTTAAAACTTGTCCCGCAAGGCAACATCGGCATCGCTTACACCTACAACGAACCCCTCGTCGGCTATGAGTTCGTTTTTGACTGCGCGGTGCTGGTTTATCGGAACGGCTTAAAGAATGTGGCGGTAACCAACGGTATGATTTGCGAAGAACCTCTAAAAAGGCTTTTGCCGTATTTTCACGCGTTTAATATCGACTTGAAAGCGTTTAACGAACCGTTTTACAAAAACGCGGGCGGCGATTTCGAAACTGTTAAAAAATCCATTGAAATCGTCTCGAAAAGTTGCCATTTGGAGGTGACGACGCTGATCATTCCGGGCGAAAATGACTCGGAAGAGGAAATGGATTCTATGGCACGGTGGCTTTCTTCCGTGAATCCGGAAATACCGCTTCATATCAGCCGGTTCTTTCCGCGGTGGAAGATGGCCGACAGACCGCCGACACCGGTAAAAACGATATACAAACTGGCCGAAACGGCAAGAAAACATTTGAAAACTGTTTTTGAGGGAAACTGTTAAGCGTTAGGCTTGTTTTGTTGATTCATCAAATAAGATATAAATTATAAAAATGTTTGGAAAACAGCGTGGGAAAATGGTATAATCTGTAAAGAATCAAGTCGGCCATATCAACAAAACGAAGGAGCGCTGACATGAAGATCTCATTAAACGGCTCATGGCTCTTTAAATCGTTAACAGACTCACAATGGCATGACGCTCAAGTACCCGGATGCAATTACCTTGATTTGCTGAGACTCGGCAAAATACCCGATCCGTTTTACGGTATGAATG
>DAITOC010000316.1:0-917 GCA_036834305.1 Clostridiales bacterium
GCAGAGGATGTTCGAGCCGAAATCCTGCAAAATCTGAACCTGGCGCGCGGTGTTGCCCGACGAAACCGGAATGACGACGGCGCCGAGCATTTCCGCGCCGTAATGCAAACCGAGGCCGCCGGTGAACAGGCCGTAGCCGTAGGAAACATGGATGGTGTCGGATTTGGTGCCGCCCGCGGCGGCGATAGCCCTCGCGGCACCCTCGCTCCAGCATTTGATATCCCCCGCGGTGTAGCCGACCACCGTCTGCTTGCCGGTCGTGCCGGAGGATGCGTGGATTCGCACGAGTTTTTCTTTCGGCACGGCGAACAGGCCAAACGGATAGTTGTCGCGAAGGTCCTGTTTGACGGTGAACGGAAGTTTGCCGATATCGTCGACGGTACGGATATCCTGAGGTTTGATGCCGGCCTCGTCGAATTTTTGTTTATAGAACGGTACATTGTTATAGCAGTTATATACCATTTTGATCAGCCCGGCGCTTTGAACGGCTCTGAGATATTCGCGCGAGGCGGTCTCAATTTCGGGGTTGAAGCAATTGCACATACCAGCCGTCTCCTTCATAAAAATCTTATATATCCCTGTTGTATCCCAACTCAAACGCTTTGAGGTTCATTTCAAGATATTTCGGGGGAACGGTTTCTTTGACGGCTTCCATCCAGTCTTCTTTGGGAAGGTCCATCTGGCTTGCCATCGCGCCGATGAGGACGACATTGACCGCTTTTTTGGAACCGGCCCGCTCGGCTGCCGTCAGGGCGTCAATTTCAATGACATCCGCTCCCGCCGCTTGAAGAGTTTCAAGAACGCCCTCGGGATAAGCCGCGCTGCCAATGACCACAGGCATGGGGTCAATTTGCTGTGGGTTGACAATGAGTTCTCCCTCGGGCTTCATAAAGCCGAACCAGCGCGCCGACTCGAGC
>DAITOC010000316.1:927-1769 GCA_036834305.1 Clostridiales bacterium
CCGGACCAGACCGTGGCCCCGGGTGAGCAGGACGAGGATGAGGTCCGCCTCCCCTTCGCGGATAATCGGCGAGCCGACCCGGTCGCCGTATTTGACATAGGTGACCACGGAACCGCCGCGCTGGCTCATGCCGTGAACCTCCGAGACTTTCACATCATAGCCGCGCTTTGTCAATGCCCGGCCGAGCAGCCGGCTTGCCAGAAGAGTACCCTGCCCGCCGACGCCGACGATCATAATGCTTTTTACCGCCAAAAATAACAGCCCTTTCGGTATGTAGTGTTCAGGAAATCGCCCCGAATTTGCACAGTTGTGTGCAGACTTTGCAACCGACGCACTGCGTCGCGTCGATGTGGGATTTGCCGTCTTTCATGCTGATGGCGGGGCAGCCGATCCGCATACACATTTTGCAGGAGGTGCACTTCTCCCTATTCACGCTCAGAGGCGCGTCGTGTTTGACATACTTCAACAGAGCGCAGGGCCGGCGGGATATCACAACGGAAGGACCCGGCGCTTCGAGTTCCGCTTTAATGGCTTTTTCTGTTTCTTCCAGATTGTTGGGGTCCACAACGGCAATTCTCCGTACCCCGACGGCTTCGGCGAGTTTCTCGAGGCTGACGGCCGCGGTGGGGTCGCCTTTGAGCGTCAAGCCCGTCGCGGGGTTCTGCTGATGGCCGGTCATGCCGGTGATGGAGTTGTCAAGAATAATGACGACCGAATCGCTTTGATTGTAGGTAATGTCAATGAGGCCGGTAATGCCCGAATGCAGGAAAGTGGAATCGCCGATAACGGCGACGGACTTTTTCGCGTTGGCGGGGTCGGCCTTGTTGAGCCCGTGAAGAGCC
>DAITOC010000317.1:0-1752 GCA_036834305.1 Clostridiales bacterium
AGCCGTTGTTGACGCTTTTCGCCACATATTGAGAATCGGTGAATATGGTGACGCGGCAGCGCTCTTTTAAACGCTTTAAGCCTTCTATAACCGCTCGAAGTTCCATCCGGTTGTTGGTGGTCTTCGGCTCTCCACCGCTCAAGACGAGTTCGCTGCCATTGTATTTCAAAATTACCGCCCAGCCTCCCGGCCCGGGGTTGCCCAAGCAGGAGCCGTCGGCGTAAATGCTGACATTTTTCAAAACATTCATAAAGGGCTGTCCTTAACAATCTTAATTATCACGGCTAACACATTTTATCATCCGATGACAAACAAAACAAGGATAAGTTAATTTCAAACGGTTAACCTTTGCTTGCGCTGTCAATAATAATACAGAAAACTTTATTGGAGCGTTATAAAATGAAAGCTGTTATTATGGCCGGAGGAGAAGGCAGCCGATTAAGGCCTCTCACATGCACAATCCCCAAGCCGATGGTACGGTTATGCGGCAAACCCATCATGGAATACATTTTTGACCTGCTTATTAAGCACTCTTTCGAGGAGGCGTCCGTAACGCTCGGTTACTTGCCGCATTTGATTGAGGAAAGTTATAAAAACAACGGCGACGGCTTGAAACTGAACTTTTTCAGGGAAGAGAGCCCTTTGGGAACAGCCGGGGGAGTGAAGCTCGCAGCCGCCCATTATAACGAGCCTTTTGCGGTTATCAGCGGCGACGCTATGTGTGATTATGACCTTTCAAAAATAGTCAAATATCATCAGTCAATCGGCGCATCCGCTACCATAGTAACCGCCAAAGTCAATGACCCGAGGGAATACGGCCTGCTTGACATCGACGCGGAAGGCCGCGTTCGCGGCTTTATTGAAAAACCGGCGTGGGGGCAGGCGACTTCGGATTTGGCGAATACCGGCATTTATATCATAAACCCGGAATGCCTTTCCTTGATACCCGACAACCAGAGTTTTGATTTCGCGAAGGATCTGTTTCCTTTGATGCTTGAGAAAAAAATGCCGCTGTACTGTTATCAAGCGACCGGTTACTGGTGCGACATCGGCGATATAACCGCTTTTATGAATTGCCAAAAGGACATTCTCGACGGGAAATGCAACTGCTCTTATGACGCGGAACAGAGTATAGTCCTGAAAGACAATCTGCCGCAGGGCGATTACAGCATTGTGCCGCCGGTTTATATCGGTGAGCAGGCGGAAATCGGCGCGGGCGCGGTTATCGGGCCTTATTCCGTCGTTGACGACGGATGCCTGATAGGGGAGGGGGCGAAACTTCGCTCATCGGTCATGTTCGAGAACTCATATTTGGCGCCCAAAGCGACGATGACGGGCGCCATGCTGTGCGCGGGCGCTTCCCTGAAAAAAGGCGCGTCCATGTTTGAGGGCAGCGTTGCCGGCGCGGGCGCCGTGATAAGCGCGGGCGCTTCGGTGTCTCCGAATGTACTGATCTGGCCCGGAAAAAAGGTTTCAGAAAACACTGTCGTCAGCGCAAACATCAAATACGGATTGGGCAGCAAAGACCTTTTTGACGACGACGGCATCGGCCCGGATACGGATGTGGAACTGACGCCGGAACTCTGCGCGAGGCTCGGCGCGGCAATGGGCAGTTCAAAAGCCGGGAAAAAAGCGGGCATCGCTTTCGACGGAAATAAAAACGCGAAAGCGTTGTCTCTCGCGATGATGGCGGGGCTTATGGCCACAGGAAGCCATCCGTGGAATTTCGGCGAATGTTTTGAGGCTCAACTT
>DAITOC010000318.1:0-1752 GCA_036834305.1 Clostridiales bacterium
TCGGTAAACTGCAATTTGGCATACGCCGTCATCGCCGCGCCGCCGTCGTGGAGTTCATCCGAAGTGCTGAACAGTTCGCAACTGTCCAGTTGCGCCTGCTGTTCATCGGTCAAATTCTCGAACAGTTTCGGCAGGCGGCGGTACGGGTCTTTCACGCTGCCGTCCGCTTCAAACTCTATCCAGCGCCAATCCTTATAGTTCAGGCTCTTGATACCGCCCGCCGCGCCGTAAACCGGTTCGGCGTATTTTTTCTGCAGGTAGGCGGAACCGTTGAGTATAGCCGGCAGGACTACCTTGATAGAGTTGGACCCTTTCATATACGGGTCATAATAATAGCGCAAAACCAGCTCGAGCATGTCAATCATATTCCGTGAACCTTGAAAGTTCTTTTTGTCGACTTTCCATTGGGTTATCGTATCGATAAAATCGCGCAGTTCTTTGCCGTCCGGCACGCTGCTCCCGGCCCGGGCAAGCTGATTATAAATCAAACGCAGAAAAGTATTCTCATGAGCCGCGTAACGGAAAATGCTGCCGTTATCTCCTTCCAGCTCCTTCTTGAGCGCCCTGACGAACTCGAAATTTGGGAACCTGCCGGGTACGGTGTTGATAAACTCGCCCTTATGCGCAATGGTGCCGCCCCGGCTGACGGTATGGTGGGAAAACTGAAAAGCGACACCCTCATACGGATGAAGCGTTTTGTTGAACGGTATGGCCGGGGCCGCCGTTTCAAAATCGATAAAATGCAGCGGATACTTCCAGGACTTCATGGCGGCTGCCAGGCCATTTTTATCAATCCAACAGGTATTATCCCGGTTCTGCGTTTTTTGGATTTGCAGCAGTTGCCTGCCTTTTGGTGTGTAACCTTCATCCAACGGCTGCGCGGTCAGATCGCCCGGATAGACCTGCGATATTTTCAGGATGCCGTCTTTAATCCATGCATCGGCAACGCGATAATTCAATTTCCAAATGTCAAAAATTCTCGGTTCCTCAAAATCCGTATCCAACCAGCCGCGCTGCTCCTTCCAGCATTCCTCAAAACCGCTTTTAAGCCCGGCCGCTTTTTGCTCGGCGTTGGCGCGGAACTCACAGCTCTTGCAGGTTCTTGATATGGCTCCCTGGATTTTCTCGTTCCTCGCGTAACAATCGGCAAACTTGCCGACCATCGCGTCAAAATTGACCGGCTCGGCCACGCAGCCGTAGTCGGCGGTATAAATCATATCGCATAGTTGGTCCACATTGATTTTGCACAGGATTTTTTGGGCAAGGTCTTCTTCCGTTACCGGCGGGGCAACAGCGACGCCTTTTCTCCCGTCTTTCATATAAAGCTTGAATTTTTGGTTAAGCCCGTCTGTGGGGCAGGAGATGTCTTTATCCGCAAGCATCAGGCAGGCGGTAACGGAACAGTCCGGATACGCGTTTCGCAGCACATGTTTTTGAAACGCGGCATCTTCCAGATAAGCCAGCCAGCGATTATCAATAGCGCCTTTGCTTGTTAAAAAACCTTCGGCTCCTTCTTGCGACCGGTAGGATTTTGCCTTTACCTCGATTAGCTCCAGGTTCGTGCCGTCTTTGACAAGAACATCCACCCTGCAAAATAAGTTCCGGTATTTAAACGCCGCTTCAAAAATGACCACCTTGTCGTTTTCAAGCAGTTTATCGGTTTCCGCCAACGCCTGTTCATAGTCAAGCGTTTCGACTTCAATACCGTCAGGATAATAGCATTTGGCGAGCGCGCCGACCTGAAAGCCGCCG
>DAITOC010000319.1:0-1751 GCA_036834305.1 Clostridiales bacterium
GGCCCACCTTCGCGCGATTGACGCCGTCAACGCGTTGGACTTGGGTTTTTCGGAAGCTTTGAGCGCCGGCATAACCACCGTGCTGACGGGGCCGGGCAGCGCGAACCCCATCGCCGGGCAAATCGCGGCGTTAAAGACTTACGGCCAATGCGTTGACGAAATGATTATCAAAGCTCCCGCGGCCATTAAACTCGCGTTGGGAGAGAACCCGAAAACGGTGTATCACGAAAAAAAAGCGGCTCCGTCCACAAGAATGGCCACAGCCGCGATTATCCGCGAGCAGTTGGCCAAGACAATGGAATACATGGAAAAGCGCCGGGTAAACGGAAAAGACAAACCCGCGTATGACGCAAAGCTCGAGGCACTGTCCATGCTTTTTGATAAAGGACTGCCGGCGCATATCCACGCCCATCGCGCAGATGATATCTTCACAGCGATACGTCTTGCGGGCGAGTTCGGCATACATTACTCGATTGTGCATTGCACGCAAGGGTATTTGGCGGCTTCTCAACTCAAAGAAAAAGGGGTTTCTGCTTTTTGCGGACCGCTGATTACCGACAGAAGCAAACCGGAATTGAAAGACTCGAACCCCTCGACACCCGGTGTGTTGAGCGCCGCGGGAGTAAAAACCGCCATTGTTACCGACCATCCCGTGATTCCGATTCAGTATCTGCCCCTTTGCGCGGGGCTGGCCGTGAGGGAAGGTATGGATTATTTTGAAGCGTTGAAGTCGATTACAGTCAACCCCGCCGAGATATGCGGCATTGCCGACAGGGTGGGGTCAATTCAACCCGGCAGGGATGCCGATCTTGTCCTTTTTGACGGAGATCCTTTGGCGTTGACGTCAAAACCGATCATGGTAATCGCCGGCGGCAGAATCATTCGATGAACGGCAGGGCGGAGAAACGATGAGAGAAATCGATGTAAAGCTTATAGAGGATATGGTTTGCCGGCTTTGCGTATCTTCCAATAAAAAAATCCCCGATGATTTGGCCGGCCTTATTCGGCAAGCGGCGGAAAGGGAGACCGACGCTCTCCCTCGCGAGATGATGAACGGTTTAATCGAAAACCTCCGGGCTGCGAGGGATTTGGATATTCCGGTTTGCCAGGATACAGGAATGGCTGTAATATTCGCCGAGGTAGGGCAGGATGTTCACTTCACCGGCGGGTATTTTGAGGACAGCGTAAACAAAGGCGTTGCGCGAGGATATACGGAAGGCTATTTGCGATGCTCGATTGTCGGCGACCCGCTCAGACGGAAGAATACCGGCGATAACACACCGGCGGTTATTCATACGCGCATAGTGCCGGGTGACAAGGTTAACCTGACGGTTATGCCAAAAGGCTTCGGCAGTGAAAATATGAGCCGTTTGAAAATGCTGAATCCCTCGGCGGAAAGGGAAGAAATCATTGACTACGTTGTGGAAACCGTTACCGCAGCCGGCAGCAATCCGTGCCCGCCGAGCGTTATCGGTGTCGGTATTGGCGGTGATTTCGAGTATTGTGCGATTCTCGCAAAAAAAGCGTTAATACGGCCCGTTTCTCAGGCAAACCCGGATGAGTTTTACCGTGAAATGGAAAAGGAGATGCTAAGGCGGGTCAATCTTTTGGATATAGGGCCGCAGGGGTTCAAAGGCAAGACGACAGCGCTTTCGGTGGCGATAGAGGCTGCCGCCACCCATATCGCGGGTTTGCCGGTAGCCGTTAATATGAGCTGCCACGCGTCGAGGCATATGAGCGCAGTGATTTAA
>DAITOC010000320.1:0-1748 GCA_036834305.1 Clostridiales bacterium
TCATAGGGTTTTGTGGCAAAGCGGTTATCCCCGGGATTATCGACAGGGTAATTCGATAGTATCAGCTCTCCCCCGCTTAGGTCAAACCCTTCCGGCGATTTGAAATCGACGGGTTCTTTCACAAAAGAGCAGACGACCAGGAGCCGCTTGCCTTCGTAGTTGCGCTCATAAACATACAACTTTTTACTTCTTTTGTAATGTTCCTTGTAGTCGCCGTAAATGAAAACCGGATTCTCGCCGCGCAGTTTTGTTAACTTGCGGTAAAACCACAACAGTGAGTTTTCATCCTTTTCGGCGGCTTCGACATTGCTTTCGGTGTAGTTTGAATTAATGTGAAACCACGCTTCTTCGCCGTCGGTGAACCCGGCGATTTTGCCGCCTGTCCATTGCACCGGCGTTCTCGCGTTGTCGCGTGAAGCGCCCATGGCGATTTTCATGACCGTTTCGTGTTTAAAGCCGAGTTTCCGGAACAGTTTGTAGGTGTTGATCGTGGATATATCCTCATACATATCGAGTTCGGGCAGGCGGATATTTGTCATGCCGATTTCCTGCCCCTGATAGATAAACGGTGTGCCGCTTTGGCAAAAATACATTGCCGCCAGCATTTTTCCGCTCTCAACGCGGTATTCCAAACTGCCGTACCGGTCGATAATGCGCGGGCGGTCATGATTTTCCAGAAACAAGGTATTCCACGCCTTACCGTAAAGCATCAGTTGCCAGCGTGTAAAAGCCTTTTTTAGTTTTCTTAAGCTGAACGGGCGTCTGATCCATTCGATGAACAGGCAGTCGGCTTCCATATGCTGAAAGTGAAACATCATATTCAACTGCTGGTTTTCGCCTTCGGCGATGTATTTCAACGCCAGTTTCGGATTCATCATCGGCGCTTCACCGACGGTCATACAGTCATATTTTGAAAGGACATCGTTCTGAAACTCCATCAAGTACTCATGAATATGCGGCCCGTTGGCATAGTTTTCGATGCCCCTGGCGGCAGGCAAAGGCAAGCCGTTGGGCAGCCCTTCCTTTTTCGATATAAATGTGATGACATCCTCGCGAAAACCATCGACGCCCATATCGAGCCAAAAGCGCATAATCTCTTTGACTTCCTGCCGGACTTTCGGATTGTCCATGTTCAAATCGGGCTGCTCAACAGCGAACAGATGCAGATACCATTCGTCCAGGTTTTTATCATACTCCCAACCCGGCCCGGGGAATGTCGCCAGCCAATTGTTGGGGGGCTTTTTGCCCCCTTTTCTGCCTTTGCGCCAAAAATAGTAGTCGTGATAGGGGTTGTCTTTGCTTTTCTTGCTTTCGAGAAACCAGGCGTGCCGGTCGGAGGTGTGGTTGATGACAAGGTCCATAATAATTTTAAGGCCTTTTGCATGGGCTGTATCAAGCAATTGTTTAAACTCTTCGAGCGTGCCGTATTCCGGAGCGATGTCCCGGTAATCCGAAATATCGTAGCCGTAGTCCTTCTGGGGGGATTTGTAAAGAGGCGAAAACCAAATGGCCGTCGCCCCGAGGCTTTTTATGTAATCCAGTTTGGAAATAATGCCTTTGAGGTCGCCGATACCGTCCCCGTTGCCGTCGCAGAAACTGCGCGGCCAAATTTGGTAGACAACCATTTCCTTATACCAGTTTTTAACAGGCCGAATTTCAGACATTCAACTACCGCCTTTCAAGAACAATTGGTTTTACCAACTTCCGCCGCCGCCGCCGCCCATGCCGCCGCCGCTGAAACCGCCGCC
>DAITOC010000321.1:0-1292 GCA_036834305.1 Clostridiales bacterium
TTTGCCTTAACGGGCGACGATACATACAAAACCGCGGCGGATAAAGCGCAAAAATTCTTAATCGGCGCGACAAGAAAAAGCGGTTGTGTGGATTTCGCGCAGGGCGACACAAAGGGCATCGGCTTTTATTCAGCCCGTCTCGAACCCATGCCGGCGGCTCTGGGCTTTACGGCCAGGTGCATAGCCGGATGAAAGACAGGTGGGGTTAACACGCTATGAAAAAGAAGCTGCTTGTCACGGCCTGCAGCATGGAGGTCGGCGGAATTGAGCGCAGCCTGGCCGGTATGCTCGGGCTTATTGACTACGAGAGATATGATGTCGATTTGCTGCTTTTCTCGCGGAAGGGCGAGTTCCTGCCATTGTTGGACAGCCGCTGCAATCTTCTGCCGGAGATTCCGAAATGCGCAAGCCTCCTCAAGCCCATCAAAGAGGTGTTTTTATCCGGCCATTTGCTGATGGGAGTCACGCGCGCCGCGGCGAAAATCGTTGTGACAAACCGGTACAAACACTCCGGCGAATTGCCGGACGCCGTTGTGTTCGCCTATCTTCAGGCGTATTGGGACAGTTCAATCGCCCTTCTTCCGGGTCTGAAAACACCATACGACGCGGCGATAAGCTTTATGTGGCCGCACCACTATGTCGCCAAAAAGGTCAGGGCAAAGCGCAAAATCGCGTGGGTCCACACGGATTACTCAAAAGCCGCGCTCGACTATAAAAAGGACCTCGCCATATGGCAGAGTTTCGATAAAATCGCGGCCGTGTCTTCGGAATGCGGCCGGGCGTTCACGAAGGTGTACCCGTCTCTGGCCGGCAAGATGGCCACGGTTGAGAACATCCTTTCCGTCGGCTTCGTGCGTAAACAGGCGGAGGAATTCGAACCGGAGGAAATGCGGTATCACGGGTACACAAGGCTTTTGACCACAGGCCGGTTCTGTTATGCCAAGGCGTTTGACGTCGCCGTTGACATATGCAAAATCCTTGTGGACAGGGGCGAAAAAATCAGATGGTACGCCGTGGGTTACGGCAGCGAGGTTCACAATGTGGAGAAAAAAATCGCCGAACACGACCTGTCTGACAACTTTCTGCTCCTTGGCAAAAAACTCAACCCATATCCGTACATGAAGAGCTGCGATATCTATGTCCAACCGTCAAGGTATGAGGGCAAAGCCGTGACTGTGCGGGAGGCGCAGATGCTCGGCAGACCTGTCGTCATCACCGATTATCCGACCGCGCGCGGCCAGGTGCGCGACGGCTTCGACGCGCTGATTTCTCCGATGAACGCCGAGAGCGTC
>DAITOC010000321.1:1302-1747 GCA_036834305.1 Clostridiales bacterium
ACGGCGCCTGATGGCCGACAGCAGGCTGCGCGAAACGCTCGCTTCCAACGCGTACGGCGGGGATTACAGCTGCGACAGGCAGATCGAAGAAATATACAAATTGATTGAGGGGTGACGGCCGTGGCGATTTCTACGAAAGCTGAACTCAAAGAATACATAAAAGCCGACCTGTTCCGATACAGCGGACAAACCGGCAAAAAGGCCCTGCGCAAATACAAGCGGTGTTCCGGCGGGTTTTATTTTACATATGCCATGCGCCAATGCGCCTTCTACCGGGATCAAAAGTTTTTTAAACACATATTGTATCCTTATTATAAGCTGAAAAAGAATAGAGCGGGCCTTCGTTTTGGCTTCGATATCTATGAAAAAACCGAAATCGGAAAAGGCCTTCATATCGCGCATTTCGGTACGCTGGTCGTTCATGCCGACGCGGTGCTTGGGGACA
>DAITOC010000322.1:0-1741 GCA_036834305.1 Clostridiales bacterium
CGGGCGACCCCGCCAGTATTATTTTACAACTCGCTTTGCTTTTTGTACTCATACTTATTAACGCCTTTTTCGCGATGAGCGAAATTGCTGTCATCTCACTCAACGACAATAAGATTCTTCGAATGGCCGATGAAGGAAACAAAAAGGCGCAACTTATCCGCAAACTGACCGCAAACTCAAGCCGGTTTCTTTCCACGATACAAATTGGCGTCACTCTCGCGGGTTTTCTGACATCCGCCACCGCGGCGCAGACATTCGCGAATAAACTGGCGGCGCTTATTCTGAAAATCAATGATCTGAAAGACTACCAAGGCATTGTCAACGGGTTTTCGATTGTCATCATCACCATCGTCATGGCCTTTTTCTCGCTCGTTCTCGGCGAGCTCGCGCCAAAACGCATCGCCATGCAGGCGCCGGAAAAAGTCGCTTTCAGAGCGGTCGGCATTTTGCTGTTTTTCGCGAAAGCCACAAGCCCGTTCGTGAAATTCCTGTCACTGTCAACCAACGCGATTGTTCGCCTTTTCGGTTTTGACCCGAATGCGAGCAACGAAATGGTTACCGAGGAAGAAATTCGTATGCTCGTCGATGTCGGCGGGGAACACGGTGTCATCGAGAACACGCAAAAAGAGATGATAAACAACATCTTTGAGTTTGACGACATCGATGTCGGCGACATTATGACGCACCGGACGGATATGTCCGCCGTTGAGGTTGATGACAGCCTCGACGATGTGCTGAATATCGCGATTGAAGAGGGGTATTCGCGCATTCCGGTTTATGAAGAAGACCAGGACAATATTATCGGCATCCTGTATGTCAAGGATTTGCTGAAATTCATCGGCAAAGACGTTCCCGAAGGCCAGACGCTCAAGGACCTGATGCGAAAGGCATATTATGTGCCGGAAACAATGCGCTGCGGCGAACTGTTCAAGGAAATGACGGAAAGCCATGTCCAAATGGCTGTCGTCGTCGATGAATACGGCGGCACGGCGGGCATCGTAACACTGGAGGATTTACTGGAATCCATCGTCGGCAACATTCAGGATGAATACGACAACGAAGACGAGGAAATCTCCCGAATTAACGAGACGACCTTCACCGTTGACGGTATAACCGATATCGACGAAGTCGACGAACTCGTCGGGACGGAAATACCGGAAGGTGATTATGACACACTCGGAGGCTTCATCATCAGTCTCCTCGGGTATTTGCCGCAGGAGGGGGAAATGAATGTCGTCGAGTTTGATAATTTGCGCTTCACGGTCTTGAATGTCGAAGACAGGCGCATCGGCAAGATCAAGGTCGAGATTTTACCGGCGGAAAAGACCGAAAAATCGAAAGAATAGAAAATGCCTCCAAAGCCGCGGATAAGTAAATCCGCGGCTTTTCATATTGATTTCCGGCCGTGGTTGCGGTACAATGGACGCAAATTCCGCGCAGGGAGAATTTGCCGTATGAAACATCTCAATGTTATTCCATATCCCAATTCCGTGAAAATTACCGGGCAGGAGATTCCGGCCGGGAACATCGATATAAGCGCCTCTTCTTTGACCATTACAGAAGAGATTGCCAACCCGGAAGCGTATGAACTTAAAATAGCGGACGGCAGCGTGACTATTAAAGCCGGCGACGCGAAAGGCGCTTTTTATGCGAAACAAACGCTTAAGCAACTCGCGGCGGCAGGCAACGGCGTTCTGCCTTCGGCTGTCATCAAGGACGAGCCCGCGTTCCCCTACCGGGG
>DAITOC010000323.1:0-1740 GCA_036834305.1 Clostridiales bacterium
CATATACACCGGAAGGCATTCTGGATGTTGTCCTGCGGGACAAGGATTATTATTCTTCCTCCGGCGGGGGAGTGACACTCAGCGGCGGCGAACCTTTTTTACAGAATTCGGACAGCCTTGAGCGTCTGCTCAAACTGCTGAAAAAAGAAAACATCACGGTAACCGTCGAAACCTCTCTGCATGTCCCCTGGAGTAAAGTCGAACGCGCGCTCCCATATGTCGATTTGTTCCTTGTCGACCTCAAAACCGTCGGTGACGACGACCTTCATTACAAACTGACCGGTCAAAGAAGCCGCATCATCCACGAAAATATCAAGAACCTTATGGAGTCCGGCGCCGAAGTCCGCTTTCGGATGGTGATGGTTCCCGGGCTCAATGACGGCGAAGAGCGCGTCAAAGCCGCCGCCGAGTATCTGCATTCCTTTGGCCGGGATTTCATTGAACTTCTGAAATACCACAACATGTATGAGGATAAGGCCAAAAACCTCGGTATTTCTGTCGCCCAGCTGAATATAACGCCCGAGCAAAGCCGCGCCTCGCTGGAAAACGGCCTGGCGCTATTCCGCCGTTACGGAATAAACGCCGTCAATGTCGAGACGGACTCCGCTCAGAAACCGGCTGAGTTTACACAGCGTGTCATGGATGTTCAGAAAGATATACGGGAGAGCCGCCGGGCGCTTTGCATTGAGGTCTCCAAGCTCAAGACGAAGTATTACAAGAAAAACGGTTTCAACAATCCGACAGCCATTCACAGGGCAGAGCGACTCGCTTATGTGCTTGCCAACAAAACAATCAAAGCATACCCGGGTGAACTTCTTGTCGGCAACTTTACCTCCAAGCGGGTCGCCGGCCAGGTGTGGGAAGAGCATTACGGGGCTCTCGATGCAATGTTTCTCTACAAAATCAACAAGCAGAAGCCCGTTTCCTTCGAATGTTCCCGCGCAGAAAGGTACTACTTCTACGCGCATATTTTCCCTTTCTGGATAAAGCACAGCCTGTTGGTCAAAGTCAATAAAAGGTTTTCCGATTTTTTGATGATGTTAGCCCGTTCCTCCGAAATGGTAGCCGGCTTTAACAACAACCTAGCCGCCATCGCGCATTTTATCGTCAACTACGAACGCGCGCTGTCGCTTGGCACAACGGGAATTATCAAAGAAATACGACAAGCCAAACAAGAAAAGCCCGGGAATAATCCCGATTTTTACAACGGAGCCATCATCGCCCTGAAAGGGCTTGAAACCTTCGCGCAGAGGTATTCCGAGTACCTCGCGGCCGAGAGTAAAAACGAGAAAGATCTCGAACGGCGCCGCGAACTCGAGGAAATGTCCGAAGTCTGCGCCCGTGTGCCCAAATACCCCGCTCGCACCTATCACGAGGCGCTTCAAAGCATCGTGCTGTGGCAGGTCGCCCTGTGTATAGAGTCCTATGAAAACGCCGTTTCCTTCGGCCGCCTCGATCAAATACTGTATCCCTATTATAAAAAAGACATTGAAGAGGGCAGGATAACCTACGAAAAAGCCAAGGAATTGCTCTGTCTGTTTGTATTGAAAATGGATGAGGCGATTCTTGTCAACGACGGCGACTCGTTCCTGAATGTCAGCAAGCTGTTCGAAACGCTGTCCACCGACCAGGCTGTGACCTTCGGCGGGGTCGGCAAAGACGGCAAAGACGCGACAAACGACATTACCTATATGTTTATTGACGCCTGCGAGTTGCAGCCGTTGGCAATCAACATGACAG
>DAITOC010000324.1:0-1736 GCA_036834305.1 Clostridiales bacterium
GTAATTCGATTTGGATTTGGCGCTGCTGTTTTTGTTTTTAGGGGCAAGGTTGGCGAGAATTTTATTGAAGCGTGTGGACGCTCTTTTTATGTATCTTTTGAAAAAGGAAATCTCCAATTCCGCCGGCAGGACATTTTCCAGCGTATTGTTGATATAATCGATCTTCTTTTTTTTGTTGTCGGCTATGCGGCCGTAATGGCCGAGCAGAATCGACGTGACAAAAAACACCAGCGCCGAAAATGAAATGACGAAGAACTCCATAACCTTTTCCTTTCACGAAGGCCAACGGTTAATACTTAACCGTAATAATTTTCTTGATAATCAGGAACCCGAAACTCTCCATCGTGACCGCGACGGCCACCATTACTTTTCCGATTGTTTCGGTAAAAAACATAGACATATAATCGGGGTTGATGACCATCAATACCGCGCCGATCATCATGGGCAGGCATCCGATAATAAGACCCGTCATCCTCCCCTGGGCTGTGATGGAGCGAAGTTCGGACTTGATTCGAATTCGCTCTTTGATGGTTTTGGATATCGTGTCAAGGAGTTCCGACAGATTGCCGCCCGTCTGCCTTTGAATGTTAATGGCCGAAACCGTAATGAGCAAATCGGGGCTTTTGAGCCTGTCGACCAAATTGTTCAGCGCGTTTTCCAAATTGTTGCCGTACTTGATTTCGTTGATGACCCGGGCGAATTCCACGCTGATGGGCGCTTCCATTTCTTTGGAAATGGTTTCAATCGCCTGCTGCAGCGAGAGGCCGGAGCGCAGACAGTTGCACATAATGACCAGTGCGTCGCCGAGCTGCACCTCAAAGGCCGTCGTTCTTTTCTTTTTTTTGATTTTCAATATAATAATCGGAACCGACCCGCCGATGGCCAACAGCGCGATGGACCGGATGGCGTTGAAGGTAAACAGCATGATCAGGCCTGAGGGCACAAATGTGAGCACCAGCCACAGAACGCTGAATTCCTCGGCTTTCATGGCGACATTGGCAAGCATCAGCTCATTTTGAATCACATCCATCAGGCGGATGCCGGTAGCCCGCCTCTGCCTATTTTTCTTTTTGCCTTCCGTCTTCGCTTTTTGCTCGCCGACTTCCACAACGGCCGGCTTATCTTCGGGCTGGATGGCGGAAATACGCCTTTGCACATGTCTTTTCTTTTTCGTCAGCGCCAACGAAATTAATAAAGCCGCGAAAAAGGCAAACAGCGTTAAAGAGATTGAGAATATAATGACACTAATTTGTGAACCAGTCATTGTTGACAAGCACCCCGTTCTGACGAACTTTTTCCAGGCAATACGGGCGGACGCCGGTCGGTTTGAATACTCCTTTGAACTTCCCGTCGACATCGATACGGCCTTCGGTTTCATAAAGGAACAAATCCTGCATGCTGACCACGTCGCCTTCCATACCGATTACCTCGGTTATGCTCGTGATTTTTCTGGTGCCATCGCGCAGGCGGGACTGTTGAATAATCAGATCGACGGCTGAGGACACCTGGTCACGGATGGCTTTGACCGGGAGTTCCATGCCCGACATCATGACCATCGTTTCAATACGTGAAATAGAATCGCGCGCGGAGTTGGCGTGAATCGTCGTCAACGAGCCGTCATGGCCGGTGTTCATCGCCTGCAGCATATCGAGCGTCTCGTCGGAACGGACCTCGCCGACGATGATACGGTCGGGGCGCATGCGCAGGGCGTTCTTTAAAAGGGCACGGATGCTGAT
>DAITOC010000325.1:0-1724 GCA_036834305.1 Clostridiales bacterium
CCTCCATTAATGCGGAAAACGCCGCCAGTTTCATCGCGGATCTCGATAGCGAGGGATATTCCAAAGGATTTTTGATGACTTCAAAAAAGCTTATCCCAAGATCCGAAGCGATGGCTGCCGCCTGCTGAACCGTTGCTTCCCCGATCCCGCGTTTGGGTTCATTAATAATCCTTCGCAAACGGACGCTGTCTTGCGGGTTATTAACCGCGGCCAGGTAGGCAAGGGCATCCTTAATCTCTTTGCGTTCATAAAAGCGATAACCGCCAACGATTCTGTATGGAACGGCGAGTTTGATAAACGCATTTTCTATTGAGTTGGATTGCGCGTTCATTCTGTAAAGAACAGCGTGATCGCCCCATGAGGCCCCGGCGGCTGTGTTGGCCATGATCTTTTCAGCAACGAAAAGGCCTTCTCCCGTTTCATCATAAGAAGTATGAACCGTTATTCTCTCGCCTTTTCCGTTTTCGGTCCATAGATTCTTACCCTTTCTCATATTGTTATTTGCAATCACGGCGTTGGCCGCGTCCAGTATTGTCTGAGTCGAGCGGTAATTCTGTTCAAGCCGAATCACCTTGGCGTCGGTATATTGTTTTTCAAAATTGAGAATGTTTTCTATGGTCGCTCCCCGGAACCGGTAAATGCTCTGGTCGTCGTCGCCGACGACGCATATATTTTTATGAGCCGCCGCAAGCATTGAGGTCAGAAGATACTGCGCATGGTTCGTATCTTGATATTCGTCGACCAGGATGTAACGAAACTGTTGCTGGTATCGGCATAATATGTCTTCTTGCTTCCGGAAGAGCTTCACTGTGTTGATAATGATATCGTCGAAATCCATGGAATCGGCGGTTTTGAGCAGTTTTTGGTACGCGGCATAGGCTTCACCGATCTTTACAAGCCGAAAATCTCCTGTCGCCTCGGCAATATATTCCTCAGGGTCAATAAGCTTATCTTTAGCCCTGCTGATTTCGGACAGTATGGTTTTATAGGAAAGCATTTTATCATCGATGCCAAGCTGCTTCTGGCATTCTTTCATAACGCGCTTCGAATCATCGGAATCATAGATAGTAAAGCGGCTTGTGTAGCCGAGACAGTCCGCGTGTCTTCTTAAAATCCGGACGCATACGGAATGAAATGTTCCCGCCCAGACGGAAGAAGCTTCGCTGCCGAGCATCTTCTCGCAGCGCTCTTTTATTTCGTTGGCCGCTTTATTGGTAAAAGTGATCGCGAGAATTTGCCAAGGCTGCGCGGCACCAACTTTCAACAGATGCTCAAAACCTGTCAGGTCGTTTGTTTCGTGGCGCAAACAAGTGCGCATCCGTTCTTCTTCATCATCGGCGGGGAGCTCGGTTATTTCGGCCGAGTGATACGCCTTGCCGAATTTCATGATATTGGCGATTCGGCTGATGAGCACCGTTGTTTTTCCGCTGCCCGCTCCGGCAAGCACTAAAAGAGGCCCATCTGTAAAGAGGACCGCTTCAAGTTGGCGTTTGTTCATTTTTTTAAAGTACTGCTCAATGATGCGCTTTCGAAGCGCGAGAAATTCATCTTTTCGCATTGTTATCCTTCAAATAGAAATTTCATGTGCTATAGCGTACAACTCTTTATCAATAGTCTTTTTCATATTGAAAGATTCAAATATATCCACATCGACGATCTGTTCTTTTTGCATGGCTACCACTCTGTTGCCTACGCCCTTCATCAGAAGTTTTACAGCGCTGTTG
>DAITOC010000326.1:0-1717 GCA_036834305.1 Clostridiales bacterium
TTCAACGGCGGTCATGATCCTTTTACTTGGAAACCCATGGATAAGGAAGTTGAAAAGAATCAAAATAAAATTCGGTATTCTGCAAAGTTGAACTGCCCCTTCTCTTGTACCCTTTGTTTTGATATAGTATAATTAGTAATTAATACGAACAACTCATGGCCCCGGAGGTTATATTTTGTCCGGAAAATTATCAGTTGAAAAAGTAAACGTTCCGGCAAGTGAACTTGAAAAACAAGCCGCCTATTCCGGTATGGTACAAGCCGTTTTACCTTTGTGGTTTAACAGGCGGCCGCCGCTCGCGATGGTCAAAACTTTCGGCTGCCAAGGGAATGTGGCGGACTCCGAACGAATTCAGGGTATGCTAACGGATATGGGGTTTGGCCTGACCGACGTGCTTGAAGAAGCGGATTTTGTGATTTTTAACACCTGCGCCATCCGTGAACACGCGGAGGACAGAGTTTTCGGCAATGTCGGGGAGTTAAAGCATAAAAAGGAAGCCGACCCCGGCTGCGTTATCGCGTTGTGCGGTTGCATGATGCAACAGGAAAGAACTGTCGAAAAGATTAAATCGTCATTCGCGTTCGTTGACATGGTTTTCGGTACTCACGCGCTGCACAGACTGCCCGAACTTGTTCACCGGCTTTTTACCGACGGCAAAAAAGTGATTGATACCGTCGAGACGGGAGCCGAAATAGCCGAAGGGCTCCCGGTCAAAAGAGACAGTTCTTTCAAAGCGTGGCTCCCCGTGATGTATGGGTGCGACAATTTTTGCAGCTATTGCGTTGTTCCCTATGTGAGGGGAAGGGAACGCAGCAGGGAACCCTCGGATGTTTTAGCCGAAGCGAAACAACTTGCCGATTCCGGTTATAAAGATATTACTCTGCTTGGGCAAAACGTCAATTCTTACGGAAAAGGCAACCGCGAGGTGTGCGATTTCACGGAACTGCTCAAAAGAGTCAACCAACTGGAAGGCGAGTTCCTCATACGGTTTATGACATCCCATCCGAAGGACTGCTCGAAAAGACTGCTTGACGCCATGGCTTCCTGCGACAAGGTCGCCAAACACCTTCATTTGCCCTTTCAAAGCGGAAACAACCGAATCCTCAAAGCCATGAACAGAGGGTACACAAGGGAGGACTATCTGGAACTCATCGCTTACGCTAAAAAGGTGATGCCGGGTTTATCGGTCACAAGCGATGTGATCGTCGGTTTCCCGGGTGAGACTTACGAAGAGTTCCTTGATACCCTCAGCCTCATTGACGCCGTGGATTTCACTTCGCTGTTCACGTTTATCTACTCAAGAAGAGAAGGCACCGCGGCTGCTTCGCGAGAGGATAAAACGAGCAGAGCGGAAAAGGTGGAGTGGTTTCAGCAGTTGACAAGGCTTCAGGAGGAGAAAGCGGCAAAACATGCCGCTGCAATGACGGGTAAAACATTCCGGGTATTGTGCGAAAGAAAAGGACGCGAAGGCGGGAACTTGCTGTGCGGCCGTACGCAGGGAAACAGTATTATTGAGTTTGAAGGGCCGGAGGACATCATCGGCAACTTCTGCGACGTAAAGGTTACCAAAGCCCTCACATGGATGCTCAAAGGCGAACTGATCTGATTTAAAAAGTATCCGTTGTATAACGGTCAATTATGGAGGTATTATGGATCTTATTCAAATGACGCGGGCTCTCGGAGAAGCCATTCAAAAAGACGAACGCTATTTGGCAAT
>DAITOC010000327.1:0-1716 GCA_036834305.1 Clostridiales bacterium
GATATCTATCCGCTCGGGTGTAAAAACAACGCGCTCGGCCGCCAAAAGACAACAAACGAGCTATGGCTGAGGAATCTCGACATTCTGGCGGAAGCCTGCAGGGCGACCGGCCGCGACCTCTGGGTTATTACGCAGGCCGCCGGCAACGAGATCAATGAAGGGGGAGGTATGCGTTACTGCGACACGCCGGAAGACATCCGCTGGCAGGCGTATGTCAGCCTTTCGTTCGGTGCCAAAGCCATCATTCACGCCTGCTACAACTCCGGCTGGTGGGATAGCGAGTCGCATTTGATTGACCAAAACGGCAATCGAACCGACACCTACTACGCCGTTCAAACGGTCAACCCCGAAATCAAAGCGATATCCGATATTTATGCGGGCTATGAAAACCAAGGGGCGTATTTGGTCAACCGGCTGCGCGCGGCGGGTACGAAGACCGGCTATCTGCTGCCGGTGGACGAGGCGATCAAACCGTCGGTTCAATGCGCAAACCCGCTGCTCATCGGCTGTTTCACCGAAAAACAGGGCGAGGGTAAAGCGTATACGGTCGTCAACATGACCGAACCCCAACAGAACAAGACGGTCAGCGCCGCGCTCTCTTTTGAAGGCGCGTCGCGGGTCACCGTTTATAAAATGGGCGTCGAAACGGTGTATGACGCCGCCAATGTCGATTTGGAACTCGCGTCGGGCGAAGGCGTTTTTATCACCGTTGAGTAAGAGGTTCTCGAATGAATATACAGATCTACGGCGTCAAAAAATGCTTTGACACCCAAAAAGCCGAGAGGTTCTTTAAAGAGCGCCGAATCAAATACCAGTTTATCGATATCCTGCGGTACCCGCCGAGCAAAGGCGAGCTCGAGAGCATAAAACGGGCGGTCGGTATCAACGGCCTGATTAACACCGATGCGAAAGAATACAGGATGTTGAACTTGCACATCATCGCCTCGCTGGACAGCAGGGCGGAAATTTTGCTAAACAACCCCAAACTCTATATTACCCCGGTTGTCCGCAACGGCAAACAAGCCACGGCCGGCTATAAACCGGAAGTTTGGAGTTCCTGGGAATAAAGCCCCTAGGGTGTTTTCATGGAAGCTTCGACCGTTTTCCTTCTTGTGCTGCTGGGCATTTGCACCGGCGGGATGACTTCTCTGATAGGCGCGAGCGGCGTGATGATATTGATTCCGGCTTTAAGCCTCAGCATGAAATTCACCGAGCTCGAGGCAATCGGGACAAGCCTGATGGTGGATGTTATCGGTTCACTCGCGGTATCGTATACTTATTTTAAAAACAGCAATATTGATATTCGAAACGGAAAATGGATAGCGCTCGGCTCGGTAGCCGGGGCCCAACTCGGCGCCGTGTTCGCTTCGCGCATCCCCGATACCGGCTTGGGAGGAGCGTTCGGTATTTTCCTTATGCTTTTCGGCGTGATCGTCTTCGCGCGGGGAGCCAACGCGAGCACGGGGCCGGGCGCGCGCAAACCGTTAAGCTTTCAATCCAAATGGCGGCGAATCGCCGTTTCGGTAATCATCGGCTTTCTGCTCGGAGTTAACAGCGGCCTGCTCGGGGCCGGAGGAGGCATCAATTTCCTTCTCGTTCTTCTTTTTGTTATGAGGATCCCTTTGCATAAGGCGATCGGGACATCCACGCTGTTGATGGCAATTACGGCCCTTTCCGGAGCGGCGGGCCATTGGGAGCATATCGATTACGCGGCGG
>DAITOC010000328.1:0-1714 GCA_036834305.1 Clostridiales bacterium
GACGGCATCGCCCGTTCCGCCGAACTCGGCGAAGAGGTTAAGATCGTAATACCGGAAATATAACGCCAAACAAAAAGCGCCCGCTCCAATAATACGGAGCGGGCGCTATAACATTTCGGTTATCCAACCGGCAGGTTGAAGCAGTGCATATGAAATTTAGAAATAAGCCGGAACACTTCGGCGGACTTGTATGGCGTATCTTTCGCGAGTTGCTGGCCGAGCAATATGATCACGGGTTCCAGTTGGGAAATCGGCTGCGATTGATGGCAGCGCATAGATTCAATCTTTTTTTGTTCATAATCCGAGATGTCAACAACGGTATTTGGTTTGTCGGTGTAATAAAAGCCGAGAATGTCGACGGTCCAAACATCCTCGCGGGGCTTGCCGTTTATGTGCTCCGGGTAAAAATCAAATGTAGCGTCCATGACGGCGTATTTTACGGCATTGGCGACCTTGATATGGTCTTCGTGGCACTCGTTCTCCAGGTTCGGGTCCGCGGTGAAAACAGCGTCCGGTTTGATATCGCGAATCACTTTCACAATCGCTTTGGATAGTTCCCGCGCGCTTGCCTCAGTCCTGTCGCCGAACCCCAAAAAACCGGCGTTTTTCATGCCGAGGCATTCCTGTGCAGCCAGAGCTTCTTTCTGCCTGACCGTTAAGCCTTCCCCGCTGTATGTAGTGTCGACGAAACGGTCGTCAAGCACGGTCAGTTCATAAACCTCGACGCCTTTGTCGATGAGCATCGCGATTGTGCCGCCGGCCGCGATTTGGTTGTCATCGGGGTGCGGTTGTATAAAAAGAGCTCTTTTTATATTTTTAAGCTTTGGCGGTTCACACAACTTTTCGACGGCCGGGGAGATGGCTTTGAAAAGCGTCCTCTCAAAAACCAGGCGTTTTGATGGCTTTTTTCTGTTCATGGTACCGCATCCTCTCAAAAACTACACGATAACCGCTATTCGCCGGTCTTCGGCTTTTTCAACGTTAAGGATATTCTGTTTCTGGCAATGTCAACAGAAATAACCCAAACGGTGACAATCTCGCCTACTTTTAGAACTTCGGAAGGGTGCTTGATAAACCGGTCGGTTATTTGGGAAATATGGACCAGCCCGTCCTGATGGACGCCGATATCGATAAAAGCGCCGAAATCAATGACATTGCGGACGGTGCCCTTGAGTTCCATGCCCGGGACAAGGTCTTTCAGATCCATAACGTCCGTTCGCAGCATCGGCGGCGGCAGTTCGTCGCGCGGGTCCCGCCCGGGGCGGAGCAGTTCTTTGATTATGTCCCGAAGAGTCGGTATGCCGATTCCTGACTTTGCCGCCAAGGCCTCTTCGCCGATCGCGCCGACCTTTTGAGGCAGTTCCGTTATTCTGCCCGACGCGGCGTCTTCAAGGCTGTAACCGCATTCGGTCAGCAAAACCTCCGCGGCCCGGTAACTTTCCGGATGCACGCCGGTGTTATCCAACACATTTTTACTCTCCGGCACCCGCAGAAAACCGGCGCATTGTTCATACGCTTTCGCGCCGAGTTTCGGCACCTTTTTGAGTTGTTCTCTGTTGATAAAAGCGCCGTTTCCTTCGCGGTAGGCGACGATGTTTTTGGCAACCGAAGAGTTGATACCCGCGACTTTCGAAAGAAGGGAAGGGGATGCGGTGTTCAAATCCGCCCCGACGCTGTTTACACAGTATTCCACAACGCCGTCAAGCGCGGCTTC
>DAITOC010000329.1:0-1692 GCA_036834305.1 Clostridiales bacterium
CGCCCGGCGCGTCCTTCTCCGTTACGCAGACAATTTCCGCCCCGGGGTAAACCTGCGCCATCCCGGCCGTGAGCGCGAACGTGAAGCCGGCGGGGTAACGCGCCGCTTCGCCGGCTAAAAAATCGAGCTGCCGGGCGGCCGCTTCGGCCAAACCGGGGTCGCCAGTCAGCGCCGCGAGTTTTTGCAGGACGAAACCGGCCATGGAGTTGCCCGAGGGCACAGCGCCGTCGTAGGTTTCCTTAGGCCGCGAAATGAGCTGTTCGCTTCCGGCGGCGTACAGGTAATATCCGCCGTTTTCCTTATCCTCAAAGCCGTCGATCATTCTCTTGGCGTATTCAAGCGCCTGCCCGAGCCTGCCGGCGTCCCAGGACGCCTCATACAGCGACAGCAGCGCCCATATCGTGAAGGCGTAATCGTCGAGGTACCCGTTGCCGGCGGCTTCGCCGCCGCGCCAGCGGACCTTCAGCTCTCCCGCGCCGTCGCTCAATTCCCCACGCACGAAATCCATCGCCCTTTGCGCCGCCCGGAGATACGCGCCGTTTTCGAACACCCGAGCCGCTTTCGCGAGGGCGGTTATCATCATGGCGTTCCACGATGTTAAAATTTTATCATCCCGGTGCAGCGTCGTCCGGCCGAGCCGGTAGGCGGCGATCTTTTCGTTGAGTGATTCGATAATCGGGTCCGGCTTGTCGATGTCTTTTTTGTCAAGGAGGTTCGGGATGTTCCTGCCCTCAAAATTGCCGGTTGCCGTTATGCCGTAATACCGGTTGAAGTAGATGCTGTCCGCTTCGCCGAGCGCCTCGCGCGTCTCTTCCGGGGTCAGCAGATAGTATTTGCCCTCGACACCGTCACTGTCCGCGTCGAACGCGCAGAAAAAGCCGCCGCGCTCGTGCGTCAGTTCGCGCAGGACATACCCGATGATCCTTTCGGCCGTGTGCCGGTAAAGCATCCTGCCCGTCGCCTGGTACGCCTCGGTGTACGCCACGGTTAAGAACGCGTTGTCATACAGCATTTTTTCAAAATGCGGCGCAAGCCATTTATTATCCGTCGAATAGCGGGAAAAGCCGCCGCCGACATGGTCAAAAATGCCGCCGCGGAACATCTGCTCGAGCGTTTTTTCGGCCATGGCTTTTGCTTTGCCGTCTTTCTCAAACAACGCGTATCGAAGAAGAAACAAAATGTTGTGGGGCGAGGGGAATTTCGGCGCGGAGCCGAACCCGCCGTACAGCGGGTCAAATTCCCGCTCAAGGGCCGCCTTGGCTTTGAGCATCAGCTCCCTGCTCATGGACCGCGGGGATTTGCCGGCCGCGGCGCGGCCGAGCGCTCTGAGAATTTCATCGCCGCTTCGCAGCAGTTCCGCACGGCCGTTTCTCCATTTTTCCGACACTGCGGCCAGAATATCATTGAGGCCGGGCATGCCGTAACGCGATTCCTTCGGGAAATAGGTGCCGGCAAAAAACGGCTTTTGGTCGGGGCTCATGATGACGGTCATCGGCCACCCGCCCGAGCCGGTCATCGCCTGGCAGACCGCCATATAGACCGCGTCGATGTCCGGCCGCTCCTCTTTGTCAACCTTTACAGCGACGAAGCTTTCGTTTAAAATCTTCGCCGTTTCTTCGTCCTCAAACGATTCGCGCTCCATGACATGGCACCAGTGGCAGGTGGAGTAGCCGATGGAGAGAAAAATCGGCT
>DAITOC010000330.1:0-1690 GCA_036834305.1 Clostridiales bacterium
TCTCTTCTTCTCGATTAATTTCCTTGCAAGAACTTCATATGATTCGAATACAGCAGATATGTCTTCTTCGGAAATTACATAAGGAAAGCCTTCGGCGGAAAGAACCGGTTCAACCGATATTTGATCAAAGCCGAGTTCAAGAAGGTGAAGAACATCGTTATAAAAGTCCAAATTAAGCTTTGTGTAAGTGCCTCTGACATAGTATTCCTTACCCTGCCTTTGGCTTATGAGCTTTTTATATTTTGGGACGATGCTGTCATAACTGCCGGAACCGCCGACGCGTTGCCGGAGTTTGTCGTGGACTTCCGGTCTTCCGTCAATGGACAAAACGACATTGGACATTTCGCGGTTAATAAAATCAATGACATCGTCCGTCAATAAAAGGCCGTTGGTTGTCAAGGTGAAGCGAAATCTCTTACCGGTTTCTTCTTCCCGGCTTCTGGCGTATTCCACCGTTTCTTTCACCGTCTCGAAGTTCAGCAATGGCTCACCGCCGAAAAAATCGAGCTCCAAATTAATTCGTTTTCCCGAATATTCAATCAAATAGTCTATGGCCGCTTTCGCCACTTCAAACGGCATCAGTTTTCGCCCTTGCCCGAAATCTCCCTGCGAGGCAAAACAATAACCGCAGCGAAGATTGCAGTCGTGCGCTATATTGAGGCACATAGATTTTATGGGAGCGTTTTCAAGCAACCGGGAGAAAGGCTCACAATCATCTTTTGAGAACAGCGTCCCCTCTTCATGGAGCGCCAGCAATTCGGAATAGGCTTCCTTAATCTCTGCAACAGTATACTCCCCCCGAAGTGTTTGTATGGCTTCAGAAGGGCATTCTTTGGGCATTATTTCCGTTATATGGTCTAACAGCACAAAGGCACAGTCATCAGCGAGATGAACCGCGCCACTGTTCACATCAAGAATGATATTATAATCAAACAGACGGTATTTGTGTATCATGTACAGCTCCAAAAATCAAAGGGCGGGGCTAAAGCCCCGCCCCAATCCCTCTTTGTCTTATTTCTCACATTTCTGGTTGGCGACGGTGCATGAGGTTTTACATGCCGACTGGCAGGATGCCTGGCATTCGCCGCAACCGCCTTTTGCCGCGCTCTGTTTCAAATTGGGCGTATTCAGGCTCTTAATGTGTTTCATAAATATAACCTCCCGATTCATTTTTAAGTATAGCATAATCGTTGTTCACTTTCAAGGCCTATTTTGTTCCGAAGATCCTGTCACCCGCGTCACCGAGGCCGGGTACTATATAACCATGGTCATTCAGCTTTTCATCAAGAGCGGCACAGAATATGTCCACATCGGGATGCGCTTTGCTTAATGCGTCTAAACCTTCCGGCGCCGCGATAATGCCCATGAATTTAATGGATTTGGGGCTGTGCTGCTTAATAAGAGAAATCGCGTCAATCGCAGAACCGCCTGTCGCGAGCATCGGGTCAAGAACGATAACTTCGCGTTCGTTGGTATCGGAAGGGAGTTTGCAATAATACTCAACAGGTTTCAGTGTGTCCGGATCCCGATAGATGCCGATATGGCCGACTCTGGCGGAAGGGACCAATGTCAAAACTCCCTCGACCATTCCGAGCCCTGCTCGGAGAATAGGAATAAACGCAAGCTTTTTACCCGATATTACCTTTGTTTTGGCAACGGCAACCGGCGTCTCAACTTCCACTTCCTTCAA
>DAITOC010000331.1:0-1689 GCA_036834305.1 Clostridiales bacterium
GGCCGGGGAAGTATATCGTTAAAGCCGATGAGCCCGATTTCTTTTCCTGAAGTTCATTCGGCTCCATTGCCGTTATCAGCCTGTCGGAATCCATTGAGTACACAGCCCCGTTAACATTGAGCTCGACGCGAATATCCACTTTGTTTTCACCGCTCATGTTATAGCCGCAGGCGGTCACGATGAGGGTCGGTTCGCAAATCAACCTTGTGATGGGGGCCTTCAGGCTGCGTTTATTCTCAAAACCGATCTGCCTCTCCGCATAACCGGGCTGTGAATCCTTGTCTTTGTAAAGAATGTGGACGGTAAGGGTTCCGCTGACAATCAACTCGTCATCACGAACATAAGCCGTACCCGTCGGGTCGCCGCACCAGATATCCAGCAAAGAAGAAACTCCCATTCCCGACAAGTCCAACGCGCTCTTTGCCATAAAAGCGTCGTTCATCATATCCGCGAGTTTCAGGAAATCAACTGTTTTGTGGTCCATCTTCAGTTCGTGCCTTGTGGAATAGGCGTCCGAGACAACCGGGATTTCCATGCGCGTGCTCGCGTGGATATCCGCGCACACTCTCGCGCTGATATCGAGAAGCCGCATTTCACCCGACGAATCCGCTTTCGGGCAGACGTCAACGGCCGTGACAAAAAGCCTTGTGTCACAGTCACAGTCTTCCGTGATTCCCTCAAGTTCAATAATCTGGCTGATCGGCATGGAGTGGTCAAAGGTTTCGATCTCGTTTTCCTTGGTGTCGGCGCAGTACAGAATATTGAGAAGCAACTCGCCTTTTAACAGCAATTTATTGTTGATCACCTTGACATCGTTGAGAACCGCCACGGCGTTGCAACGAATAATTTGCGCGGCGGGAGGCTTTGATTGGCCGATTTCGATGACCTCGCTCATGGGAAACGCTCTCTCGACATCACCGATAACACTTGCGGCGCAGAAGTTCTGCTTCTTAAGTTGTATGCCGGCCCCTTCGGCGCCGCATACGATTTTTTCTTCTTTTTTTCTTAAAGCCCTGAATGTAACCGTTATCATACCATGGACGTCCGCCCGGCGGGGGCTGATTGCCCGGCAGTTCGCGTAATCGGTTTTAGCCCTCACAAAAACGCAGGAACTGTCAACGATGTTTTTCATCTCGACGAACTTGGAGAACGGATAATTCTGCTCAAAGCAGCGTACCTTTCCATTCTCGCAGACATATACGATTTTCACCAAAGCGGCGCCGTCCGCCGTAACCCTGTCTCCGGCGGTTTGAACCCCCGTGATTTTCGGAGTTATGCTGCATTTGAGTATCCTTTGAATATCGGGGCAGTAATCGGGCAGCGTGATATCGCTGTCAACCTGCTGCTCAACCCCGCCCTCATAGGTTATTTCGTTCATTCCGATGGCTTGTGTAAGTACTTTATAATCCATAGCATCCCTCTCCTTTGCGGTTTTACAATGGTTCTATGACATCTATATTCACATCATGTCCTGTGTATGATAAAAAAATAAACCGCTTCAAATTTCCGTTTGAAGCGGCTTCGCACGTGATATTTTGATTTGCTATTCCATAAAAAACACTTTGTTCATGAGGGGCTGCGCGCCGGTTTCGGGGTCAAGCTCCATCACCATGACATCTTTCATATACTCGTTCCATTTATCGACAACGGGGTTTGATGCCTGAACTTTTGCGGCGTATTCCTTCCCCT
>DAITOC010000332.1:0-1687 GCA_036834305.1 Clostridiales bacterium
AGGCTGGCTTCTCACGGCGGAAATGATGGAACTCATTGAATCGGGTTACGGCAACATCGTCTGCGCCCAGCCGTTCGGCTGCCTGCCGAACCACATCGTCGGCAAGGGTATGATCAAAAAAATCCGCGACTTGCGTCCCGATTCCAATATCGTTCCCATCGACTACGACCCGGGAGCGACAGGGGTCAACCAGGAGAACCGCATTAAATTGATGCTGGCCGTTGCCGCGGAAAGAATGGTTCCCGGCGAAGACACAAAAAAAGACGCTTGACAAACTTGAATTCACCATCATTAAAAGCGCGGGATTCTCATCCCGCGCTTTTTTGTAAATTTACGAAAATTCATTCGAACTTTTTTGCACAAGATATTGACATAATCGGTTTAAGTGCTACAATATGTAGTGCACCATTTGATAACGGAGGAATTATGATGTCCATTTCTAAAAACGCGATGACTGTTCTTGAGCGCCGGTATTTAAAGAAAGATGAAACCGGCAAGCCGACGGAAACCGTCGACGACCTGTTCCGGCGCGTGGCGGGGACCATAGCCGAATCGGACAGGCTTTATGATAAAGGCGCGGACGCCAAAGAAACGGCGGATACCTTTTTCGACATGATGGCGAACCTGGAGTTTCTGCCGAACTCCCCGACGCTTATGAACGCCGGGCGGCCTTTGGGCCAACTGTCGGCTTGCTTTGTGCTGCCGGTCGAGGACGCGATGGACGATATTTTTGAAGCCATCAAACAAGCGGCGCTCATCCACAAATCCGGCGGGGGCACCGGCTTTTCATTTTCGCGCATCCGTCAGAAAGGCAGCTCGGTCAACTCGACCGGGGGCGTCGCGTCAGGCCCCATCAGTTTTATGAAAGTGTTCAACATGGCCACGGAAGCGGTCAAACAAGGCGGCACGAGGCGCGGCGCCAACATGGGGATTCTGCGCGTGGACCACCCGGACATTATGGAATTCATCGACTGCAAAACCGTTAACAAAGAAATCAACAATTTTAATATATCCGTAGGCCTGACGGAAGAATTTATGGCCGCCGTCGAAGATGGTACGGATTACGACTTGATTGACCCGCACACGAAGCAGCCCGTTTCCAAACTCAACGCGAAAGCGGTTTTTGAGCATATCGTCGATGCCGCCTGGCACAACGGCGAACCGGGCATCATCTTCTTGGACCGTTTAAACAGAGACAACATCGTCCCCGGCCAAGGAGAAATCGAATCGACCAACCCTTGCGGCGAGCAGCCGTTGCTGCCCTATGAGTCGTGCAACCTCGGTTCGATAAACCTTGTTAAAATGCTTAAGGAGAACGACGGCAAACAGGAATTTGACTGGAATAAAATCACCGATACGGTGAAGAAAGCCGTACATTTTCTGGACAATGTCATCGACGCGAACAAGTATCCTCTTGACAATATTGATAAAACGACGAAGCTGACGCGAAAAATCGGCCTGGGCGTCATGGGCTGGGCCGACAGCCTTTTAATGATGGGGATCCCGTACAATTCCGCCGAGGCGATCGCGCTCGGTGAAAAACTGATGGAGTTTATTACTCGACAGGGACGTGAGGAGAGCGCCGCACTCGCCAAAACACGCGGGGCCTTTCCCCTGTTTGGCGAAAGCACCCTGGCCGAAGGTGAGCCCCGGCGCAACGCTACCATCACCACCATCGCGCCGACCG
>DAITOC010000333.1:0-1682 GCA_036834305.1 Clostridiales bacterium
TTGGGAATACTGCCGAGCAGCCCTTTGGTGTATTCATGGCGGGGGTTGTAAAATATCTCGTTTACGCTGCCGTACTCCACAATCTTGCCGCCGTACATGACCGCGATTTTTTCACACATATTGGCCACAATGCCCAAATCGTGCGTAATCATGATGATGGACATGCCGATTTTTTTCTTGAGCTCCACCATCAGTTCAAGAATCTGCGCCTGAATGGTTACGTCCAAGGCGGTCGTCGGTTCGTCGGCAATGAGAAGTTTCGGTTCGCAGGCAAGCGCTATGGCGATCATAACCCGTTGCCTCATGCCGCCCGACAGCTGATGCGGGTATTGCCGCAGCCTCTTTTCGGGTTCGTTTATACCCACCAATTGCAGCAGTTCGACGGCGCGCTCTTTGGCTTGTCTCTTATTTTTATCGGTATGAAGCAGGATCACTTCCGTGATTTGATTGCCGATGGTATAAACGGGGTTCAGGCTTGTCATCGGGTCCTGAAAAATGATGCTGACTTCGTTGCCCCGTATTTTTCGCATTTCTTTTTCCGAAAGTTCATGGATGCGATGGCCGTTGAATTCGATGGTTCCCCCGACGATCCTGCCGGGGTGCGCCGTCAAGCCCATAATCGAATAGGCCGTTACGCTTTTACCGCTGCCGCTTTCCCCGACGATGCCGAGCACATCGCCTTTCTCAAGTTTCACGGACACATCGTTGAGCGCCTTCACCTCGCCGGCCGGGGTAAAAAACGAGAGGCGCAGGTTTTTTATGTCAAGAAGCATTTCGTTCATTCGTACAGCCTCAATTCTTCAGTTTCGGGTCAAACGCGTCCCGAAGGCCGTCGCCCAAAAGGTTAAAGGATAGAATAATTACGCTGATCATCAACGCCGGAGCCAGCAGCCTGTGCGGGTAGGAGGAGATCCCTCCGATGGCGGTGGACGCCATGGAACCGAGGCTTGGCATAGGTGCCGCGACGCCGATACCGATAAAACTCAAAAAAGTCTCGGTAAAAATCGCCGAAGGTATCTGCAGCGTCGTCGTTACGATGAGCGTACCCATGCAGTTGGTCAGCAGGTGTTTCCCGATAATTCTTTTTCTGCTTGCGCCGAGCGCTTTCGCGGCCGTCACGAATTCCTGCTCTTTGAGTGTGAGTATCTGGCTGCGGACAATACGCGACATGCCGACCCAATACAGAAGCGAAAAAACAATAAAAATGCTGATGAGCCCGATGCCGACGGTGTTGATCCATTCAAACCCCTCGATGTTTTCCGCGAGCGACTGAAGGGGATATTTTAAAGAAACCATCAGCAGGATAATAACCAGAATATCCGGCACGGTGTAAATAATGTCCACAATTTGCATCATCGCGATATCGACCTTGCCGCCCAAAAAACCGGATATTGAACCGTAAAGAGAGCCGATAAGAAACACCAGTATACTCGCCACGATGCCGACGAGCAGGGAAATGCGGCTGCCCATCATAAGGCGAACCATGATGTCCCGGCCATGGTTGTCCGTTCCGAGAATATGCGGGAATACGGATTCACCCGACTCTTTCAGGGCGAGTTCTTCCGTGGAGTATTCAAAGGGGTCGAGGGCTTCGCTGCCTCTGATTTGCTGTTCGTAAGAATACGGGTAAAACGCCGGCGCTATAAAAGCGAACAGCATAATCAGTATAATGACAAACAAGC
>DAITOC010000334.1:0-1657 GCA_036834305.1 Clostridiales bacterium
TAAGCTGTGTGGAAGTGCACGGGATAGCCCATATAACCGGCGGCGGTTTTTATGAAAACATACCGCGAATGCTGCCGGAGGGGCTGCGCGCGTATATCGAAAAAAGCAAGATTCCTGTCATGCCGGTTTTTTCGCTCATTCAAAACGAAGGCATACCCGAAAGGGATATGTTCAACACTTTCAATATGGGCCTCGGGCTTTGCGTTGCCGTTGGCGCGGAGGCTGTGAATGATGCTCTTGATTCGCTGGCCGCCAGCGGAGAAAAGGCGATGATCGTCGGCGAGGTGAAACGTGGCGAAAAGGGTGTGACCATATGTTGAATGCGGGGAACGACTATGTGAATGTGGCTGTTTTGGTTTCGGGTGGCGGAACGAATCTTCAAGCGCTGATTGACGCCCAGAAAAGAGGAGAAACCGGCAGAGGGAGAATTGTCAAAGTCATTTCAAGCAACCCCGGCGCCTTTGCTCTTGAAAGGGCGAGGAAGGCGGGGATTCCCGCGGCGGTTGTGGACAGAAAGAGTTTTCAATCGGATTCGGATTTCGACCGCTCCATAATAAAAGAACTTCGTGAATGCGAAGCCGGTTTGATTGTTCTGGCCGGCTTTTTATCTATTCTGGGCCCGGAACTTATCGATGAGTACAGAAATCGTATCATTAATGTCCACCCCGCGTTAATCCCGTCATTCTGCGGAAAAGGGTATTACGGTTTAAGAGTCCATGAAGCGGCTCTGGAAAAAGGGGTTAAAGTGTCCGGGGCTACGGTTCATTTCGTCAATGAAATCCCCGACGGGGGAGATATTATTCTTCAGAAAGCCGTGGAAGTCCTTAAGGGCGATACGCCGCAGACCCTGCAACAAAGAGTGATGGAACAGGCGGAGTGGGTTATATTGCCGCAGGCTGTTTCCATGTTATGCGAGTAAACAAAAACGGAGGGTAAAACAATGTCAAAAAGAGCGATTATCAGTGTTTCGGACAAGACCGGTGTTGTCGGCTTCGCGAAAGAACTTGTGCTTCTCGGTTATGAAATCCTCTCAACCGGCGGAACAGCGAAAACGCTGGCGGAAGCCGGCGTTCCTTGCACCGGTGTTTCGGATGTGACTGGCTTTCCGGAATGCCTCGACGGCCGCGTAAAAACCCTTCATCCCATGATTCACGGCGGTATATTGGCCATGAGAAGCAATGCAGAACACATGAAACAGATTCAGAAGCTTGGAATTACACCCATCGACATCGTCTGCATCAACTTGTACCCGTTTAAACAAACCATTTTAAAGGCGAACGTTTCCCTTGAGGAAGCGGTTGAAAATATAGACATCGGCGGACCGACGATGCTTCGGGCCGCGGCGAAAAATTGGCAGGATGTAACCGTGATCGTAAACCCCGAGGACTATGATACGGTGATAGCGGAAATTAAGTCGCAGGGAGACACTTCGAAAGATACCAAATTCCGCCTCGCCGGTGCCGTTTTCGAGCATACCGCCCAGTATGACGCCTTGATTAACAATTACCTCCGATCCAAAAGAAACGAAAACGGTTTCCCAAAAAACCTTACTCTGACATTTGAAAAGGTTCAGGAAATGCGCTACGGCGAAAACCCGCACCAACCGGCAGCGTTTTATAAAGAGATCGGCGCAGCGTCGAACACCCTATCCGGAGCG
>DAITOC010000335.1:0-1648 GCA_036834305.1 Clostridiales bacterium
CAATAAAGGTAATCGACGAGGAATAGGTGGGAACATTCATGATTTGCGTTAACAGAAGCGATATTGCAGACACGGCTATGCCCAAAAAAGCGATGAGCCACCACCTTTTTAACAATATTCTGATAATGTTGAGTATATTTATCTCAATACCCTTTTGAGAAACGGTGTCGTTTTCGGAATAGTTCAACTCCAGCCCTCCAATACATTATCGGCCGCAAACGCGCTCATTCAACAACGCTCGTTTATCCTTCGAATTTTGATAACGCCTTTGTGCACGAATACCCGCAACATTATACCAACTTCCGCTGTTATTTGCCATATATTTTCGCATTAATCCAAAATATTCTGCATGAGGCCGCTTCACCGGCATCCGGGGCACGACGCGTCGCCGGCAAATCTCTGCTGATGGTTTGCATAAACTTGTATTGTCTCTTATTCTTTGCTATACTTCCCATGTTATCATGAAATTCGGAAGGGGAAACGTTTTTGAAAAGGGTCGTTTATCTTGTTTCCGGCCTCGGTAAAGGAGGGGCGGAAACCATGTTGTACAATCTGTTAAAGCACCAGACTGACAGGAGCTTTGTTTATAAGATAATCAGCCTCGGCTCAAGCCATTATTATGAAGATATGATTCGGAATTTAAATATCGAGCTGATTGACACCGACTTCAAGCGCAACCCGATTCAATCGCTGTTGACGGCTTATAAAAATATACGCGGATGCGACGTTCTGTGCTGCTGGACATACAAATGCAACCTGATAGGCTATTATCTGGGAAAAATCGCTAAAACGCCGAGGATATTTTGGTTTGTCCGGCACGCAAATCTCAGCCCGCAGTTGAACCCGAGACGAATTCTGTTAATAAACCGTTTGTGTGCCCCCAGAAGCCGCAAGGTATACCGGGTATCCTACAACGGCAACCTGGCAAAAGCCGTACACGAGGATTTCGGTTATGACAAGAGTAAATCCATCGTTGCGGAAAACGGATGCGACACGCAGCAGTACAGACATATCGAAGGAGCGCGAAAGGCGGTTGACACGGAGTTCGGGCTGGAAGGGAAAAAAATCGTCCTGTCGGTTTCAAACTACCGCCCGATAAAAGACGTTCCCACTTTTATAAAGGCTTTCAAGTCTATCCACGATAACGACACGGAAACCGTCGCTTTGCTGTGCGGGCTGAACATTGATAAAAACAACGCCATATTGGTTGAATTAATCAAAAGTCTCGGGCTGGCAATGGACAGGGATATCTTTTTACTGGGTTTAAGACACGACGTACCCGTGTTGATGTCCGCCTGCGATTTGTTTATTCTGCACTCGGCCGGCGAAGCTTTTCCCAATACGCTTTTACAGGCGATGGCTTGCGAAGCGCTCATCGTTTCAACCGATGTCGGAGACGCCAAACAGATTCTCGGCAATGGCCGGTATATCGCCGAACCGGGCAACTCACTCCAAATAGCCGAAAAGGCCGGCGAAATGCTCCGATACTCTTTGGAGGAAAAAGTGAGAATCCGGGAAAACAACCGGAAAACAGTAACGGAAAAATACAACATACAAAACATCGTAAAGAATTACGAACGGTTGTATTTCAACGAGTAAACGGCGCATGACAGCCGCGCAAGTTACATCGCCCGGCTGCCTTTCAGTA
>DAITOC010000336.1:0-1643 GCA_036834305.1 Clostridiales bacterium
AAAACCCCGGGTGTTCCCCGATTGGGGCGAGGAGTTCATAGAAGAGATGGAAAAACTGCCCCCCGAAATCGACGGGGTGATCACCGGCCCGAACAGGGCGTTTCCGCTCGACGAACTTCGCAGAAGGCTGCCGGCGGAATACCCGATCAGGCTGTACCCGGATATTACGCACAATGTCCGCTGCGAGTATCCGGTTCATTTCAACCGCGACGACTGGCATTACGCGTTAGCTTCCACCCTGAGCCGCGAAAGCGTCAATCCGCGCCCGGTGGAATACCGTCTGATCCATCGGCTTACCCGCCGTTATATCATAGGCAGCGTCAGTTATTCGGAAGGCGTAAGCGACGACATCAACAAGATGGTTTGGAGCGATATGGACTTCTTTCCGGAAGTGCCGCTGCGCGAAACTCTGCTCGATTACGCGAGGGTATTTTTTTACGGTGTACCGGCCGAAACGGTGGTTGACGGCATCCTCGGCCTCGAAAGGAACTGGGAAGGTGACCCTGCCGAAAACCCTCATATTGAAAGCACACTCGGCGTTTGGCGGAAATTACGCGGGGCATACCCCCGGCTGATGGAAAACTGGCGTTTTGTCCAGTGCCTGTTTCGCGCTCAATGCGACGCGCTCGTCCGCCGTCGCCGCCTGTTCGAACTGGATTTAATTGAAAAAGCCAAAACGGAATTGAAAAAAGGCTTTATTGAGGACGCCGTGGATACGCTGTCGACCGGTTTCGACGATGAGTACACGGCGCTGCGTGAAGAGATATCCGCCCTGGCCGAAACGCTGTTCAACCAAATCGGGCTGCAGCTTGATGTTGAGCATTATTTTGCCAAATCCTGGGAAAGGGGGGCCACGCTTGAAACAATCGACCTGCCCGTGACAGACCGGCAATGGCTGTTGAAGAAAGCAGAGGCGGCTCTTCAATTGCCCGAAACCGAACGCGCCGGTTTTATCGGCAGGGTGCTCAACCGCAACAAAGTGGCTTCCGATGAGTACTACTTCTCTTTAGCCGAGCATGGCTTCGATGCTTTGGGAGTTAAGCAAAAAGGGGAGTTCTATATCAACTACCAGGGAGACAGGCCGAATGTCAACAACGGCGGCATTCCGATGTCGATGCTCAAACTCTATGACCATTACACATTTAACTGCCGCCTGGGGGGCTTCACTCCCGGAGCCGACTATCTGCTGCGCGTCACATTCAGTTCTCAAAAGTATCCCGTTCTGATTCATCACAGCGTTACCGTAAACGGTGTTACCGTTTACGACGGGCCGCAGTTCGGCGGCGAGAAAAACGAGGCTTTCGATTCGGAACTTTTAGCGCCGGGTTTTGAAACCGCGACTTACAAGTTGCCCGCCCGGCTGTTTAAAAACGGCTGCATCGACTTGGAAATTGGGGAGCCGATAGCCGGTGTGATGCTCAGCGAGTTTTGGGTTTTAAAAGACAGCAACGGTTAAATCGACACCTCCGTTTTTGCGCCATCATCGCCATAGCCGGTTATTGACTTTTCTATTATTTTCCAATATAATAATCATGAGAAAATCTAACATATGAAATATATCATAGGAAATTCATTGTTGAGTAAGAATTTGGCAGTAGGAGTATGAATTAGGTTGTTCGAAATTAAATATTAATATTCAGGAA
>DAITOC010000337.1:0-1642 GCA_036834305.1 Clostridiales bacterium
TGATAAAACCCATAGAATGAAATGCGTTCATTTTTCTTTATTAAAGGAGGTTTGGAAAATAGCACGACTGAGCGGGTTCATCTCACGAATACCGTTCGTTCCTTTATAGCATCAAAGTTCGCGGTGATATTTTACAGTCTGGTTGAGGATAACTTGAACAACTAATTGTATTTTAATGGTTGGACAATGACTGCGTATTTTTAGTGCAACAAAGACCTAATATTTGACATGTTTTTTATTGTTTGATACAATCTGATTAGGAAAATAAGGAGGTTAATTCATGAGTGAAAACAAAACAATCATATGTTCCAAGTGTGGAACACCTCACTCCTCAAGTTATTATCGTTGTATAAAATGTGATTCAATTTTAAGAAAATATGAAAATGAGGAAATTAGTTGGACGACTACGACTCGAAATTTCCTTGACAATTGGTCTGTAGATGTCGGCCAAAAGATTAAAAAATATGCCCGAAGATATTTTATTATCAATGTAATACTAAAAGTAATCGCTGTGCCGGTTGCTACAATTGCATTGTCGGCTCAGGGTTACGATGAAGTTGAAGAAATATTTTTTATTTTTTTATTATTCCTGGGAGCTGCCTTTGTACTTTTGATATTCGATTATCTAGTTGCATTTATTATCCATACGGTTGGCTGCTTTTATGAGAACATTGAGAAAACCGCGCGGTATCAGGAAACGACCTATAACCTTTTGGCCGGCGGGCAAAACGGCGCACAGACCGCCGTTCATGCCGCCGTTCCGGGTGAAAACGGGAGAGCCGCTCCCCGGGAAAACAACCCGGTCAGTGCGGGAGACTTGCCGAGTCTGTAAAAGTCCGGCGCCTTTCAAAGCTTTACTTATTGACATTGAGAAGAGGAGACCGCCCATGCCTGAAAGATATACAATCATCAAGCATTATGAAAACAGGATGTGGTTTCAAGGCTCACCCGTTCTCTTTGAGGCGGGCAACCTGCTTCGCGATTCGGTGACCGGCAAAATGCTGTTTCAGGCAAAATTCAGCAATGTGACAAGCAAGATAATTACCGCTTTCATCGTAAACATAACCTGCGTCGATGTGACGGGGAAAACAATCGGCGAGCTGGAAGGGTTTCAATACCTTGACCTTTCCGTCGGCGGCGGCCAACCCTTCGGAGATAAAATGCCGGTCATCCTGCCTTATGACAACACACGGAATATTGAAGTAACCGCGGTGCAAGCCGTATTCGGCAGCGGGGAGATGTGGGAAAATTCGGCGAAAGCCGCTTTTCAGCCGCTTCCCGCTCAGGAAAATCTTCGCGAGTTTTTAAGTAATGATCTGTATAAGCAGTTTGAGCGCGAATGCAAAAAACAAGGCAGTTACAGGGGGGGTGTTCCAGGGTTTGTACCGGACGAACACAGTGATTATTGGCTTTGCGCCTGCGGGCAGCTGAACTTGGCCGAAAATGCATTGTGTGTGAGCAATATATGCCGGTACCCGAAAAATTTCATTCTTAAAACAGCGAATCCTAAAACGCTCGAGATTTTACTGGAGGAATATAATGCTCAGCAAGAGGAATCAAGAAAAAATGAGATTTACGCGGAAGCCGTGAAGATGCAAATGCGTGAAGATTATCAATCCGCGGCCGAGTTATTTGCCAGTAT
>DAITOC010000338.1:0-1640 GCA_036834305.1 Clostridiales bacterium
CATTTTTACTTCCCTCGACCCAGCCTCCGCCGTGAATACAGAGAATCAGGCCGAGTTCGCCCGATGTTTTTTTCGGAAAAACAAGGTCGTATTTTTGCCTTTCACTTTTATTATCGGTATAAAATTCGTCAAGAAAAATCCGACTGTTATGATTATGCCTGATGTATGCTTTGTTTGATTCAAAAATTTTGTTAATCATATAACTACCTTTGTTGCTTTAAATGTCAAGGGGACGGCCAGCCAACATCGGCTTCCGCTCTTTATAACTTACGGGGCTGTATTGCTTCACGCTTTCGCATTGCGGCTCTCGAACTTCCGAAGTCCCTTAGGGCACTTTTCCTTCGCTTAAACCTTACCTCACGGCTTCGGCTCCAAGAACTCGGTACCGGCTGGTCGCTAACCTTTGCCGGGTCGGGTCTTTCAACCAACAACATTACACGTACCGCACTGGCGCACCCTCAGGCTTATGGTATCACTAAATATCTTTAGTTGCCAAACCCCCGTCCCCTTGACGCCGGACGCCGTCTATAACAGCGGCAGCCAATCCCCGTAACCGTTTTCATCCATTTCCTCTTTCGGGATAAACCGCAGCGACGCGCTGTTGATACAGTACCGCAATCCGCCGGTTTCGGCGGGGCCGTCGTTGAAAACATGGCCAAGATGCGCGTTGCCCGTTTTGCTGCGCACCTCAACGCGTTCCATGCCGAAGGACCGGTCGCGCAATTTGACAATCGCCTCTTCGCTGACCGGTTTTGAAAAACTCGGCCAGCCGCAGCCGGATTCGAACTTGTCGCCGGAAACAAACAGCGGCTCGCCGGTTGTCACATCGACATAGATGCCCGGCTCGAACCGGTTCCAGTATTCGTTTTTAAACGGCGGCTCGGTGGCGCTGTTTTGGGTGACGTTATACTGCGTTTCGGTCAGCGTAGTTTTCAGGATGTCTTTGGAAACCGGTTTATATTTCAAGCCGGTGTCTTTCGCCCGCGCGGCCTTTTCGAATTTCTCCTTGCCGATATGGCAGTACCCGCCCGGGTTTTTATCCAGGTATTTTTGGTGGTACTCCTCCGCGGGATAAAAGTTTTGCAGCTTCATTGCCTCAACGGCAACGGGCAAACTGTATTTCTTTTGAAGTTCGCTGATGGAATCCAAAATAGTGGATTGGTCGGCGTCATCCGTATAATAAATCCCCGTGCGGTACTGCGTGCCCCGGTCACCGCCCTGGCGGTTCACGGCGACGGGGTCGATAGCGTCATAATACAGGTTGAGCAGAAATTTCAGGCTGAGCCGCTCTTCATCGTATCGCACCCTCACCGTTTCCGCGTGGCCGGTGCCGCGGCGGCAGACATCCTCGTAAGAGGGGTTTGCCGTTTTTCCGTTGGCGTAACCCGCCTGCGTTTCCAAAACGCCGGCGATGCCGGAAAGGTATTTTTCAACACCCCAGAAACAGCCTCCGGCCAGGTATATTTCTTTAAAGGGCACGGTACGCTCATTCATAGTATCAAGCCTTTCTTTATCCGCCGTCGGCATATTATTACCGCCAGTCCACCGGGCTGGTGAAAAAGAAATTGATGTCCTCTTTGGCCGGCATGGGGGGAAAACTGCAGATCATCGTGATGCCGTGGGCTTTCAAATCGTCATAA
>DAITOC010000339.1:0-1627 GCA_036834305.1 Clostridiales bacterium
GCATGGCCCGAAAACACCGCCGCTCAAGAAAGAAGGCCGACGCGGGAATACAAGGGGAGACTCTGCTGGAAAAAATCGGAGGAGAACTCGAACTGCCGCGCTCGGCAGTTTCAAACACCTGCCACATCGAGCTCTCCGGCAACCGGGAGGCCATTGTCGACGGCTGCAAGGGCGTGCTCGAATACGACGAAAACACCATCAAGCTCAACACCGGTAAAACAATCGTCCGTTTTACCGGCACCGACTTGTCTATCAACACCCTGAGTATGGAAACGGCGGTGATTGAGGGTAACATCGTGACGCTGGATTTCTCGTCTTAAGGACCAACCCGGCTTTCCTTCATCCAATCATCGCAAAGGACGGCGGTAAAATGCTTTTTGTTAAGTTCATGCACTTTCTTCTCGGCTATGTCCGGTTTACCGCCGAGGGCGGGTTCCCCGAGCGGTTCATCAACCTGTGTTCGAGAAGCGGGATTCCTCTGTGGAACCTGATGAGCCGGAAGGGAGTTCTTCATGCCAACACCGGCATCAAAGGGTATAAGGCTATCCGGCCGGCGGCCAGGAAATCCGGTATGCGGGTTCGAATTTCCCGGCGGATCGGCCTGCCGTTTTTTTTGAAGAAAAATAAAAAAAGAACCGGGCTTTTGCTGGGATTTTTCGGGCTTTTCATCCTGGTGCTGTATTTGTCAACCATGATTTGGATGGTCGAGGTCCAAGGCAACGACAGGATACCCGATGAGGTGATACTGGAGGTCTTTGAGGACCTCGGCGTCAAGCCCGGAATGAAAAGCGGGAAAATCGACGTGAACAATATTGAAACGCTCGCCCTCGACCGGCTGCCGGACATCACATGGCTGACCCTGAACCTCAAGGGCAGCGCGGCCGTCATCGAAGTCCGCGAAACCGTCCCTGTGCCCGAAAACCCCGAAAAAAAAGACCCCTGCGACATCGTCGCCCTGCGCGACGGGCAGATCGTCATTCTCGAAACCTTCCAAGGCACGCAGGTCAAAAAGCCGGGCGACGCGATTTTGGAAGGCGAACTGCTTATCAGCGGGATTACCGACAACAGGGATTTAACCGTGGATTTCCGCCATGCCGAGGGGTACGCCGCGGCGAGAACGGAACGGAAAATCACCGCCGAGACACCAGCGGCCCGGCAGGTCAGAACCTATACCGGCTCCAAAAAACAGTTTACGCTGCGGTTTTTCGGCTTAAGAATTCCCTTCGGCTTTTTTAAAGAGCCCAAGGGAAAATTCGAGGTTTATGAAAGCAAAAAATGGTTCGAGGCCAATAAGGTGAAACTGCCGGTAATCTTCGAGAAAAAAGAATATGTGTTTTACACGGAAAGCGTTAAAAAAACCGCCGGGGATGAAGCGAAACTCGCGGCGCTTGAAAGCTATAACAGGCTTATGGAGGCGTCGCTGAAAAATACGGAAATCCTCAAGCAAAGCGTGTTCACCAAGCCGCTGGCTAATGGCGGTTTCGCCGTGGAGGGCGGTTACCTCTGCCTGGAAAACATCGGCGTGGAAAGGCCTCTGCGCATGGAAGAAACACCGGGCGCGCAGCCCCAACAATGAGTTACGGCGCCGCGTCAACGAGCCGCCCGCCGGGCAGCGTAAACCGGTTGG
>DAITOC010000340.1:0-474 GCA_036834305.1 Clostridiales bacterium
CATGCTGCCTTCGCTTGCTACCGCGATTTTCATTGTTTTTCCTCCGTTTTTTTATTTTCGATGAGTTCGTCCAACATTTTACCGGCGTTTTCAATCAATTGCGCGCAGCGGCGGTGCTGGTAATAATCCGCCGTGCGCTTGTCCGGTACCGGGCCCTGCCGCTGTTCGCCGAGTTCGAGCAGGTCGCGGCAGATAATCGAGCCGTTTTCCTCCTCGAAACGCTTGGCGAGTGATTGGATTAACGCATAGTGCGCGGCTTTGGTTTCATCGTCGTTCGGGCTGGTGTATCCGTATTTGAGCCCCGCGACCATAAACATGCCGGTGACGGCGCCGCACACCTCCCTCAGGCGCGCCATCCCGCCGCCAAAGGAGGAGGCGAGCTTCACAGCCTGCTCAAAATCCATACCCGTTTCATCACAGTAGGCGCAAAGCATCGCCTGCGCGCAGTTGTAGCCTTCCATAAAATGGTCTTTC
>DAITOC010000340.1:484-1626 GCA_036834305.1 Clostridiales bacterium
ACAGCATTTTTGCCAGCACTTTACCGACCGGTTCCAGCCAGTCAACATCAAACAGCTCAATCATTCCCGCGTCGCAGGCAGCGGCCAGTTTCGGGTCAACGGGCATTTTCGCCAGCACGTTGATGCCGTGCTTCGCCGCAGTTTCTTCCATATGGCTCTCTCCGAATATTTTATATTCTTTGCCGGTGTCCGGCGCCTTAAAATAAGACAGGTTTTCCACTATTCCGATGACCGGTATATTCATCATCTCGGCCATTTTAACAGCTTTTGAAACAATCATCGAAACAAGCTCCTGTGGGGAAGTCACGATGATGAGCCCATCAATCGCTATAGATTGAAACACCGTCAGCGCAACGTCGCCGGTGCCGGGCGGCATATCGATGAACATAAAGTCCACATCGCCCCAGATAACATCTTTCCAAAACTGCTTGACAGTGTTGCCGATGATGGGACCCCGCCAGACTACGGGATCGGTATCATTCTCAAGCAGCAGGTTAACGGACATAATTCCAATACCGGATTTGCTTTTAACCGGGAACAAACCGAGCTCAGCGCCGGACGCTTTCTTATTTATTCCGAATATTTTTGGGATAGAAGGGCCGGTGATATCGGCGTCAAGAATAGCTGCTTGATAACCCATCCGGCTCATATTAACGGCCAGAATGGATGTTACCATTGATTTACCTACGCCTCCTTTGCCGCTGATAACGCCAATCACTTTTTTGATATGGCTCATTTTATGCGGATTTTCGGAAAAATCCTTTATCGGCGCTTTTCTTTCTGCGCAATCCTCCGCGCAGCTGCCGCAGTTTTTATCGCACTTTTCGCTCATTGTGTTCTCCTTTTTCAGATGTTTATTTCATTTCCGGTTGACAGGTAATCAATCTTATCCGCCATAACGGCTTTCAGGCTGGTATAGGCCGCCATCCCCGTACAATGGCAAGTATAATATTGAGAGCCGGTTAACAGAAGATATCTGCCGATGGCATTGATAGTATCTTCGTCTTCACTGTTGCCGGAAGCTTTGTTATATAAATGGAACCCGCCGATGACATAATCGGGGTAGTATCCCTTCAGGTCATGGAAGCTTTCAACAATATTTATAATTCCTTTGTGGGCACAGCCGGCGATTAACAAGGTTT
>DAITOC010000341.1:0-1624 GCA_036834305.1 Clostridiales bacterium
AAAGCATTGAAGGCGTTGATTCCCACTCCGAAGGTTCGGACAAGGACAGTGACCGGCGTGTCGTCATTTCGCTGGCTGAAGGGTTTAAGCCCACCGGCGGTTACCGCAACGACAGGCCTCCCAGGAGAGACGGCTTCAAAGGCGCCGAAAGGGCGCCTGCCGGAAGGCGGGCGCCTGCCGGAAGGCCGTTCGGCGAAAACCGCCGGGATACGGGGAGCACGCAACACACTCAGCCGCGTCAGCCGCGCTCCGACGCTTCCTCCGCGTCTCTTTACGGCAAGATTGAACCGAAGAAGAATGACTGATACGGATTCACGCAGACAAAACTGAATACACGATCATACGGGGGCAGAACAATCGCCCCCGTTTATTTTTCGCTGAATTTATTTATTATTTTCAAATTCATATAAACCGCAACGATTGTTATGGTATAATAAATGGAAACGTATTTAGAAAATACATATGAAAGGGGTGTGAACAAATGAACGGCGATACGGATAACGAAAAAGGGAAATACCCTCCGGGCGATGAGCCGAAAAGCGAATACGAAGAATACGGGGAAGTCAACGGTCTGCTTCTTGACGAGGAAGAGGAAGAAGCGGCAGGCAACGGCAAGACGGCTCCGGCCTTGGTATTCCAGGACATCAGCAGCCATTCAAAGCCGGAAGCAACAACCAAAGAAAAAACATTTTTCAACGACAGGTTTAAGCCTTTCTGGTTTGATAAAAATAAGCGCAACCTGAAAATAGCCGTGACGGCTTTATGCGTTGTCATTGCCATTGCCGCGGCCGTATCGGGCGCGAAAATATATCAATGGCTTAACGCCATCGATATTGACCCGGGCGAAGACTACAGCAATGCCGACGCCACTTTTGAGGATGAAACCGATTTTTCCGCCATGCATGACATCAGCGACGCAAATTCCCTCAACGACCTGCTCTATAAGTGGGCGAATAAAAGCGGCAAAATGTCCAGCAAGAATGTGGTGAACGTCCTCCTCATCGGCGTCGACAGCGAAGACGGTTCCATGAGCAACGCACGCTCGGACGCCATGATCCTTGTCTCGCTGAATAAAGTGACCGAAAAAATTACCCTCGTTTCTTTTATGAGGGACAGTTACACATATATGAACATCAACGGGCAGGACAGGTATTCCAAAATCAACCATTCCTATGTCTGGGGAGGCCCCGCGACTCTTATCGAAACAATTGAAAACAATTATAAAATCGAAATCGACCATTATGTCAGTGTCGATTTCAAGACCTTTCCGGATATTATCAATTCGCTCGGCGGTGTGACCGTTGAAGTAAAAGCGTATGAGGCAAGGTACATCAACGATTCGCCGAAGTATTCGGTCGAGGTCGGAAAAGAGGTAACTCTTAACGGCATAGAAGCGCTGATTTTCAGCCGCATACGATACAGCGACACCGACGGCGATGTCAGCCGCACACGCAGGCAGAGAGCCATCATCATGGCGATGATTGAGTCCACGCGGACCGCGAAGATCGACGAAATCAAAGACGCGCTTAACACCGTTTTCCCGAATATAAAGACAAATTTCAAAAAAACGGAAATTCTGTCGCTTTCGACGCAGGCTTTGTCCAAAAAATGGATGGATTTTGAA
>DAITOC010000342.1:0-1622 GCA_036834305.1 Clostridiales bacterium
CATGCGCGAAGCGTCGACGAGAATTGTGCGCACGGTGTTCGATTACTCCAACGCGCCGTATTCCAACCTGGTCCTCGGCGAAGTCATCGATTTCCCCGGGAAATGGTCCAGTTATCCGCCGCACCATCATCCGCAGCCGGAGATTTATTACTACCGTTTCCTGCCCGAAAATGGTTACGGCTTCGCCGAACTCGATGAAAACGTTATAAAAACCCATCACAACGACACGGTGTTTATCGTCAACGGCGAAACCCACCCGCAGACAACCGCGCCCGGTTACGCGATGTGGTACCTTTGGGTGATCCGGAATTTAGACGGCAACCCCTATATAAAACCCGTGTTTGTTCCCGAACACCTTTGGGTTACCGATAAAGACGCGGACATTTGGCCGAAAGACAATTGATTTAGGGGGATGAAAACATGAAACTGACAATGTCGCAAGCGCTGGTAAAATTCCTTGACAACCAGTATGTGTCTTTTGACGGAAAAGAAGAAAAGTTTGTCGACGGTATTTTCGGCGTATTCGGCCACGGGTGCGTCGTCGGCATCGGCCAGGCGCTCGAACAAGGCGGCCATGGTTTAAAATTCTACCAAGGCCATAACGAACAGGGCATGGCGCACGCCGCCATCGCTTACGCCAAGCAAAAGAACCGCCGCTCGATTATCGCCGCTACATCGTCCATCGGCCCGGGCGCCCTGAATATGGTGACCGCCGCGGGCACGGCGACCGCCAACCGCATTCCGTTGCTGCTGCTGCCCGGCGACACCTTCGCCTGCCGCCAGCCCGACCCGGTTCTTCAGCAAATCGAGCAGCCGTCTTCGTATTCCACAACGGCCAACGACGCGTTTAAGGCCGTCTGCAAATACTGGGACAGAGTCGTGCGGCCCGAGCAGTTAATGACCGCCTGCCTCAACGCCATGCGTGTTTTGACGGACCCTGCCGAAACCGGAGCCGTCTGCCTGGCTATGCCACAGGATGTGGAGGGCGAGGCTTTCGATTACCCAGACTATTTTCTTCAAAAACGGGTCTGGTACATAGACAGAAGGCCCGCCTCCCAACGCGAAATCGAGGCGGCAGCCGAACTCATTCGAAACGCTCAAAAACCGCTTATGGTCATCGGCGGCGGTGTTACCTATTCCGAAGCCTGGGAAACCGTGCAGTTTTTCAGCGAAAAATTCAATATTCCCATGGCGGAAACGCAGGCGGGAAAAGGCCAAGTCCGTTGGGATCATCCGCTGAACCTCGGCGGAATCGGCGTTACGGGCGGCGCGGCCGCCAACTTCATCGCCAAACAAGCCGATCTCGTGATCGCCGTCGGCACAAGATTGACCGATTTTACAACAGCTTCAAAATGGGGCTTTCAAAACCCGGATGTAAAACTGTTAAGCATCAATATCTGCGCGTTTGACGCGCTGAAAATGGATGCGACGGCCGTGGTCGCCGACGCCAAAAACGCTCTGCTTGACCTGACGGGCGTGTTAAACGAGTTCGACTACATTTCCGGCTGGGGGGATGAAATTCTCACCGCGAGAAACGACTATATCGCGGAAATGAATGATCATTATAACGCCGAACTGCCGGATGGCCTTTCGCAGACACGTGCTTTGGGGGAAATCAACAA
>DAITOC010000343.1:0-1621 GCA_036834305.1 Clostridiales bacterium
CGCCGCAGCGCCGCCCTGCGCGGGCGGCGCTGGTTATCGCGGCGGGTCTCGTCGCGGCAGGCATGATCGTACCCGATATGCTTAAAAAAGACGAAGCCGCGCCAGAAACGACCGCCACCACTTCCGACGGGCCTTCTCTGGCGATCAGCGATACGCCGGCAGCGGCGGCGCCCAACAAAACGGGCGCGCTTTCTCCGGTTGATGTCGCTTCAAAAGTCAAGCCGTCTGTGGTCGGAATTCTGGTTTATGCCAACAGCGGCAACTTTAACACCGGCACGCAGGAGAATCTGGCAGGCGAGGGGTCCGGCATCATCATGGGGCAGGACAGTTCGAAAGACTACACCTACATTATTACCTGCGCTCACGTCATCAGCGACGCGAAAGACAATGTGATGGTCCAGGTCGAGAACGGAACCCAGTATGAAGCGGAAGTCGTCGGCTATGATCTTCGAACCGATGTCGGTGTTATCAAGGTCAAAGCGACCGGATTGAAAGCCGCGGAGTTCGGCAATTCCGACGCGCTGAAAGTCGGCGAAGATGTGTTTGCGGTCGGCAACCCGGGCGGCACGGAGTTTTTCGGTTCCTTCACGGGCGGCATGGTCTCGGCCATTGACCGGCCGGTAAATAGCCAGATCGGCTACACCATGCAGTGCATTCAACATGACGCGGCGATTAATCCGGGCAATTCCGGCGGCGCGCTTGTCAACACGAACGGCCAGGTTATCGGTATCAATTCCTTGAAGATAATCGACACCAACTACGAGGGTATGGGTTTCGCGATACCGATTTCCTCGGCGAAAAAAATCGTCGACAGCCTGATCAAATACGGGTATGTGCCCAACAGGCCGAAGCTCGGTATCACCTATATTCAGGCAACCTCCAGCCGCGCTTACAGCATGATTATTCAGGCCAACAACCTGCCCATCGGCTCTTTGTATATCGAACAGATCAATTCGGACAGCAGCCTTGCGAAAACGCAGGCGCGCAAAGGGGATTTAATCATTGCCGTTGACGGTAAAAACCTCCAATCGGCGGATATTTTGCTTGAGAAAATCGACAAGGGCAAGGTTGGCGATACCCTCACCCTGACCCTCTGCCGGGTTAACGCGGATTATAAGATCACAACCTTTAAAGTAAAAGCAACTCTCGTTGAGGATAAAGGGAATTCCACCGTGGAGGAACCGGTCGAAACAACGACCAATTTGTTCAACTTTGACTTTTTTAATTGAAACAGGAAATCTTAAAGGGGACCGTCATTTCGACAGCCCCCTTTTTGTTTTACTTTTTGATATCCCTGTAATTGAGCACCTTCAGTTTTCGCTTTTTCCGGCGTTTTAGGTTCACCGTAAATACCAGCCCGGCGTAAGCCGCGACGACGGCGGCAATAATCGCCGCGAACAGTTTAAACAGGAATGTATTGAGCGCTTTTTTGACAAGCGACACGGCGTAAAACACGACACTCCGGCTGACCGCGTCGGCGGCGACGAGATCGACGCGCGCGATTTCTTCCCCGGCATATAAAACCTTTGCCTTGCCCAACACCTGCCCTTTGACGACGGGGGCATCCACACTTTTCGGGAGGCTGTTTTCAACGGTTTCAACGAGGACTCCACCGGCGTCA
>DAITOC010000344.1:0-1619 GCA_036834305.1 Clostridiales bacterium
TGAGAGTCATATAAAAGTGGCCGGAGACATGGCGGTCCGCCAAATTCGAAATCTCCGCGCAAACATACACATTGCTTAGATTCCCGTCGGAATCGATAACGGACTTAATGTATGTGTTGAGTTGGCTCACAGTTAAAACAACCGGCGTTTTCATCCCCGTCACGTTCCCCTATCGTATCTTGTATGCCGGATTCCGGCAAGAACGGCAACACCGGCGGCGTTGTCTTTGGAATAATCGGGTTCGGCAAACAGCGCGCCTTCAAAATTGCCGGTAATTCTCTTGCGTATAATGCGGTTTGACATAACACCGCCGGAAAACACCAACGGCAAAGGTCCGTATGATTTTAGGGCAGCGAGAACCATTTTCTCGAGCGCTGCAGAAATGTATTCCAGGCAAAATCCGGCGACATCCTCTTTCGCGGCTCCCTTTTTCATCATTTTTGCGCAAAGATTTTCAAGACCGGAAAAACTGGCATTTCCGTTTTCAACCGCCGGTTTCGCCTTTCCGGCCGCCGCGCTTCGCAAGGCAAGCTCTTCAAGCGCCGTTCCGGCCGGAAAAGGCAAGCCCAGCATAGCGCCGACCCTGTCCACAGCCTGACCCGCGTTCAAATCATTTGTTTTGCCGATGATTTTCACGGTAAATACAGTATCCCGCTCGGGCTCCACAAGAAGCGCTTCCGTCGTACCACCCGAAACATGAAACGCGATGAATTTCTCATTGACAAGGCTTAACTTCCCCGCCGAATAAAGCGCGGCGGCGATATGGCCGGCTTGGTGGGAAAAAGAGTACAAGGGAACAGCCAAAGCGGAAGCAATACAAGACGCGGAATTGACACCCGCGAGGAAACACGGCATATACGAACCCTCAACATCCCTCGGGCGTGATGAAACGCCGATTGCCGCCATGCCGGACGGGTATTGCCTGAAACTATCCGCCGTGAGTTCCGGAAGCGCGAGTGTATGAAGAAAAACAGCGTCATTTTGCCGTATTCCCTTCTCGCCCGGCCTTACCGGCAAAGGCGTTTTCCGGTTGAGCATCCCGCCCGAACCGATGTCGTAAACGGCCGCCGAGGTTGTGTAGTTGCTCGTATCGATCCCTAAAAAAAAACTCATGGCTCCGATTACCCTTGCGTATCCGGATTCGAACCGGATTCGAGTGAACGAGCCACCGAGCCGAGAATGCCGTTGACAAACGGCGCGTCTTCTTCGTCGGCGAATTTTTTGCACAGTTCCACGGCCTCGTTGATCGAAACGCCGACAGGCACTTCGCTGATGTACAATATTTCACATAGGGAAAGGCGCAGAACCGCCAACGAAACCTTCGATATTCTGCTTATGCGCCAGCCTATCGAGTTTTTTTCTATGACAGCGTCTATTTCCGCAAGCTTGTCCCATGTGGTTTTGATGAGCAGTTTCACGAACTCATCGTCTTCCATAATACCGTTTTTGACATTGACATCCAATATCTCCTCAACCTCGGTTTCGGGATGAAAGGACTTTTCAAACAATATCATAAAAGCCTGTTCTCTCGCCTGTCTTCTTGTCATGGTACAAGCCTCGCTTTCAATGTGCATGTTCACGCGGACTGCCGCATGATTAATAAAAAACACGAACAGCCC
>DAITOC010000345.1:0-1607 GCA_036834305.1 Clostridiales bacterium
CCTGATTGAAGACGCGAGAAAACTGGCGCTTTCATCCATAGAATACTCTCTGAATACGCGGCAAAACGGGTTGGGAGATCTGAAAGCGAGATTGAGGAACGAACTGTCAGGGCTTATGTACGAGAGGACAAAACGCAGTCCGATGATACTGCCTGTTATTCTGGAGGCATGATGATTTGAAAACAGCCTTCCGCGAATATCCCGTTACTGCCGCCTTCATTATTTCGTGCTCTGTCTTTGTCGGCGCCACCTTTTGGTTTTCCAAGACCTTGGCGATCGCCGAAGCGGCCGTGTTCCTTCTGTTTATACTCATCGCGATCGTCCGTTTCAAAGCCACCCGAAAAAAGACAAAGAAGCGCCTTGTCAAACTGGCAGACCGTCTTGATTTCTCGAAGAGAACGTCTCTTGAAAGTTTTCCGCTTCCGCTGCTTGTCTGCGATAACAAAGGGAAAATTATATGGTACAACAAGTTATTTTATCAATCCCTCATTGAAAACAGCTCCCCAAAAAGCGGATTGGCCTCTGATTTTACTGCGGGCTATTCGGCTGAAGAGATTATTTCCTCCGGAAGCATCAATGTTGATTTCGCCTCAAACAGTTACAGCGTCTATGCCGGACGTTTTATATACGGCAACAACAACTATTATGCGCTTTATTTCGTTGACGACACATCTTTGAAGGAAACGGTTCGCAAGTATTTTGCTACCCGGCCCGTTGTTCTGTTGATTGAAACGGACAATATCGACGAACTCAACGGCGGTTATAAAGAAAGCGAACGCGCCGAGATCAGAAGCGGTATTGAGGCGTTGATAGAAAATTGGGCCGGCCGGTTTACCTGCATAATGAGGAAACTTCGGGACAATCGTTTTATGATTGTTGCCGAAGAGAATAATCTTCGCGAGATGATAGACGGCCGTTTCGCTATCCTCGACCAGGTGCGCCGTTATACATACAAGGAGAAAGTGTTGGGCACCACATTGTCAATCGGCGTAGGAAGCGGCGGCGGGACATTAAAAGATTGTGAGAATTACGCCGGGAAAGCGCTGGATATGGCGCTCGGACGAGGGGGAGACCAGGCGGCCGTCAAGACAAGTGACTCTTACGAATTTTTTGGCGGTGTTTCCAAAAGCACGGAGAAAAGGGCAAAAGTGCGAACAAGGGTTATCGCGTCTTCGATCACGGAACTTTTTAACAACAGTGAAAACATTCTGATTATGGGCCACAGTTATGCCGACCTTGATGCCATGGGAGCCGCCGTAGGAATACTCTCGGCCGCGAGACGCATGGGGAAACAAGCCTATATAGCCACCGACGCCGCCAAAAGCCTTGCCGGCCCTATTCTGAACAAGCTCAAATCGCAAGGCCTCGGCAGTTTTATTTTAAACGAAAGCGATGCGATAGAAAAACTGACGAGCAAAAGCCTTTTGGTGATCCTTGACACGCATATTGAGCGTTTTGTGGAATTCAAGCAGCTTTACAAAAAAGCGCCCTCGGTTGTGGTTATCGACCATCATCGCAAATCCGTTGATTTTATCGGCAATGCCATCGTTTTCTTTCATGATCCCGGCGCCTCCTCCGCCTCCGAAATGGTCACGGAACTCCTTCAA
>DAITOC010000346.1:0-1603 GCA_036834305.1 Clostridiales bacterium
GGCGCCTACGACGGCGCGGATTCCTTCCCGGTAACGGTCCAATAACCTCGAACCCGACAATAACGCAAAGCCCCGGCTTCACCGCCGGGGCTTGATGCGGACGGAGCTGATCGATATTCTTTACAGGTTAAGGCAGGCGTTGGAAAAAAACAGGCTGTATTATCTGATTGTCGGCATTATGGCATCTGTTATAACCATTGCGCTGGTGTCGACTGTTGTGGTAACTGACAGGGAAAACAAACAGTCCGCGCTCAGAGACGAGGAATATCAGAAAACATACGCCTTGGAGCAGCAAATCGCGAAGAAAAAGAAAGAGTACTTTGAGAAAGTTCTCAGAGACAGTTTTTCAAAGGATCAGCTCGCCGCGTTCGCGCAAATGGGGGCCGTTTACCAAGTGGTCGTCAACGGGGAGGTTGTGAACAAGAATTCCTCGATTTTATACACGAGCTTTCCGACGATTGACATCATTGTTTCGGAAAACTTCTCATCTAAAATCATGCAGCATTACCCCGTGCCTTTAAGGCAATCCGGCAGCCTCATCCAAAATGACAACGCCCTGAATCTGCTGAAAATCAGCGCAGAAACCAAGGGTATCGAGCCTTTGTTCTATGACGAGGGCTTCCGCAAATCCATCCACTACAAAATCACGAACCTTAAAGTCGGTGAAATTGTTACCGTTGAGTTCAGCGACGAATTAACGAAAAAGCTGGGCTTGAACGAAAACGCGATTGAAATCTTCTACAATAAAGCGGCGGAGTGAAACGATGAGCACAAGAAGCAGGAAGAAAAAGGAATCACTGACTGACATTATAAAAGAGGGTACGGGCGGCAGGCGCGTGATGACTGTTTTTCTGCTCCTCCTCTCGCTGGTGCTTGTCTTGTCGGTATTGTTCGTTGAGATTAACGCATACAAAAACGCGGGTGAGCAGGTCGTTGAATACCGCTTAAAAACACAGGAACTGAAAGACAACCTTGAAAACAACATAGATGACATCAACGAGCGGTTTGCCACGCAGGAGATTATGAACCTGTTCACCGCCAACGATATCCGCAGGTTGTCGCCCGGTTTCTGGGAATACGCGCTGTTTGTCAACGACCAAAAATGGGCCGGTACCGACACCATAACGATTCGCCCGAACGACACGATTTCATTGAAAGTCACGCAGAAAAAGTCTTCGCTCCCGAAGGCGATTCTCGCAAAAGGCAGCCTGACGGAAGGCGACCCCGGCGACAATATAACCAACCACCTCATACCGTATTTTGTTGACAAGCGCATCGCCATTAAACTCATTGAAAAAACAGAGGAGCTCGTCACGACCTATATCGTCGACAACGCGGATTTCAAACGCAATGACGAAGTGACATTGAGTTTGTCCGGCCCGCTTCAGGAAAGGCTTGCGTACGAGAGAAACACCATCGTGGTCAAAGTCCGGTAGCGCCGGGGATTGTAAAATTGCTTGAGAGCCTCATTATCATAATGAGGCTTATTCTTTGAAAAAAACGCGGGTTCACCCCGTTGCGGCTTAAAGGAAAATGATATAAAACTATAAGTAACTTGCAAAGTTAAATTCCACTTTTAGGGCAAGAAGCGGAAATAAGTTTC
>DAITOC010000347.1:0-1591 GCA_036834305.1 Clostridiales bacterium
TCTCCCTTAGCTTTCCTAAATATCTGACTGTCCAATATGTTTGACAATCCTACAAATTTAGAATTTACCGTTTTCGCATGGAAACCGCGCCGAGGGTAAAAGACGAGGGCGATTCAAAACGGAAAACCGCCCCGTCTATAACATCGCAATACTATTCCCGAATTTCTTTCTCTTTTTCCAGGTTCTTAATCCGCTTTTTCAACGGGCGGCCCAGAACAAAAAACAGTACACCCAACAGCAGCAGGTATATCCACCGCATATGTGAAGCGACGCATTCCACGCCGTTGTCTTCTAAAAAACGGATGTACGCTCCGCTTTCGGCGTGGGTAGCCTGGTTCTCCAACAGCTCAATTAAAAAATTCACCGCAGCTTTTTACGGCAGCGGTGAGTTTGCTTTACAAGAAAAGGATGCTGTTAGGCAGATGAACGGAACTTTTCTTTACTCGTTCATCTCCCAGTTATGCCAAACCGCCTGCACATCGTCGTTATCCTCAAACATCTCGAGCATTCTGGTCATGTTTTTAATGTCGTCCTCATTGGTCAAAGCGGTATATGTAGCCGGCACATACTCCACCTCGGCGGAAAGGAACGAATACCCCTTCGCTTCCAACGCGTCGCGGACAGCGCCGAAATCGGCGGGCTCGGTGCGGATGTCATAGACATCGTCCTCGGTCAGGAAGTCCGACGCGCCGGCCTCAAGCGCGTCCTCCATGAGCTTGTCTTCTTCAATGCCCTCCCGCTCGACGGCGAGGACGCCCTGCCGGGTGAACATAAACGACACGCAGCCGGTCTGCCCCATATTACCGCCGTATTTATCAAAATAATGGCGCATGTCGCCCGCGGTGCGGTTGCGGTTTTCCGTCAGGGTCTCGACGATGACGGCGATACCCGACGGCCCGTAGCCTTCATAAACAATGTTCTCGTAATTCGCGCCGCCGCCCTCGCCGGCGGCTTTCTTGATAATCCGCTCGATGTTGTCGTTGGGAACGTTGTTGGCCTTCGCTTTGGCGATGACATCCTTGAGCTTGGAGTTCGCCGAGGGGTCGGCGCCGCCCTCGCGCACGGCGACGGCGATCTCACGCCCGATTTTGGTGAAAATTTTCGCCCTTTGATTGTCTGTTTTTTCTTTTTTGCGTTTGATAGTGCTCCATTTTGAATGACCTGACATAACAACCGCCTTATTCTTTAATTCTTTATTTGCAGCCAGTGGCTGTAATCAACCAATTTCAGACGGACATCTTCGGGAAAGCCATGATACAATTTAAACCGGTCATGCCAAGGAAATCCGTTCGGGTCCGCGCAATGCACATATTCGCCTTCGCCGCGCGGCAGCTTCGGGACGGTTATTTCTTTGCTGCCTTTCTTCACTTCGGCGGTTATGTAAGCGGTTCTTTGTGTATCGGCTTTATGAATGTCGCCGTATATTCGGAACAGCCCGGCGAACCGGACCGAGCACGCGGTAACCGCGGCGCAGGCTGTCAGAGCAGCCAGGGCTTTTATGCCACCCGGTTTTTTTTGCCCGGCGTTTGAAGAGAGCGCCACCGCGTTGAACAGTTCTTTGCCCGCCATGATAATCAGTACATACTGGCCG
>DAITOC010000348.1:0-1588 GCA_036834305.1 Clostridiales bacterium
GCCCGCTTCGCTTATATTGCTTTCAAGCCGGGGTACCTTCTTATCCAGCCCGAACCAGCGAAGCTTCCTTGCCCTGTTGCTTTCCGATTCGTTTTTCAAACAAAGCAGGCCACCATCGATCGTCGTAATATGTTTTATAGCTTGAAATGAAAAACAGGTATAAGCGGAATTGTTGCCAATATACTCACCCATAAATTTACTCATAAAAGCATGTGCGGCATCTTCAACCACCGGTATATTATATTTTTTCGAAAGCGCGTTGATTGAGTTCATATCACAAACCATGCCGGCATAGTGGACAACCATAATTGCCTTGGTTCTTTCGTTTATGCATCGTTCGATCGATTCGGGCGATATTAAGCCCGTATCAATATCGACATCGGCAAAAACCACCTTAGCTCCGGTTAACGCGATGGTGGTGTTTGTCGGTTCCGCGGTCAGCGCGGTGCTGATGACCTCATCGCCGGGCCCCGTTCCGATAAGTCTGAGCGCAATATGAAGAGCGGCCGTTCCGGAGTTCATGGCAAGGCACAGCGGATTGCCCAGTAAAGAGGACATCTTTTGTTCAAATTCCGCTACAGCCTCTCCTTCGGCAATGTAACCGCTGTAAAGGACATCTTGTATTTTCGGCATTAACAGTTCTTTCGGAGGTATAAAGGGTTTTACAAGCGGTATCATTTCAATTCACCTTACAGATAAAGTAGTATAAGTACTATTGAAAGCGATTAAAACAGATATAGAGGCAACCTCTATTTTGATTTAACATTTAAGCTTGCATTTAGACCATCACTCCTACTCTCTCTAGATATCATATCACATTATTTAACAATTTGAAACAAAATATTTATAGTATAAAATAATTTTAATAGTCCGGACCTGTGGTCGGTTTAAATACACGGCTTATCCCTCCGTCCGTTGCTGCTATTATACTACTCCCATTGTGCCACGGCAATGTGATGGTTTTCTGAAGATTTATTGATTCTTTGGCGCGGATTCGTTATAATCCAAGCATATGCTGCAGTGGGGTGAACCGGTGGGGAAAATAACGGGATTGGCCAAAAACGCCGCGGCGAAAGGTCTGAACGCCGCGAGGGATGTTAAAACATACTGGAACGTGCCGCGCGAGGGCGAATATGTTTCCAACAAAGAGTTTATGTATTTTATTCTCGGCTCCGGCGGGTGCCAGTCGGCCGGCCACGCGGAGCAGTATCTTTACTTTTCCGCCGGGTGTTTTTTTGTGGGCGCCATATACGGGCTGGCGATGAACGATTTTGTCCGGCTAGGGTTTGTGTATATGGTGCTGACCTATTTCTTTCAGCCCATCGATATGCTCGTCTGGGACAATCTCGGTAAAGTGCCCCCAAAAACCATGCGCACCATCCATCGCGTTTGCGCGGCGTATCTTGTTTTCGGCGCTGTATGTATGTTTGTTCCGCAAAGCTCCTTTGAATTTGTCATGCCGGCCCTGCCGCAGGTGATCGGCTCAAAATTCATCATGGGCGTCGCCAATGTGTATTTCAGACGGTGGGTGCTGCGAAAGTTTTCCGCCAAATACGGGAAATACAAGCCCTGGATTTTCGTCAACTGG
>DAITOC010000349.1:0-1585 GCA_036834305.1 Clostridiales bacterium
TTATACTCAACGAAGGCTGTCGGTTGCGTTGTGACAACCGTTGTGTTTTCATCGTTTATTACGCCAAACCACAGAATAACGGCAGTCAGCGAACAGACGGCTACCAACACCGAACAATACTTTATGATTATGAAGATATTTTTTTTCATATATTGTATTTTTGACGCGAATCCGAAAAAATATGCACAGCGCAAAAACACAACCGTCGATCATTAAAAATAAAAATCATTAAACTTTCCATTCGAAATGTGTTATAATAAATCATTCGGAAGGAGGATGTGCCGACTTATGGTCAATAAAACTCCCGAAACAAACAGAGGGTCCGGCAACAAACAAGTCACAAAACCTAAAAACGGAACCGAAAATAAAAGGAAAGCCTCAAAAACGGTAAAAAGAGCGTTTACCGTCGTTTTTTCTTTATTTCTTGTTGCTTTGCTGACGGTTTGCATCGTTTTAAGCTATGTCTTAACATATATGATATCCTTTACAAACGGGGATGTCGCCATCGATCTCGAGGAATACAAAGGGGAACAGAGCCAAACTTCGTTTATTTACGCATACAACAAAAACGGGGATGAAGTGGAATACGCGAGGCTCCACGGGGAGGAAAACAGGGTTTGGGTTGACCTTGACGAAATGTCCCCATACCTTTTAAAAGCTTATATTTCACTCGAAGACAAACGGTTCTTGGAGCATAAAGGAGTGGACTGGTACCGTTTCTTCGGTGTTGTAACAAAATACAGCTTTGGGCAAGGTGCCTCTACAATTACGCAACAGTTGATAAAGAATCTCACGATGGAAAAAGATGTTACCGCAGTCAGAAAATTCAGGGAAATACTGTTTGCTCTTAACCTTGAAAAACACTACACAAAAAACACGATTTTGGAAGCTTATCTTAATACCCTGTATCTGGGCAACGGCTGTTACGGAGTGAAAACCGCGGCAGAAACTTATTTGGGCAAAGAACCGGACGAGCTAAATTTGGCTGAATGCGCATCTATTGCGGCAATTACACAGGCTCCGTATACGTATGATCCTTTAATCAACTTTGAAAACAACAGAGAAAGGCAAGTATTCTGCCTGAATGAAATGCTGGATCAGGGAGTTATCAGCCAAAAAGAGTATGACGAAGCGGTCAATCAAAAGCTGGTGTTCACAAACAGCAAAGATTATGTTCCCAAAGAAACCGAAAAGAAAACCAAAAAAAACGACAAGGTTAATAATTTCTATGTTGACTTTATTATTGATTCCGTCATTGAGGATTTACAGGCCAAATACGGATACACTCTTCAGCAGGCAACCAGGAAAATATATTATGGCGGTTTGAAAATTTATGCGGCCGTTGATATGGATATTCAAAATAAACTTGAGGATGTTTATGTCAACCGCGTTACTTTTCCGAAAGAGAAAGATACTCCGAGCAATCCCGCCGTTCAGTCCGCAATGACCGTTCTTGATTATAAAGGCAGGGTCGTAGGTATAATCGGTCAAGCCGGTCCGAAAAAGACAAACCGTTGCCTGAACCGGGCAGCCGACTCGCCGAGGCAACCGGGCTCCACGATTAAACCGATCGCTACTTACGCGC
>DAITOC010000350.1:0-1576 GCA_036834305.1 Clostridiales bacterium
TCTTTTTGCATCTGATGCCCTCGCGTATGATCGCCGGGTTTAACGAGGCAAGCTCTTCCGTTTACACGGTTAATAAGCTGATTTTGTCGTTGATGGTCCTTACCTTTCTGTTTATAAACACGTTTATATCGAAAGAGAAATACAAAGGCAAGTTCAATCCATGGCTCTTCGCTTTCGCGGTGTTCATGGCCATTTCGTACACCTGGTCTATTTCGTTCCTTTATTATGACACCAGCTTTATCTGGCTCGTGGTTGCCTACGCGTTTTATCCATATTTCATCTCGACGGAGAAGGATATCCGGCTCATTCTGTTTTCGCTTTTTGTTTCAATGCAAATTTTCGGTCTCGCGGTGCTACCCACGCTGGCCACCGGTGAGTTTTACCGGGGGCAGATTCGGCTGGACCCGAACTTTTCGTCGATGGCGCTGACCTTCTGCGTGATCTCCGCTCTGGCCTTGCTGTTGCAGTATAAAGAACTGCTCGGCCGTTTCCTGAAGGCGGGGCTGATTGCCGGTATCGTCTTTGATGTGTTTATCCTCAGCTTTTTTGCCTCACGGACGGCGTTTTTCGGCTTAGCGATTATCTTTCTGTTCTTTATGGTCTTGAATATGAACAAACCGGGGACGATCGTCCTTTCCGCGGCGGCGGTGGTGGCCGGATTCTTCTATTTTGAGGGCCGGGGCCTTTTCGACACGGTTTTCAAGCGGTTCTCGGCGATGGATGTTAACCGTTTCGGCGGCAGAACCGGCATCTGGAAGGGGTTGCTTGTCTCCATCCGCCAATTTAACGCATTCCGCCTTATTTTCGGTAACGGTTATTTGACAACCGGGTTTTTTGGTGCCGGCAGCGGCGGCCAGGCGCACAACACGTACCTGAGCATATTTATCGGCTTCGGAGCCATCGGCCTGATCATTTTTTTGATTTACCAGGTAAGTTCGACCGTCAGCATCGTCAAAAGAGGTTTTGTTCCGTTTTTACTGCTTGTGCTCAACATGCTTATTTATAACTTTTCTCTGGAACCGTATATACTCAGTGAAGGCGTTCTTTTCCTGGTCTTGCTCGGCGCGATGGGCGCCGTCACGCTGGAACGTGAAGAAGTGCCTCCCTTAAATCCTTTTTTAAATAAGAGAAAAAATCAATGAAAAATATATTGATTGTTTATTCCAAAATGGTCATCGGGGGCAGCACGACGAGCCTTCTGTCGCTTCTGCGCGCGTTTGATTTTAGCCGTTATGAAGTGGATCTGCTGCTGTTCAGCCATCAAGGCGAATTGCAGCATATGATCCCCCCCGAGGTAAATCTGCTGCCGCCGGCCTCGGTGAACATCGGGTGGATTAAAAAAGCGCTTTCCCCTTTCTTTCTATGGTCTCTGGTTAATCTTAAGGTGAACGGAAAAAAATCCAAATACGGCTATAACCAGGTGATGGCGTATGCCGACGCCAAAAAACGCTCCGTGAAACTGAAAAAGGTTTATGACGCGGCCATCGGCTTCATGGAGTTTTGGCCGGATGCGTATGTGGCTGAAACGGCGAGGGCAAAGAAAAAAATCGCCTGGATACACCCCGCGTATAGAGAT
>DAITOC010000351.1:0-1574 GCA_036834305.1 Clostridiales bacterium
CACCTGCAAAATCAGTTTGGCTTTCAGGTTTTCGCTTTCAAGGCGCTTGTGCACCCTGACCATAGCGATTTTGATCAAATCGGCGGCGGTGCCCTGAATGGGCATGTTGAGCGCAACCCTTTCGCCGAAGGCGCGCATAGCGGCGTTGGAGGAACTGAGTTCCGGCAGGTAGCGGCGGCGCTTGAACATCGTTTCAACATAGCCTTTGGCTTTGGCGTCTTCCACAATTCGCTTCATGTATTCACGAACACCCGAGAAATGGCTTAGGTACCCTTTAATGTACCGGTCCGCTTCCGCGCGGGTCACTTTGATATCTTTCGCTAAAGAAAACGCGCCGATACCGTAAACGATGCCGAAATTGACGGCCTTCGCGCGGCTTCTCATCAGCGGCGTTACCATAGGCAGCGGTATATTAAAAACCTGGGACGCGGTGATCGCGTGAATATCCTGCTCCTCGTTAAAGGCGTTAATCATCACCTCGTCGTCTGCGATATGGGCGAGCACTCTCAACTCAATCTGCGAATAGTCGGCGTCGACAAGAACGCAGCCTTCTTTAGCCCGGAAGAAACGCCGCAGTTCCCTGCCGAGTTCCGAGCGTATCGGGATGTTCTGCAAATTCGGCTCGGTGGAGGAAATCCGGCCCGTTCTTGTTTCGGTTTGTTTGAGGGTCGAGTGAATGCGGCCATCCTCCCCGATGACCTTGACAAGGCCGTCGCAGTAGGTGGATTTCAGCTTCGCGAGTGTCCGGTATTCCAAAATCAAATCGATAACGGGATGTTCGCCCGAAAGCGCCTCAAGCACTTCGGCGTTGGTGGAGTACCCGGTCTTTGTCTTTTTAACGGCGTTGAGCCCAAGCTTGCCGAAAAGGGCTTCGCCGAGCTGCTTAGGGGAGTTCAGATTGAATTCATAACCGACCATGTCAAAAATATCCGATGCCGCGCCGTTAATACGGGTCTCCAGGGTTTTGCCGAAGTTTTCAATGCCTTCTTTGTCAACGGCAAAACCTTCGCGTTCCATATCGGCTAAAACCAGCGCGAGCGGGATCTCCATATCGGCGAGCAGCCCCGCCTGGCCGTTTTTTTCTATCTCCGCGTCGAGAGCCGCGGCAACGGTGGGCAGCAGCGCCGCGTCAAAAGCGTCCGGATCGTCGGAAGAAACAAGCGGTTCGGGCACGGCGTATCCTTTCGCGAGCCGGCGGATATCGTAGCCGGCCGCGTTGGGGTTGAGAATATACCCCGCGAGCATCACATCCCCGAGCCGGCCTTTCAACACGGCGCCTTCGCGCAGGCAGCAGGCCGCGAAGGTTTTCATGTCGTGCGTGGTCTTTTGTATCGATTCGTCGCCGGCGAAAGACTTTAAAAACACGGAAAAATCGTCGTCGGAGGCCGGCGCCGATACCACTTCATCATCAAAAGCAAAATACAGCCCAACCGGCGCGCTTCCCGCATATTTGACCGTAAAAACAGCCGCATGTTCCTTTTTAAGCCGTTCAAGCAAACCGAAGAGGTCGTTTTCAACGGTGAAACCCAGCGCTTTTGTCTCGTTGTTCTCTTTCTTATGAACGGGAATCGGTT
>DAITOC010000352.1:0-1569 GCA_036834305.1 Clostridiales bacterium
TGAGCAAATGGCATGTACACGCGCAAGGGTACGCGAAACAGGTCCGCGAATACGGGGCGGAAATCACCTGCGTATGGGACGATGACGCGGCGCGCGGCGCAGAATGGGCGAAAGAACTCGGTGTCGATTTTGAAAGCGATCTCGATGTTTTGCTCGCAAGGGCCGATGTGGAGGCGGTCGTGTGCTGCGCGGCCACCGCTTCCCACAAGGATGTGCTTATAAAGGCGGCCAACGCGGGGAAACATATCTTCACCGAAAAAGCGCTCGCCCCCACCGTCGCCGAGTGCGACGAAATCGCGGCGGCAGTGAAACACAACAAGGTGAAATTTTTGATATCTATGCCGGCGCGCTGCAAGCCGGAGGTCCTTTACGCGAAAAAGGCTATTGAAGAAGGCCTCCTGGGCGATATCACCCTGCTTCGCATCCGCAACGCCCACAACGGCGCGACGGCAAACTGGCTTCCCGACTACTGGTATGATGAAAAAACCGCTGGCGGCGGCGCGATGATGGACCTCGGATGCCACCCGATGTACGAGGCGTCTTATTTGTGCGGCAGGCCCGCCCGCGTGGCATCGGTTTTCAACACGATAACCGGCCGGGAGGTCGACGACAACGCCGTCAGTGTCATCGAGTTTGAAAACAAATGCGTCGCTGTTCTCGAAACGGCTCTTGTCAGTTACAACTCTCCTTCGTCGTTTGAAATTTACGGCACGGAAGGCACATTGATTGAAAGAGACGGCAGTTACCGTATCGCGAGCGCGAACCTCGACGGCGCGGAATCCGGCTTTGTTCCTGTCAAGGACCTTCCCGCCGCGCTTGACAGCCCGATGAATATGTTCCTCGATGCATGCGTGAAAGGCACGCCGATCGCTTTCGGGCTCGAAGACGCCCGCAATCTGTCCGAGCTGCTTGAAATGGCTTATAAGGCGCACAAAAACAATTATGTAGCGGTATTTAATGAAGAGTAAAAACAAAACGCTCTTATCGGAGTTCAGCTTGTTCGCGGTTGCCTTTATTTGGGGCGGCGGCTTCGTGGTTGTGAAACAATCGCTTGATTCCATCACGCCGCTGTGGCTGTTAACGGCGCGGTTTTTCGTGGGGGCAGCCGCGATTGTGCTTATTTTTTTTAAAAAATTAAAATTGATTAACCGGCGGAGTTTGCTTGCCGGTATCGTATCCGGAATATTGATATACGGCGGGTTTCTGTTCCAAACTATCGCCGTTTTATACACGACGGCGAGCAAAAACGCGTTGTTAACCGCCTCTTATGTGGTTCTGGTCCCTTTTGTCTATTGGATTATGGCGGGGAAACGCCCCGCGTTTTTACAAGTTGCCGCCGCGCTGCTTTGTTTTGCCGGCATCGCGATGCTGATGTACACCGGGACCTTCGGCGGTTTCAACAAGGGGGATCTGCTGACACTGCTTTGCGGCCTGTTGTTCGCGGTTCAGATATCCTTTCTGGGTATCTACGCGCAAAAACACGACACGATTGTGCTGACGATTGTTCAGCTTGCCACCTGCACCGTCATCAGCTTTGCCGCCTCACTGCTGTTTGACCGGAATATCCCG
>DAITOC010000353.1:0-1563 GCA_036834305.1 Clostridiales bacterium
TTAAAAACATGCTCATATCCGCCGTTGAAGGCACCAACGCGAGTTTATACGATATGGCGATGTCAAACGAAACGCTGGCGGGGATGGGAACCACAGTTGTAGCCTGTATCGTGACAAACAGTTCGGTTTATATTGCCCACGCGGGTGACAGCAGGGCTTATAAATACACAAAAGAGGGTCTGATACAACTGACGAAAGATCATTCCGTGGTACAGGCTATGGTTGAAAAGGGAGAAATAACCCAGGATGAAGCAAAAGCGCATCCGAATAAGAACATCATCACCAGGGCGCTTGGCGCCGACTACGAAATAAGAGCGGATTTCAATGAGGAAATATTAGAGGACGATGATCTGATAATTCTGTGCACGGACGGCCTTACAAACTTTGTGGATACCGAAGAAATGAACAGAGTCATAAACAGCAGCCATTATTATGAACTGGCGGATAAGTTGGTTGAACAGGCAAATATAAACGGAGGCGGCGACAATATAACCGTGGTTACCTTAGCTCGCTGATGAACCTCGGGGGAGTAAATATGGAGAATTATGTGGGAAAACGGCTGGACGGCCGGTATGAAGTGCAGGAAATTATCGGCGTCGGCGGAATGGCTGTCGTCTATAAAGCGTATGACAGCATTGATGACAGAATCGTTGCCGTTAAAATTCTGAAAGATGAGTTTTTGGCAAACGAAGAGTTCCGCAGAAGGTTCAAAAATGAGTCGAAAGCGATCGCCGTGCTTTCACATCCGAACATAGTCAAAGTATTTGATGTCAGTTACGGTGACCGTCTTCAGTACATTGTCATGGAACATGTTGAGGGCATCACTCTGAAGGAGTACATTGTTCAACGCGGAAAAATCAACTGGAAAGAAGCCGTTCATTTTGTTACTCAAATACTAAGGGCGCTCCAGCACGCTCATGACAAAGGCATTGTACACAGGGATGTAAAACCTCAAAACATCATGCTTCTTCAGAACGGGAATATTAAAGTAACCGATTTCGGGATTGCTCGTTTCAGCCGCAGCGAAACAAGAACCATGACCGAGAGCGCGATCGGTTCCGTTCACTATATCAGCCCCGAACAGGCCAGGGGAGACTTGACGGACGACAAGGCAGATATTTACTCCGTCGGTGTCGTGATGTATGAAATGCTTACCGGCCAGTTGCCGTTTCAGTCGGACAATTCGGTCTCCGTAGCGATTATGCAGGTTCAGGCCGATCCTAAAAGGCCTCGCGAAATCAACGACACCATACCGCCCGGACTCGAGCAGATTACTATGAGGGCTATGCAGAAAAATCCCAAAGAGCGGTACCAATCGGCCGCGGAGATGCTTTTAGATCTCGAAGAGTTTCGAAGAAATCCTTCCATAAAATTTGAATACAACTGTTTTGTGGACAGGGAACCTACAAAATTCGTCAACAAACCGATAACCAACACTCCGGCCGTTAAACACAATTCGCCCGAGGATTATGAAAATGACGATGAATCCGAAGGGGAAAGAAAGAAGATCGTTCCTGTTCTGACGGGAATCGCTTTTGGGCTTATCGCTCTGGTGCTCATCGT
>DAITOC010000354.1:0-1562 GCA_036834305.1 Clostridiales bacterium
GGGGAAACGGCGGACGATATCAAAGAAACAATCGCGCTCGCGAAAAAAATTCCGGAAGCTGTGTACGATTGCAACTTCTACTTTCCCGTTTCCGGCTCGGAGATGTGCGAACAGCTTGCCGCGGCGGGAAAATACCGGATTCCGGAAACGCTCGAAGAATATAAAAATTTAAGACCGACCGAAAAAATTCACAAAAACTTCTCGGAAGTTCCCGTCAAAGAACTCAAGGTAATCCGCGCCTGGTTTATGTGGTCGACTTTCGCGAGAAAACAACCGTCCTCCGAGGCAAAACGGTACGCCTTCATCAAAAAAGCGGCCGGCGACGCCCTCAAGGGCCTTCGTTCGAACGGTTTCGGGGAAGGCATTGTGTCGCTCGCTTATGACGCGCAAACGCTTTTCGGGGTCGTTTCCGCCCTTTTGCTGCATCCGCTCATACGAAAAAAATACGGCTTATACAGGGATTAGCGATTTACTCAGGATTTATCATACCGCCCAAATGATAGTGTCACTAACAAACAAAAGCCCGGCTCATGGTGTTTTTATTAATTTATTTATGTTAGTAAAAACGTTTTTTGGGAGGCGAGATTTTGAGAGTATTATTTGTCAGCCCGGCAACAAAAAGAAATGTAGATCCCCTCACGACGCCATTAGGCCTTCTTTCCATTGCGACCTATTTAAAACATAACAACCACACAGTTATGATTTACGAAAGTGAGGTGAAAAAAGGCCGTTTCAGAAAGACATTGAGGGAGTTTTTGCCTGATATTATAGGGGTTTCCGTTATTTCCGGGAAAGCTGTTGACAACGCGATACATTGTTCGGGTATTGCCAAGAAGGCCGGAATAAAAGTAGTCTGGGGGGGCTTCCTTGCTTCTGCTATGCCCGAGCTGTCGTTAAAAACCGACTGTGTAGACATCATTTCAGTCGGGGAAGGCGAACATACTTGGCTTGAATTGTTGGAGTGTTTGGAAGCGGGCAGACCATTGGAAACCGTTCAAGGGTTAGCGTTTATAAAAGACGGGAATATGATTCAAACCGCATGCCGGGAATTGACAGACCTTTCCACACTCCCGGACCTGGATTGGGAGCTGCTTGATGTAAACCGGTATTTCTATTCCTACTACTCTTCCAAGAAGACGATTTCATTATATACTTCTAAAGGCTGCCCGGGACGCTGCACGTTTTGTTATAACGCCAAATTGAATAGAGGCGTGCATCGGAACAGGCCCGATGACCAGGTAATCAGGGATGTTTCACACCTCATAGAAAAATATGGATTGGAATGCGCTTGTTTCAACGATGATTTGATGTTTGCCAACAAGGAGCAAATGTACAGTTTTTGCGCCGCCATTCAAGAAGCCGGGTTAGAATTTTTCTGGGGATGCAGCAGCATTATCGGAATATTAAGTAAAGAAGAATTTCAGTGCTTATACGAAGCCGGCTGCCGATGGATATTTTTCGGCATTGAAAGCGGAAGCGAAAAAATGTTGAGGAAAATCAAAAAGGGAATTAATTACAAGGCGATTGAACAAACCTTTACCGATTGCGCGAATGCGGGCATT
>DAITOC010000355.1:0-1555 GCA_036834305.1 Clostridiales bacterium
CCGGATGCCCACCTGGGCGGCCCGGTTGACTTTTTCGACGCCCATGGTGTCGGTCATCAGAATAATCGCGCAGGTGCGGACGGTTGTAAAAAGGTTCTGAATAAACAGATACTGCTTTTCCTCAATGTCCCCTTTGGCCGCGCACACGACGACATCCGGAAACAGACTCTCGATTTTAAGCATCGCCCGGCTGTCGAAATCGGAATAACCGGCAATGACGATATCGTCGCTCGTTATGCTGTTCTTGACATGGATTCGCAAATCCATGTCATCCGTTAAAACAACCACGTTCAGTTTTTCCATAATCAAGCCTCTTGTTTTTCGTTTTGTGGATTTACGGTTTTGTCGCAGCTTCTGTTGTTTTGGTTTGGCCGTCATCAGCGATGGTTATCGGGTCGAGGATAAGCCGGAAGGTGCCGCGTGTCAACGCGTCGGTCATTTCCAGAGCTTGGTCATGGGTAACGCTGATGACAAGCTCGCTGTAACTTGTTATGGGAACTCCCTGGCTTTGAGCCGCATAATTAGAAGCGTAGTTTGACACCTTGAGAACCTGAATTTTTTCGAACAGGTATTCGGTGACCGGCTGGCCGTTTTTGTCATTCCCGGTAAAAATAATGTCGACATAGTCGCCTTTGGTTATGTAGCCTGAAACACCCGTCACGTTGTCGACGGCGATCGTATACGCGAATTCTCCTTCGCTCAACTGATTGGACAAAGCGGCGTCGCTGTCTTTATTGCCAAGCTCCACAATTTTTTTCAAGCTGATTTGTTCACCGACGGCTATGGGGTACTTGTTGAGTTTGCCAATGACATCCTCCAGTTTTGTGGCCGTATCCGCCACCACCGCGGTTTGGACAATTTTTTTCAATTCCACCATTGCTGCCGTTATCTGTTTGTTTTCAGGAATGTCGACAATGGCGACGACAACGTCAACCGTCGGGACGTCCTTGATATGGGTTTTCTTTTCAATCGATGTCGCGAAGAAATAGGTGGCGAAGCCCGTGATAATCGCTACAATCGTCGCGATGAGATATACCTTTCTCATGATGTTCTACCTTTCCGCCTGAATTCTATAATCAATCTTATGACTCGGCCTTCATCACAACCTGTGAGGTAATCGTCCTTTCCTGGTTTTCGGAGAACATACCGAGAACGGGAGTCAGAACTTTTATATCCGCCGTCAGAGTAAGGACGACATCACCCGTGAGAGGCGCCGTCAAGTTCGTCAACTCAATGTCAATCGTTAAATCTTCTTTTATCGAATCAGGCGATACGCTCAGTATTTTCGCTTCGACCAGAGCCTCAAAGTTGGTCTCGCTGACATTGACGACGGCGAAACGGGCGCCTTCGCGGCAACTGTTATTCAGGGCGAGCTGGTTATAAAACAGCCACCCGAAATCAATGATGCCGCAAACCAGCAGCAGCAAAATAGGCAAAACAATGGCAAACTCCACAAGAGCCTGGCCACGTTCGTTCTTTAACCGTTTCCATCGCCGTTTTATCATAGGGCTACCGCCTCATAGTATTAAAAACAAGGAAGAGCAGGATTATCGCT
>DAITOC010000356.1:0-1548 GCA_036834305.1 Clostridiales bacterium
AAACAGCCGGCGCGCTTTTTTTCAAGGCGTTGTAGTTTTGAGACTTGACAAACTCGATGACCGCGCGAGCGCCCAAATAAGAACCGCCGATACCGATAACGATGAGTATCTCCGAACTCTTCGTTATACGCGCGGCGGCGGCTTTAATGGCGGCAAACTCCGCCTTATCATAGTTAACCGGTAAATCCAGCCACCCGAGAAAGCCGTTCCCCGCCCCCCTGCCGCTGTGCAGCAGGCCGTGGGCACGCATGACTTCCGGCTCGATGGCTTTCAGTTTCGCGGGTGAAGCGGCATCACCCGCGAAACTCTCAACGAATTCAATTGCCAAAGTATCCCCTACAAAGTAAGCCGTTTCTGTTATTATTGTAACCTATTAAAACGGTTATTTCAATAGAGGAGTAATTTTTATTTATACCGAAGGCGTTATGAAGCCAGGGACAGCAGCAGGCGCTTAAAGACATCGAAAAAGGTTAGCCTTCGGACGGCTTCGGGCGAGGTGAGTTTGAGTTCATCGATGACATTGCCGTCAAGGCTGATGGTAACCGTGCCGAGGACCTGGCCCTTTTCCACGGGCGCCTCGACATTCACCGCCATTTGGATATCCTGCTTAATATTGTCCTGGCTGCCTTTTGTGACCAAAACGGGAGCGGCTTCCGGAATAACGGGTGTAATGGTTTCCTTGATGCCGTTAATGACCGCAACATCCGTAACGAGCGATTTGTTGATTTGAGGAGTCACGGTCGCGAAGTTCGCAAACCCCCAGTTGAGCATCGCTTTGGCGCCCTCGAAGCGGTCCGTGCTGTTTTCGGAACCCATGACAACGGCTATCAGGTGCGTGCCCTCTCGCTTTGCCGTTGCCGAAACACAGCACCCGGCTTTGTTGGTCGTGCCCGTCTTCAACCCTGTCGTTCCCTCGTAGAAACGGACGAGCTTGTTGGTGTTGACGAGTTCCGTCTGGCCGCCGCGCAGAGTATCCATCCAAACCGTCGTGTAGTTGATGATGCGTTCGTGTTTGAGCAGTTCGCGCGACATCAGAGCGATGTCATAAGCGGAGGTCAGGTGGTCGTCCGTGTCGTCGTCGAGCCCCGTGCAGTTTATGAAAACGGTGTCTTTCATACCGAGCCGCGCGGCGCGGTCATTCATCATTTTTACGAAGCCCTCGCTGCTGCCCGCGATATACTCGCCGAGGGCCGTGCACGCGTCGTTCGCGCTGTAAATTGCAGTCGCTTTCAACAGGTCGTCGACAGACATGGCTTCGCCTTCTTTCAGCCATATCTGAGAGCCGCCTTTGGACGACGCCGTCGAGCTGGTCGTCACCATGTCGGTGAGCGCGATTTTACCGTTGTCAATCGCTTCCGTTATCAAAAGCAGCGGCATGATTTTGGTGACCGACGCGGGAAACACCTTTTGATGCTCGTTCATGGCCATCAGCACCTTGCCGGTTGAGGCATCCATAAGCAGGGCGGATTTCGCCTTCACCTTAACAGGCATACCGGTTTGTTCCGGGGCCGCGGCAAAGGCTTCCCCGGATAAATACACTTGGGATTC
>DAITOC010000357.1:0-1541 GCA_036834305.1 Clostridiales bacterium
GTCGTAAATGGTATGAATTCGTTGTTCCATTTTCTCGAACAGCCTTTGAAATAATACTCTCTTAGAAATTCAACCCGTGGAGAAAGATTGTAAGGAGTTTTCACACCGCCTGTGTTCAGCGCGTTTTGCATAAAAAACCACCCCTCCTTGTTGCCAATACTCTGCCGTAATCGGAACTTCCCGGATTGTGCCCGCACGTCTTCCATGCTCTTTTATTCTATCACTTTATCAATATGCGGGCAACAGGAACTTTACCGCTCCGGCTGACCGGGGTTTTCATTAAGGGATTCTTCTGCTATACTCTTTTCAATCAACAATTCGGAGGTATGTTCTGATGGGCAAAAAAATAATCGTGGCGGGCGCCGGCCACGGCGGCATCGCGGCGGCGGCTTTTCTGGCCGGCGCCGGCCTTGACGTAACGGTATATGAGCGCAACAAAAAGGGTACGCTTGGCTATGACTGGACGGATATCTTCGCGCCCTCGGCATGGAAAGCGGCCGGAATGGCCATGCCCCCCGCAGAAAAGTTTGAATACAAAAGCAACATGACCTTCTACAGCCCCGATATGAAGAAGCCGTTGGAGCAGCATATTCCGGAAGACGAAATCGAAATGAAGATGGAACGCAAAGACATTTATGAGCATTTGCTTTCGCACGCCGCCGAGCGCGGCGTACGATTTGTTTACGGCTGCGATATTACGGCTCCAATTTTACTCGGCAACCGCGTGGCAGGTATTCAAACCTCCGAGGGCGATTTTTACGGCGATCTTGTTATCGACGCCGCGGGCTTGGATTCCCCTGTCCGCGGGAATCTTCCGCCGATGTGCGGCATCGAGAAATCGGCCGGCCCGTACGGGCAGTTCTATGTCTACCGCGCCTTTTACAACCGCGCCGGCTATGAAAAAACTCCCGTCAAATACAAAGTTTTCCTTTTGCCGGAGGGGAAGCCCGGTGTCGGCTGGGTCGCGGCGGAGGATACATTCGCCGATTTGCTCATCGGGCGGTTCGAGCCGTTTGACTTGGAGGAGGCAAACCGGACGGCCGACTGCTACCGGCAAACCAATCCCGTTCTCGGCCGGGACTTGTTACGAGGCGGCCAATTTGTGAAAATTCCGGTGCGTCATCCCCTCTCGGTTATGGTGTGCGACGGCTACGCGGCTATCGGCGACAGCGCGTTTATGACTATGCCGATTATCGGTTCCGGCATTGCGAACAGCCTGAAAGCATCGAGGATGCTTTCCGACACCGTTCTCGCGGATAAGGCGGGAGCATACAGCGCGGACACGCTTTGGGATTATCAGAGAAAGTATTACAGGCAGATAGGCGCGGGGCTTGCGCAGATAGCGTGCGTTAAGACGCTGCTGATCAACATAACACCCGCGCAGCTTGATTATGCGTTCGAGGAAGGTATTCTTACCGCCGACGATTTCGCCATCGGTTCGGACAACAGCAGCCTCGCCGGCATGCTCAAATTAACGCCAAAAGAAATAAAGCGCCGCGCCCTGGCCATCGGCAAGGACAAGGATCTTCTCAAAAAAGTGC
>DAITOC010000358.1:0-1539 GCA_036834305.1 Clostridiales bacterium
TAATGGTCCATTGCGCGGTATATGTCGTGTTCTGCGCGGGCACCGTCGCCGGCAGCTCGGGTGACCAGCCGGCAAACGTGTAGCCCTCTCTTGTAACGACCGGCGCATTCATCGCGGAACCCGCCTGCAGCAAATAGACATCCCCGCCCGTGCCGCCGTTCGCGTCAAAGGTGATGGTATAGGCGTCGATTGCCCACTGCGCGACATATGTCGCGTTAAAGCCGGGAACTGTAGCGGGAACAACGGGCAGCCAGCCCGCAAATTGATAACCGGATTTCGTCACCGCAGGCGGTGTCAGCGGGGCCCCGTATGTCATCGTCGAGATGGTGCCGCCCGTACCTCCGTTAGCATCGAACGTTATTGTGTAGCTGAGCACGGCCCATTCCGCCGTATAGGTGGTGTCTGCTGCGGGTACCATGGCGGGCACATAGGGATTCCATCCGATAAACATATGCCCTTCCTTCGTAACAGTAGGCGCGTTTAAAGCCTGGCCGTATCGGAGGTACTCGCTCCAACCGCCGTCCCCTCCGGCGGCGTTGAAGGTGATCAAATACTCATTCGCTTCCCACGACGCGTACAGCACAGCTCCTTCGGTTACCATTGTGTAAGTGCCGTTATTCGGGTACGCGATAATCCCCGCGTTCGCGTTAGCCTGAGATGTCGCCCAACCTTTGAATGAATAGCCGGTTCTTCCGAATGTCACGGAATTCAGAGTGGCCGATGTGCCAAAAACAAAGGTTTGGGCAGGCATTGTTCCGTTGCCTCCATTAGCGTTGAAGGTCACGGAATAGTTGTTAACGCGCCACACGGCATAAAACGTAACGATGCCGTTCGGTGTGGCGGTCAGGTTGGTGACCTGTTGGCCGGATGTGTAGGTCGGCATGGTTGCCGACTGTGACAATGACCAGCCAAGAAAGTTGTGACCCAACTTTGTGAAACCGTTGATGCTCGAATAGGAGGCGACATCGTAAGTATGGGACGAATTCGGGGTGCTGCCGCCCGTGCTGCCGTTACCGTTATAGGTAACCGTGTAGGTGTTCGGCACCCATTTTGCGTAAACAATCAGGTCGGCCGTGATATTGACCGTATCTGTTCCGAGTATTTTGGTTCCGGTTCCGTCAAATCCCGTGTACCAGCCGTCAAAAGTATAGCCGGTTTTCGTAGGCACCGGCCACCCCCCGGCGCCTTCGGCGTAAGTTGTTCCATAGGTAACCGTCTTGGAATTTGGCGACACAAGAGCCCCATAACCCGGGTTAAAAACAACACTGTATGTCTTAACCGTCCATTTGGCGTAAAGAGTGACGTTGCTGTCGGGCATCGGGCCGAAATTGCCGCCGTCCGAATACGCGACCGATCCGCCCGCCGAGGTCGCCCAGCCGGCGAATGTGTAGCCGGTTCTGGTGAACCCGCAGGAAGGCAGTTCGTCGGAAGTGCCCCAAACCAGGTATTTTGTAGGCGTGGAACCCGCGTTTGAACCGTTGCCATTAAAAGTAATCGAACGGTTGTGCGTGACGGAAAACCAGGTTCCTTCCCAAATCT
>DAITOC010000359.1:0-1529 GCA_036834305.1 Clostridiales bacterium
GGCCGGTCAGCATATGTTCGGTATGTTGCTCGGCGATAAATGGTATAAGCTGACCGCGAAGGAAGACACCTATGCCGGCCAAGGGCCTGTCGGCAGGCTCGATGTGACAATCCTGCAGAATTATCTGATTTCTCCCATTCTCGCCATTAAAGACCCGCGCGCCGACAAACGGATCGATTTTGTCGGCGGCATACGGGGCCTTGAGGAACTCGAACGAAGAGTGAGAGACGATGATTTTACTCTGGCGTTTTCTCTTTTCCCGACAACGCTTGACGAGTTGATGTCCATTGCCGACGCGGGTGAAATAATGCCGCCGAAATCAACCTGGTTTGAGCCCAAACTGTTAAGCGGCCTTTTCGTCCATCGCCTGAAATAACGATTAAGCGTTGAGCGAAATCGACACGCCGGTGTAATAGTGCTCGATGATTTCTTCCCAGGTGCTGCCCTGCCTGGCCATGAAATCGGCGCCGTACTGGCTCATCCCCACCGAATGGCCGTATCCGGTTACGTGCACGGTGAAACTTTTGTCTTTGTAGTCTATTTTAAACGCCGGGCTGCGCAGGTTAAGCGCCGTTCGGACTTGCGCGCCCGTGAAGGCTTTGCCGCCGATTTCGATGGATATGACGGTGCCGGCGTCCGAGGCCTTGCTCTTTCCGACCCAGCCGGACGCGTCGTCGTCGAACTGTGCTCCTTTAAGCGACGCAGCCTTTTTCTTAAACTGATCCTGTGAAAAAATCACCGTGGCCGTGTAATCGGGTGAAAGCCGGTCCCCGGCGCTCAAAACCGGTTTCAGATACGGAATATCCTCTCCCCAAACGGTTTTCGCGTCTTCTGTTTTGCCGGTGCTGATCGCGTGAAAGGCAGCGATAATCGGCTGGCCGTCAAAGGTGATCACTTTGCCGATAACCTCGTCGACAGCCTTTTCGATTTTCTCGGAATATGCTTCGAATTTATCGCCCCATTTTGCCTTGCGCTGCGCGATGTTCAGATACCCCTGATGCGTGGTGCTTTCGTCAGTGATATACGCGCCCTTGAGTTTGGCGTCGGGCGCCTGTTCCTGTTCATACTTCATTCGCAAAGCATAGGTATAGCAAGCCGCGGCTTGCGCTTTGAGCGCTTCCGGGTGGTAAGTCGCGGGCATTTCCGCCGCCACCGCTCCGCAGACATACTCCCGCTCATCGATTACTTCAACCTTGCCGGACGAAACAGAAAGCACCCTGATGGTGTCCTTGTCCTTGCTTTCATCTTGATTTTTTTCTTCTTTGTTTTCGGTGGCCTCCTCGGCTTTTTGCGTTGACGCGCCGGAGCTTGTACCGGTCGATTCCCCGGCATTCGGTATTCTGTCAAGCGCAAGTATCGGCGTGAGCACCATTGCCAAAACAATCAATACGCACAGAACTCCGTAAATCCTCATAGTTTAAACTCCTTTTTGCCTTTTGGCTTTCCGTTGCTCTGCCGGGGTCGGCGGTTGTGAAAACGGATTGGTGGTTTTGCAGGATTGAGTAACTTGCAAAGTTAAATTCCACTTT
>DAITOC010000360.1:0-1527 GCA_036834305.1 Clostridiales bacterium
AGCTGGATACCGGCGAGAGCCTGGGCTACGGCCCCGTGCGCCTGCCGGAGACCGCGATGTCTTTGATCATTTCAATCAAAGGCCCGTTGAGCTCGGGCATCGCGCACGGGAGAACCGGCCAATAGTTCATTTCCGTGTTGATATTGACCGTGTAATTGGCGTGCCAGGGCGGTGTCAGCAGGTCGTTCCATATGCCCTGAAGGTTCGACGGCTGGGTACCCTCGCGCGAACAGGCGATGGCCAGATACCGGCCGTAATTGAACAAAAGAGTGTACAGCCCCCGGTCGTCTTTCTTCCTGAGAAAGTCCCGCAACCTCTTGTCGGTGTCCGTTTCCGCCTTGCCGTCGCTGCCGATGTCGAGCGCGACCCGGTCATAATAGCGTTTGTAGTCATCGATATGGCCTGCTTTCAATTCCTCATAGGAACCGGCGGAAAGAACGCGGTTGAGGCAGGCGTTTTTGTATTCCTTTCCCTCGAGAAAAGGCTGTTTGTCCCAGCCGTTGAAACTTGTTTCGCAAGCGAAGACCAGAACCGCTTGCGTCGCGTCTTGTATGGTAATACGGCCGTTTTCGGCAAACGCCGTCCCGTCGGTGTCGGCGCGAACAGCCGCGCGGAATTGAACGCCGCGTTTTTCCGCTTCATCAAAATACACGATGTCGCGGTCGTTTCCGTTGCGGTTGTATTCCGACGGGCACTCGCCGTCGGCGATAAGCAGGCCGTTTTCCGTAAAAACGGCGCAACGAAGCTCGCTGTCAAAGGCAACCGTGAAGTTAAGTTTTCCTGGCCCATGCGCGGTCAGCCTGATGAAAACCGCTTTCGCGGGGAAGGAGGCGAAAGCCTCCCGTTTATACACTGTCTCCCCGGTTTGGTATTCGACGGCCGCCACAGCGTTGGTCAAATCCAGGCTTCGGCGGTAATTCTCCGCCTTCGTCTTCTTGCCGAAGTTCAGTTTCAGGTTGCCCAGCGGCATATAGGCCTGCGTCCATGTGCCCAGGCACTTTTTTTCAATGAGTTTCTGCGCCTGCAGAAGCTCGCCGCCCAGAGCGAGGTCGCGCGCTTTGAGAAAGTGTTTATAACTGCCTTTGTTGGTTTTGTCCTGAGGGAAACCGCTCCAGAGTTCGTCGTGATTGAGCGCGATGATTTCTTTGTCCGTTTTTCCGTAAATCATGGCTCCGAGCGAGCCGTTTCCGATGGGAAGAGCCTGTGTCCAGGCCGATGCCGGCTTGCCGTATTTTAGAAGCGCGCTGTCGGAATTCATTGTATATCCTCCCGGCTCATTCATCAAACGCCTTTCTTCGCTTTGCGTGTTTGCTCGACGGGCGTGTAGTTGACGGTCGGCGTATGGCCTTTCAACGGCAGTATTTTTTCATGCACGGCGTCGATAATCCAGGATGCCTGCGGGAAGAAATACTCGTCAAACTCAAACGGGGGCGTAATCCAGTTTTGCGCGCCGACGACAACGGGAGGCGCGTCGAGGCTGTCAAAACAAAGTTCCGTGATGTTTCGCGCGACATCGTTGAGGAAGGA
>DAITOC010000361.1:0-1524 GCA_036834305.1 Clostridiales bacterium
CATATCCGTTGTCACACCGAAAAATGAAGCAATAGCAGGGAGATAGGTAATATCGGGCAAACTCTCGCCGCGCTCCCATTTACTGACAGCTTGAAAGGATACGCCAAGAAATTCCGCAAGCGTTTCTTGCGTCAGATTTTTTTCCTTTCGTAAACGTTTTACGTTTTCGCCAAAGTAAATCGTCATGTTATCACCTTTAAACTCAGAATCAACAGCGCAGTTGTTAGTTAAATAATAATCGATTGAAAAAATAATAACAATAACTTATCTCTTGAAGATTATTCAACCGATAGTAGAAATTATTTATTAATTAGACAGGAAGATATGATAAAGGGACGGAGTTAACAGCAATACGCTGCCAGCAACCCCGTCCCGTTTTTATTTACCAATTATATGTTAGGCATCTATGCCAATATAAAGGAACTCATCCGTCAGCCCGGCTTTCATACGCTTCATGGCATCGCACTCCCAAGGTAATGAGCCGATAATTAACCCGCCAAACCCGTCGTTTGATCAATTTCAACAACCCAATTGCTGTGCGCCGTAATCAGGTCGGCGTCAATGGAATCAACACGGCCGTCGCCGTTAATATCCCCGGCCGCGCAAAAGGCCGCGTCCGTGTTTGGGTTCCAGTCAATCATCCAATCCTGAACCAATACACAAGTGTCCGCGTCAAGCGCGCCGATGACGCTGTCGCCGTTGGTGTCCCCAAAAATGACGATCGCGTAAGCCGCCGAGGTTTCATCGGTTTCGTTGTCAATCAATTCGATACCGGTTCCGGTGCCCAGGTAATTGCCGGCGGTCGTGTATTCCAAACGCGCGTTTCCGCTGATTTCGATGAAACCGCTCTCAAACTGCGCCTTTGTGATACCCGGCGACAGGCCATAAATAGCCCCGGCCGCTGTGTTAATCACCGTCGTGGAGCCGCCGAGCGCGGCGAGGGTGACCGGGACTTTTTCCCACACAGCGTAGAAGGTGAAAAATTCGTTCGGGTTCGGCGTGATGTTCACCACGGTTTGCCCGTCGGTATAGGCGGGTGCCGCGGCTGTCTGTTCGGCTGACCATCCGGTGAAATTGTACCCTGTCCTTGTAAAACCGTTCAAAGAAAGAGCCGCCGGCAACCCGTAAGTGTGGGCGGAATTTGCCGTTGAACCGCCGGTGCTTCCGTTGCCGTCATATGTTATGGTATAGATGTTGGCGTTCCATTTGGCATAGAAGGTGATGTTGGCGGCGCCGAGGGTAAAAGGCCAGGTTGCCGCCGAGGTTAACCCGGCGTCAGCGTACCAGCCCGCGAAGGTATGCCCGGTCTTCGCCGGATCGGTTGGTTTTGAAACGCTCGACCCAATCAGCCGCGTCAGCGCCGCGACAGCCGTGCCGCCGTTGGATTGGAAGGTGACAGTGCGCGTGCGTACCAGGGAGATGTCAACCGTCATCGTGCCCGAAGAACTGCCGGGCACACCGACGGAAATATCGGTCGAAGCCCCCGAGTAAAGCGAACTGGCGGGTGTCGAATTAAACGAAAAC
>DAITOC010000362.1:0-1522 GCA_036834305.1 Clostridiales bacterium
GATTAGGCCTTCGATATCCTTGCTTTCCTCAATCGCGACGATTTGCGGTATGACATGTTCATATTTGGTTGTTTTGTTCTGGGGAGGCAATATATAATGGCCTTCGATTTGGCCTATTATGGTAAGGCAGTGAATAAAATGCCCCTTTTTGTCAACCGTTATGGAACCTGTTTCAACAATTTGCTTTATCGCGGGGTCGGTGTCGTCCGCCGGATTAGGCCGGCCGGGTTCAGCGGCGGGCTCGGCCGCCGGTTCGCCGTCGGGAACTTCCGGAACGTACCCGGGCATCGCGGTATCGACTGATTTCCGCTTGCTTTTTGTTATTTTACCGAAACTCAAAAACAATTCCCCCGCCGGATTGTATTTCAATCTATTTTGCCCCGACCGGGAAATATTATCAGAGCGGCAAATTATATTTTGATTATAACATATCCCGGCTTCCAGAGCAAGAACAAAACCGTCTATATTTGTCCGTAACGCTCGGTATTCGTCTGTTCATTCATTGACAAAAACACGCGGTGGTTATAAACTATTAAAGAATCTGAATGGGGGGGAATTGTTTTGGGTTTGACTTTATCCGAAAAACTGATAACCAGCCATTTGACTGCCGGCGAAATGAAAACCGGGGCTGAAATCGGTATTCGTATTGACCAGACTCTCACGCAGGACGCAACCGGAACAATGGCATATCTCGAATTCGAAGCTTTGGGAGCCAAGCGGGTCAAAACGGAACTTTCGGTGGCCTATATCGACCATAACTCATTGCAGACCGGGTTCGAAAACGCAGACGACCACGCGTTCATACAAAGCGTTGCGAAAAAAAGAGGCGTATTGTTTTCGCGCCCGGGGAACGGAATTTGCCACCAGGTTCATCTGGAACGGTTCGGTATCCCGGGAAAAACACTCATCGGTTCGGACAGCCACACGCCGACAGCCGGCGGAATAGGTATGCTGTCTTTCGGCGCCGGAGGCCTCGACGTCGCCGTAGCGATGGGTGGCGGTCCCTATTACATCAATATGCCGAAAATTGTACTGGTGAAGTTGACGGGTTCGCTGTCACCCTGGGTCTCGGCCAAAGACGTTATTTTACAAATTATAGGAAGCATGTCCGTCAAGGGCGGTGTCGGCAGAATACTGGAGTATGGCGGCGACGGTGTGAAAGCCTTGTCCATACCCGAAAGGGCTACCATAACAAATATGGGGACAGAACTCGGCGCGACGACATCGGTTTTCCCTTCGGATGAAACAACGAGAAAGTTTTTGGAAATGCAAGGGCGCGGAAAGGATTTCGTCGCGGTTTCGGCCGACGCCGATGCCGTTTATGACGAGGTTATCGAGATTGACCTCAACCGTGTTGTCCCGCTTGCGGCTATGCCCCATATGCCGGACATGGTCAATCCGGTCACAGAGATTGGAAGAATAAAGATCGACCAGGTTTGCATCGGTTCCTGCACCAATTCGTCCCTGCTTGATATGATGAAGGTTGCCGCTGTTTTAAAAAACAGAAAGATACACCCCGATG
>DAITOC010000363.1:0-1519 GCA_036834305.1 Clostridiales bacterium
TCCCGTATTTTCTGAATTAAGGCCTTGATTTCGGCGGAGTGTCCCCTTCTGTTCATGGCCTTTAAGAGGTTGTCGTCAATGTGTTGCAGAGGTATATCCAAATAATGCAGGACTTTGGGATTGGCCGCCATTGTGTCAAGCAATTCATCGGTAATTCTGTCAGGGTAACAATAGAGCAATCGCAGCCACTCAATGCCATCGATCCGTGAAAGCCTGTTAAGCAATTCGGGCAGTTGCGCAGAGCCATACAAATCAATGCCGTAACCGGTCGTATCCTGCGCGATTAAAACCAGTTCTTTTGCCCCGTTTAAAGCCAGCCCTCGAGCCTCTTCGAGAATGTCTTCCATTTCCCGGCTTCTGTAACCGCCCCGGATTGCCGGTATGGTACAGTAAGAACACGCGTTGGAGCAGCCATCCGCTATTTTTAAATACGCCCAGTAGGGCGGAGTCGTCAGTATTCGCTCGCCGGTTAAAGGCAGTTTTGCCCGCGGAGGGTAAGCGGAAATCTTTTCACCGGATACCGCCTTTCGGACATATTCCGAGATATCGGTGTTCGCGCCAATTCCGAGAACCGCGTCGACTTCCGGAATTTCTTTCATAATCTCGTCTTTATAGCGCTGCGGTAAACAGCCGGTAACGAGAACGGAGCCAACGGTTCCGTCTTTTTTTAACTGGGCCACTTCGAGGATATTTTCAATCGCTTCCTTTTTCGCGTCATCAATAAAAGCGCAGGTATTGACAATCACCGCGTCGGCTCCGTCAATATAATCGACGATTTCAAAGCCGGCTTCCTCAAGTTTATAAAACATTATTTCGGCGTCAACCTGGTTTTTCGGGCATCCGAGTGAAATCAATCCAACCTTCAGGGACATCGCGTTCCTCCGCCTAATCAAAAATATCGTGTTCGTCGCCAATTTCGACATCAAGCGCCCGCAAAGCTGACCGTATGTCCGCATACGAATATCCGAGTCTGGCCAAAGCCGCGAAAAGCCGCTGCTTACCCGACTCGTCGTGCAGGTGCCGACTGTACTTTGTTCTGACCAGTTCTATAATACGCTCCTGAGGGTCAAAGTCAATACTTGCGGCGGTTTCTCTTGCCAAATCACCGGTTATCCCTTTTCGTTTCAACTCCAGGTAAATTCTCGACGGGCTGAACCCTCTTTTATAAAAAAGCTCCTCCGACAACTTTTTCGCGAAAGCGTCGTCGTCGACAAGGTTCAGGTTACGCGCCTTCGAAACTGCCGCGCACGCGGCCGTTTTACCGAACTTTGAGGACAATTTGTCTTCGAGTTCCTTTGCGCTTCGGTCACGCGAAGACAGAAGATACAGCGCCTTGTCATACGCGCCGTGAACCATCGCCTTGAGTTCGAACAATTCATATTCTTCCGGGCTTATTTCCTGCCCGCAATGAAAACCGTAAGAAAACCAAAAACCGGCGTCAACCGTCAGGGCGTATTCTCCATCGGAAAACACATAAATCGTATTCTTTCTGCCTTTTCTCCCTTCAATGACCATTCTG
>DAITOC010000364.1:0-1517 GCA_036834305.1 Clostridiales bacterium
ATTTCTGTGGCGTCGAGTATGCTCGTTTCATCGGTTTTATGCCAAAATATTTCAAGCAGATAAAGAACTTTCAGTTTTGACCTTTGTTGCCCGGCCATAATCCATCCCCCTATCCATGTACATCTTGAAAGTCATAAGGTGAGCCGTTCATTCAACGCGTTCACAACGGAGGTATCAATTTTTATACTGTCCCTGTCATAGGTGAGGAGCCCGTTGACTTCATTCTCGACATCGCTGAGTTGCGTGTAGACGGTCGCGCTGAGGCCTTTTTCTATCAGAGGAATGACTTGCTTGTTGTGTAGTTTTTCATAGGCTTTCGTCAGAGCCGTTTTATTCCGGAACATTCTGTAGCCGAAGCACTTTTCCCTGTTCCAAACATGGTTTTCCTTGACAAGGCTGTATCCGCCGTATTCGCTTAACACAAAAGGCCGGGAATCGTCTTTGGGTTTTCTGACCCGTAAAATATACCGGTGGACGCTGCGAAGTTCCGGCCCGCCCTGATCGTACCAGCCGCTGGCATGGTCGACAATCCGCCCGGGGTCGTATTCTTTTATCTCTTCACCGATTCGCCGGGCGTCAAACTGACCCCAGGCTTCGTTAAAAGGCACCCAACAAGCAACGGATACGCTGTTGAATAACGTGTCGATTATCTCAAACAGTTCCCGCTTGTAATCATCCCTCCATTCTTTTTTATCCCTGCTGAAACGCTCGTAAGCATCGTCCTTAATTCTTATTCCCGTAAGCGGCAAGACACCGGCGAGCAAATTGCCGATATACCGCCCCCCGCTTATCATATCCTGCCAAACGATCATGCCTAAACGGTCACAATGATAATACCATCTCAGCGGTTCCGTTTTGATGTGTTTGCGCAGCATATTGAAGCCCATGCTTTTTGCCGCTTCAATATCGTAAACCATCGCCTCGTCCGCCGGGGGTGTCAGAATACCGTCAGGCCAGTAACCTTGGTCGAGCAATCCCTTTTGAAAATAGGGCTTGTTGTTCAACATCAGGCGCGGAACCCCGTTTTCATCGGTGCCGGTGCTGAATTTGCGCATGCCAAAATAGCTTTCAACCCGGTCGCAGAGTTCCCCTGCCCGGAAAAGCTCCAGTTTCAATGTGTAAAGAAACGGCGACTCCGGGCTCCACAAAAACGGATCGTCAATGCGCACGCTTTCATCGAAACCAATCTCACCCGCAAATACTTCCCTGTTTTTCATTAAAACAGACGCTTTCAGCCGGCAGTCATCGCTTGCGGAAAGAATCGTTTTGATACGGATCGTTGACCTGTCGATATCCGGCAGGAGTTTGATGTTTATTATGTGGTGTTTATCGACGGGTTCGAGCCAAACGGTCTGCCAAATTCCCGAAGTTGCCGTGTACCAAAATCCGTGGGTCCGCAGAACCTGCTTGCCCCTTTGCTGCCATCCGGCGTCCGTCGGGTCATAAACACGCACGACCAGCTCGTTCCGGCCCGGGTTTATAAAATCGGTAATATCCAATGAAAACGGGCAGTAACC
>DAITOC010000365.1:0-1504 GCA_036834305.1 Clostridiales bacterium
CGCCGGGCACAATCTGCACCATGACCAGCCCGCGGTGATCGCCGGGATCATCGACCAGTAGGGGATGTCCATCATCGTATAGGTCATTCCCCATAAAATGTAGACCACCGAGAACCAGACCATCAGCCCGCCGGTCTCCTGTTCCGGCGCCGCGAAGAGCGCGTAGAGCACGAGGGCGTTGAGCACGGTGCCCGAGATCAGCCAGGGCCGGAATTTGCCCCAGCGGGTGCGGGTTTTGTCGACAATCGTGCCGATAAACACATCGTTGATGACATCCCAAATACCGCCGACAAGATTCAGAAACGATATGTACAAAAAGTCAATTTTCAGGACATCGAAGATGAAACGCTCGGAATACGCGCTGATGTTGAAACTCTGTGAAACATCGAAAAGAACATAGGCGAAGGTTTCTTTGCTGCCGACATAGCGCCGGTCCTGATAAACATATTTTTCCTGCTCCGCTTTTTTACCGGGCGTGACCGCCTGTGTTTGAGCCATCCGATACCCTCCGTGTATGAATTTTATCCGTTCTTTTATAGTTTACCATAAGGCGGGCGGGCAATCAAGAAAAAAAAGAACGGCTTCCGTCCGCCCGGAACGGAAGCCGACCGGTGAAAGAATTACTCAATGAGAATAGCGGCGCGGGAGCCGATGATGAACGGCAGGTAGTTGTTGTTGGAATACATCGTAATATTGGCCGGTATAGCGCTGAGTGTCCAGCCGATGATGCTTCCGTGCCAGGTGGTGTTGCCGCCGTTGGCGGTAATGTTGCCGGCCGGGGCGTACATGATACCATGCCCGTCTGTGCCGCCAAAATTCATGGTGATATTGCCGTTTTGTGAATATAAACTGATAGATTTATCGCTATCGACATAGACATTGCCGTTGGCAAAATTGAGGCTGCCTTTCGCGAACAAGCAGCCCGCCCCGCGGAAATTCTTTTCCATCGTGATGCCGCCGTTCAGGGCATAGACCAAGCCGTTCTGGTTCATCTCTATGCTTGTATTGTTTTCCGCGCCAGCTACATTCCCTTGCACGGTCACGCTGCCGTTGACGACAAGCTTGCCGTAACAGCGCAAGCCGTTTTTAAAGGTAACGTTGCCGTTGATATAGACATCTTCGTTGACCGGAATTGTGAACAGCCCCGACAGAAGCGACACCACCGAGCCGTTGTATACGCGGTCGTATTGCGAAGCATCAACGGTTCCGGTGGTTCTGTCGTAGCCCGGCACCACCTGTTCAAGCACATATCGGAAGTCGTACATATCGATATGCTCCGCGCCCGGTACTCTAGCCCCGACTTCGACCGCGTTGTTGAGAAACACATTGCCGACCGCCTCGACGGCACCCATGATGTAACCGTTGTTGTAACTCGATGAAAAATCCCCATTTGAATGCACGCTGCCGTAAATGTTAAAGTTTGTTTTCATCTCAAGGGTAGCCCCCGGCGCGCCGGAGAATAACAAGTAGTCAAACGCACCGCCGACCGGCTTAACGCTCGCCT
>DAITOC010000366.1:0-1501 GCA_036834305.1 Clostridiales bacterium
GGCGGGCAACAGCCCGCCCCTTTTATCAGAAATTCTTTCCCTTGGCAACAAATTTTGCGGGTGATTGAATGGAAGATTATGTGATCGAAATGCTCGGAATCACCAAGGAATTCCCGGGCATCAAAGCAAACGACGATGTGACTCTTAGAATCCGGCGCCATGAAATACACGCCCTGCTCGGGGAAAACGGCGCGGGAAAATCCACGCTGATGAGCGTGCTTTTCGGGTTGTATCAACAGGAAAAAGGCGTTATTCGAATCAACGGCAAAGACGCGAAAATAAACAATCCCAACGACGCCAACTCTTTGAAAATCGGTATGGTCCATCAGCATTTCAAACTTGTCCACAACTTCACCGTGCTTGAAAACATCGTCCTCGGTGTCGAAACGACGAGCGGCGGCTTCCTGAAAATGGAACAAGCCCGAAAAAAGGTAATGGCCCTCAGTGAAAGCTACCGGCTGAAGGTGGATCCCGACGCGTTGATATCGGATATTTCCGTGGGAATGCAGCAAAGGGTAGAAATACTGAAGATGCTGTATCGTGAGAACGAAATACTTATCTTTGACGAACCGACCGCTGTGTTGACGCCGCAGGAAATCGACGACCTGATGAGAATCATGAAGGACTTGGTCAAGGAAGGGAAATCGATTATCTTCATCACCCATAAACTCAACGAAATCAAGGCCGTCGCTGACCGGTGCACCGTTCTTCGCAAAGGAAAATATATCGGCACCGTCGATGTTGCCGATACATCCAGGGAGCAATTATCCGAAATGATGGTTGGGCGTCCGGTCAGCTTCGAAGTCGAAAAAGAACCCGAGAATATCGGAAACCCCATCCTGAAGGTGGACAACCTGTCTGTCAAGGCGCGCCACGCGGGCAAAAGGCCGGTTAACGGTGTTTCGTTTGACGTTCGGGCAGGGGAAATCGTCTGTATCGCCGGTATTGACGGAAACGGCCAAAGCGAACTGGTCTACGCGTTGACCGGCCTCGAGAAAACGGACGGCGGAACGATTACATTGAATGGCAGTGATATCACAGGATTATCCATTCGCAAACGGACCATGCGGGGGATGGCTCACATCCCGGAGGACAGGCAAAAACACGGCCTGGTGCTTCAATTTACATTGGGCGAAAACCTGGTTCTGCAGACCTATTTTACAAATCGCTTTCAAAAGGCGGGTTTTATTAAATTCAGAAGCATCGAGGAATACGCTGCCGATTTGATTGAACAATACGATATTCGCAGCGGTCAGGGAGCCTTCACCGTTGCGGGCAGTATGTCCGGCGGCAATCAGCAAAAAGCGATACTTGCCAGGGAACTCGACCGAAACCCGGAGTTGCTCATTGCCGTTCAGCCGACGAGAGGCCTTGATGTCGGCGCGGTCGAGTATATTCATAAGCAGCTTGTCGCGCAGAGGGACGCCGGCAAAGCCGTTTTGCTTATATCCTTGGAGCTCGACGAGGTCATGAATGTCAGCGACAGAATTCTGGTCATTTA
>DAITOC010000367.1:0-1496 GCA_036834305.1 Clostridiales bacterium
ATCGGTTGCCTGGTTCCGTCATCCCGACCTGGCGCTACAGCCTTTCCGACGAGGAGCATACGCGCATACTCGACGAGCTCAACCGGCGCCGCCATGAGAAAGACGAACAGACGATCCGGGAACCGGCTGCCGTTGCCGAGAATAACGAGTAACGGAGGGTCAACCATGGTCAAAATAGCCGTTATCGGGGCCGGTATGCGCGGCCTCGAATACATGTCGTTTATTAAATATATGCACGCGAGAGACGCGAAAATCGTCGCGCTGTGTGAGAATAACCTCGTCCGGCTGCATGAAGCCCAAAAGAAATTCGGCCTGCCCGCCAACCGGTGTTTCGACAACGAGGACGCGTTTTTCCGCGCGGGCAAACTTGCCGACGCGATTTTCGTCTGCACGCAGGACCGTTCGCACTATGGGCACGCCTTGAAGGCGATTGACTTAGGGTACCATGTGCTGATGGAAAAACCGGTTTCCGTCAGCGTCGCCGAATGCGAGGAAATCGCCGCGAAGGCGAAAGCCAAAGGCGTCAAGGTCGTCGTCTGCCATGTGCTGAGGTATTCCAACTACTATAAAAAGATGATGGAAATTCTGCGAAGCGGAGAACTCGGCGACATCGTCACAATCAATCACTCCGAGAGCGTCGCCTACTTCCATTTCGCCCACAGTTTCGTTCGCGGAAACTGGCGCAACGAAAGCGAAACCTCCCCGTCGCTTCTGGCGAAATGCTGCCACGACATCGATTTGATTCAATGGTTCATGGGCTCCCCCTGCCGGAGCGTTTCCTCCGTCGGCGCGCTGACATATTTTAAAGAGGAAAACGCGCCCATGGGCGCCGCGAGGCGGTGCCTCGACGGCTGCAAAGTCAAAGCTTCCTGTCCTTACGATGCCGAGCGGCTTTATATCAAAGACCCGTTCTACAAAGCGACCTTCATCAAATACATGGGCCGGGTGCTGACCGACAAAATCAAAAGCACCGACCGCGACAAATACGAAGCGCTCAAAAACGGCAAATACGGCCGTTGCGTCTATTACTGCGACAACGACGTCGCTGACCACCAGCAGGTCATGATGGATTTCGGGAACGGCAAAACCGCCGTGCACACCATGACGGCGTTTACCGACAAAATGTTCCGCAAGACGCACATCACCTGCACAAAGGGCGAAATCATCGGGCAAGATAACAAGGCGAAAATCACCGTTAATATGTTCGGCAGCGGCGGCAAAAAAGTCCGCACGAAACTCATCGCCGCCGGCGGCCACGTCGAGGGCGACATGCGGCTCATCACCGCCTTTGTCAAACTCATGAACGGCAAACTCGCGAACACCGATGATGTTACCTTCATCGACGCCACCGTCGCGAGCCACAAAATTATCGCCGCGGCAGAGCAGTCGCGGCACAGCGGCGGGGAACAGGCAGTTTTATAGAAACCGGGCTTTGCGCTTTGGTTTTGCTCAAGTATAATTCAATAAATCTGTGAGGAGTGGAGGATTGCAATGGC
>DAITOC010000368.1:0-1495 GCA_036834305.1 Clostridiales bacterium
AGACGCGGCACAATTTCACCTTGTCTTTCTCAAAATACGCGTCGACGAAATCTTTTTGGTTTTGCGCGTGCACATTGACGATTTCGGCGATATCCTCGCTCATCATCCCGGCCGGCAAAGCCTCCACGCTGTCGAGCGTAAAAAGCGCGTTTGTCTCGACGGCGGTGTCCCGCACAAGGTTTTCTGCCTGGCCTTTGTTCGGCAGGTTGACATTGCTCATAAAGTCGCCCAATCCGCTGAGAGCGGAAATCATGATGACGCCCTCTTCTCCCGATTTTTTCAGTTTCGCGCGAAACAGGGGGGTGTTTATCAACTTAATCCTCGACCGGAGTATCTTGTCATAGGCGATACGGCCCCAAACGGGAGTTAAAAAGAAGCCGTCTTTCAGCACATGTTTATCCGCAAGGTATTTTTCCGGAACGAATTCGGCAAGGTGCCTGTCCCCCGCGGCGCCGATGCTGCCGTATTTCTCAAACAGACCGAATTTGACGCTTTCCTCGTTCCGTTTTCTTTTTATCAGCGACGGTACCAGCGGACCGAGCCTGTCTTTGTTGTTTTCCCTGAACATTTTCACAAACGCGGCGAACACCGGTATTAAGTCAAGGTCTTTGTAACTTGCTTTATTGACCCAGGTAAAATGGTTGATGCCCTGCACATTGATGCTGACTTCACGCCGGTCAAAGGTCTTGCAGCACTTTTTGTCGTTGAAGTCTTTTCCCTGCCGTGTCAGTTCACTCTTGACGGCCGCGAGGTCGGCGGCCATAAATATCTTCCGGTCTACTTCGGACATGGCGAGATACATACCCGCAACACCGGCCAGAATGGATTGAAGGCCGAACACCTCATGGCAGCAGCCGAACGCTTTAATCTCGGGGAACTCTTTATACAGTGTGTTAACGCACATGACCAGGGGGTTGGTGTAATTGATGACCCAGGCGTCCGGACAGTTTGCCCGAATCCTGTCGGCAAAAAAGCGAAACGAAGGGATCGTCCTGAGCGCCCTTGAGTAGCCGCCCGGCCCCACCGTGTCGCCGACCGACTGCCAGATACCGTATTTTTGGGGGTAATGAACGTCGACAACCATATTTTTCAGGCTGTAAGGCAATATGGATATTAAGACAAACTCGGCTCCTTTTAACGCCGTATCGATATTGCCGATTACGCGGCAATGCCACTCGCTTTTAATTTTGGGCGCGTTGTCCCTTTTCAGTTTATCGAAATACTTCTTGTTTCTTTGAGCCGCCGGTATATCAATGTCGTAAAGCCTGAGTTCCCCGCAGACAGCGTCCCCGGTCAAAAGGTCGGCGAAGTATTTATGCGCCCAATCTTTTGAGCCGCCGCCTATGTAGGTGATGACCGTTTTTTTCAATGGTTACTCCCCCGTCCATATCAATTCACGAAGCACTTCGTCTATCAAGTTCTGAAATCTTTCGGTACCTTTCTGTGGTACAGCCAACCGGCGAGATTCACCGGTTTTATAAAAACGGCCGCCCTT
>DAITOC010000369.1:0-1489 GCA_036834305.1 Clostridiales bacterium
CCTTACCGATGAAAAGTACCGCATTGAAAGCCGAGAAACGGACGGCGGCGCGGACATCACCGTAACTTTCGCCGAACGGCACGGCCTTTGGCACGCTGTAAACACGCTCGCCCGGTTTTTCGCCTCGGGTGAAATCTTTATCGGGTCTTTGGAGGATTACCCTCTGTTTGCGCGCAGGGGATTCATCGAGGGCTTTTACGGCAAGCCATGGTCGACCGCCGAAAGAGCTGATATGCTTAAACTCATGGCCGCTCACAGGATGAACGCCTTTTATTACGGCCCGAAAGACGACCCCTATCACAGGGATAAATGGGACGAATTGTATCCGGAAAAGGAGTTTGAAGACCTCAAACAACTCATCGACCTGGCCGCGTCCCTTTTTATCGACTTTCATTTCTGCATCGCGCCGGGCCTGAGCATGCGTTATACCGGCGAAGAGGACTACCGCGCGCTGATTAACAAAATCATGCAGATCTATGACGGCGGCGTGAAATACTTCGGTTTGCTGCTCGACGACATACCCGAACAACTCCATTACAAAGAGGATATCGAAAAGTTTTCGGGTGAAACGGTGAACGCGCACATCGACCTTGCCAACCGCCTTTACGACGACCTGAAAATCATTGACCCGGCCATCAAATTAACGCTGTGCCCCCTGCAATACCACGGGAAAGGCAACGAGTATTTTATTTCGAAACTCGGCCGCGGCATTGAAGCGGGAATCGATTTGTTTTGGACCGGCCGCAACATCTGTTCACAGGAACTGACGGTGCCCGAAGCGGTCACGTTCATCAACGCGACCAACCACAAGCCGTTGTATTGGGACAACTTCCCCGTCAACGACGCGGAAATGGTTAACGAAATGCACCTCGGCTATATCACCGGCAGGGACCCCGATCTTTACCGGTATGCCGAAGGCCTGATCGCCAACTGCATGGAATACTGCGAATGCTCGAAAATACCGCTTTTAACCGTGGCGGATTACTTGTGGAACCCCGAAGGGTATGATCGCATGGCTTCTTGGAATTACGCGATTGACACCGTCGTCGGTAAAGACAGCGGCTTGTTTCAGTATTTTGCCGACAACCTGCTGACATCCTGTTTGAAGGTGGACAATTCGCCGATGCTCGCCGGCACGTTCATGGCCGCCCAGCAGGAATTCCGGGCCGGCAATGTTATGCGGGCGCTCGGCTTAATCGCGGAGTATAAGATGAACCTGGCCGCCTGCTGCGAAATGCTGAAAAACAGCGAATCCAAGCTTTTTAACGAACTGAAGCCATGGTCAAGGAAGCTGATTCTCTGCAGTGAGATCCTGGACTTAAGCTTCGAGTACCTCACGGACCCGGACGAGTCGGCAAAGGCGGAAATCGAGGGCCTGCTGGAAAAATTTATCAACATGCCGCAGGTTCTGACGGATTTTGCGTTTAAAAGCGCGGTGGAGGCCGTCCTCGAGGTACAGCACGCCCTGCCACTGGACGGCGTGGGGGAA
>DAITOC010000370.1:0-1488 GCA_036834305.1 Clostridiales bacterium
TTCGCTATCGCGTTAAAATCTATGCACGCGCAGTACACTCTTGTGTCGAGCCCGCAGTTTTCGGCAACAAGCGGATGGATTTCGCCAAAAACAGCGAATTCGGTATTGTCGGCGATAAGTTTGGCGCAGCGGCCGGGATGAAAGGAAGGGTTATCCGTGACCGGTTGTGTTTCGGCCTTTTCAACGCCGGCTTTTGACAACAGTTCTTCAACCGCGCCCTTTAACGCAAAGAAGTCACAGCCCGGCCCGTACATTCCCAAGGAAATCTTCGTTAATTCTTCCGGCAGCGAATCGGCTCCGTTCGGGATGTAAACGGTGGCGAGTTCAAATAACTTCGCGCTGTCGTTGCGACGGCTATAGTTTCTTTCAAGGACATCCAACATAGAGGGCAGGGGAGTTGTTCGCATAATGCTCGTATCCTCGCCCAACGGGTTTGAAATGACAACACTGTCACGCATCGCGCTGTTTTGCGGCAAAAGTATTTTGTCATACGCCTTGGGGCTGATAAACGAGTATGTGTGGATTTCAGAAAACCCGCAGCCGAGAAGAGCGCCGGCTAAATCTCTTTCCAGTTTTTGCGTGTCGGTGAGTTTGCCTTGCGCGAATCCGGTTAAAGGCCTGCCCGGTATTCTTTCATACCCGTAAAACCTGGCGATTTCCTCCGAAATGTCGGCAAGATGACGCACATCGTTTCGGAATGAAGGAACGGTGACGACTCCGTCTTTTACCTTGAATTCGAGTTTTTCCAGTATCTGTTTTTGTTCCTCTTCGGGGATATCGATGCCGATAAATTCATTTACCCATTGCCAGTCGAAAGGCAGGGTAACCGGCTCTCCGTCGTAAACACTGCAGTCAACCACACCGTTGACCACTTCGCCCGCCCGGAGCAATTCAACGAGTTCGAGAGCCCGAGCCATGGATACCGGGCAGCCGGCAGGGTCGAGTTCTTTTTCAAAACGGGAGGATGATTCGGTTCTCATACCCAGTTTTTTCGCCGTTTGGCGAACGCTGGCGCCGTTGAAACAGGCGGATTCAAAAACAATCGTTTGCGTATCGTCCATAATACCGCTGTATTCTCCGCCCATTACCCCGGCGATCGCCACCGGTTTTTCTGTGTCGGCTATCACAAGCATGTCTTCGGAAAGTTCCCGGCGGATTCCGTCGAGTGTTGTTATGGATTCCCCTTCACGAGCGCAGCGAACCACTACTTCCGAACCGGTCAGGTAGCGAATGTCAAAAGCATGCATCGGCTGGCCGAATTCGAGCATCACAAAGTTGGTAATGTCGACAATGTTGTTAATAGGCCTGACGCCGCTTGCCCTCAAACGCTCACGAATCCACAGGGGCGACGGGGCGATTTGAACATTTTTAACGACAGCGCCCACATAGCGGTAGCATTTATCTGAGTTAAGAATACTCACCTTCAGCATATCGCCGGCTTCGCCCGCTCTTTTATGAGCCTTGGGCGCGGGGGCACGAAGCGGAAGA
>DAITOC010000371.1:0-1257 GCA_036834305.1 Clostridiales bacterium
GGAAACAAGGTTGATGTATTTGGCGCCTGCCTTTTGAAAAAGCGAAGCCCATTCGTCGGCGTCAAACAACTCGGCTTTGAACAGATGGACGAAATCAGCGTACTTGAATCGCTCACCGTAGTTTTTCACATGGAAACGCCGGGTTTCGCCTTCTTTGTCAAGCATGCTGTGGCCGTACCATTCGGCGTATTTGCCTTTCGGCGCGAAAGCCGGCACCGAATACAGTCCCCAATGAATGAATATGCCGAACTTCGCGTCTTCAAACCAAGACGGTACCGGCCTTTTGTTCAAAGACTCCCAGTTGTTTTCAAACATACGGCTGTTCTCCTTTCATCAGTCGCGCGGCGCGCCGAAAAAAGGCCCTTTGACTTCGAGTCAAAGGGCTGTTTGTTCAATGAAAAATCTCGCTTTGCTCGATGAGTTTTATTCCGGACCCGAGAAGGGCTTTTGAAGCCGCCTCAATATCTTCCACACGGATGATTACATACGCGCTGCCTTTTTCCGGCGAAATAAACGCGTACGCGTATTCCACGCTGATGTCCGCGTCGGAAAGGGCTCGAATCGCGCTCGCGAAGCCGCCGGGCACATCGGGAATCGCGATGCCGAGAACCTCCGTGGCGGAGACGGTCATGCCTTCGTCCTTGAGCGCGCTGACCGCGTTGTCCGGGTTGTTGACTATCAGGCGCAGAATACCGTAATCGGTTGTGTCCGCGATGGAAAGCGCCCGGATGTCAATGTTATGCCTGGCGATAATCGAGGTGATGAGGGCCAGCCTGCCGGGCTTGTTCTCAACAAAAATCGAAATTTGTTTGATGGGCATTCCAATTCCTCCTTCAAATTTTCGGCCGCGGAGTTTATATTTTTCGTTTATCGATGACTCTGACCGCTTTGCCCTCCGAGCGCGGTAAAGTATGGGGTTCGACGAGGTGGACGGCGGTGGAGACACCGAGGGTTGACTGCAGCGCGCCGCAGATTTTTCGCTCCGTTTCCTCAATCCGGCGTACGGAGTCCGAGAACAGCGTTTCGCTCATTTCAATTTGCACCGTCATTGTGTCGAGGTTGTTCACCCGTTCGACGACGATTTGATAGTTGGGCTCCATACCGAGCGATAAAATGACATGCTCGACCTGCGACGGGAACACATTGACGCCGCGGATGATGAGCATATCGTCCGTGCGGCCTCTGGGTTTCTGCATTCTTACAAGCGTTCGGCCGCAGGCGCACGTTTCGTGGCTGAGAGCCGAAATATCCCGCGTG
>DAITOC010000371.1:1267-1484 GCA_036834305.1 Clostridiales bacterium
CGGTAACGGACGAGCGGCAGCGCCTCTTTGCCGATGCAGGTGAAGACCAACTCGCCGTAGGTCCCGTCGGGCAACGGCTCGAGGGTGTCAGGGTCGATGACCTCGGGGTAGAAGAAATCCTCGCAGATGTGCATGCCGGCTTGCTCGGAGCATTCGTAAGCGACGCCGGGGCCCGCGATCTCCGAAAGGCCATAGATATCGTACGCCGTAATGGCGA
>DAITOC010000372.1:0-1482 GCA_036834305.1 Clostridiales bacterium
ATTCGTAATACCCGAAGAGGTCGCTGCCGTTGTTCCAAATGGTATAGTTGCGGATTCCGGCTTCCTTGAGCACTTTCAGCATTTCCGGCCATATTTCGTCATGCCGGCGGATATACTCGTCAAGTTTGCCGTCAAGAACTTTCGCTCTCCATGCGTAGCGCTCCATAAAACGCCCCCTATTTCACCATATTGGCAACTTCATCGGCAAAATTGTCTTCTTTTTTCTGGAGCCCCTCGCCCTTGGCGAACCGAACAAAACCGGTCGCCTTGATATCAGCGCCAAGTTCTTGAGCGACGGACCGGATATACTTGTCGACAGTCATCTCGCTGTCTTTAACAAATTGCTGCTCCAACAAGCAAAACTCTTTGAAATACTTTTGAATCTTACCGCTAATAATGCCTTCGATAACCTTCTCCGGTTTGTTTTTCATCTTTTCGTCTTCTTTGATCTGAGCGGCAAGAATCTGTTTTTCATAAGCGATCACGTCGGCGGGCACGGAGTCCCTGTCAAGGTACAGCGGGCTCATTGCCGCGATTTGCATCGCGACATCTTTGCCCATTGTTTTGAAAGCTTCGTTTGAAACCAAAGCCTTGTCGGCGTCAAAGTGGACGATAACGCCGACCGTTCCGCCGCCGTGAACATAGATTGTGGCGACGCCTTCGGAACGCACAAAGCGCCTGATTTTCAGGTTTTCACCGATGGACAGAATCTTGTCTTGAAGATTTTCCTGAACCGTTCTGTTGCTTCCCGCAAGTTTCATACTCATGAGGGAATCAAGATCCGCGGGGTTGACATCGGCGATTGTTTTGGCGATGCTCGCCACAAAACTCTTAAACTCTTCGTTCTTGGCGACAAAGTCGGTTTCGCTGTTAACTTCGACGATAACGCTTATTTTCGTTTCTTCGTCATAGGTCGCCAGAACAACGCCTTCGGCGGCTATGCGGCCGGCCTTTTTTTCGGCGGCGGCAAGGCCTTTTTCGCGTAAAAACTCAATTGCTTTTTCCATATCTCCATCGGAAGCCGCAAGCGCTTTTTTGCAGTCCATCATACCGACGCCTGTTTTTTCACGAAGGGTTTGAACATCCTTTGCTGTGAAAGCCATGAATTAATCCTCCTCTGTCTCTGCTTTGTTTTCCTCTTCGGTAGCGGTTCCCTGCTCACCCTGGCGGCCTTCAATGATGCCGTCCGCCATTGCCGATGAAATCAGCCTGACGGCGCGGATAGCGTCGTCGTTGCCGGGAATGACATAGTCGATTTCGTCGGGGTCGCAGTTTGTGTCCACAATCGCCACTATCGGAATACCGAGCTTTTTCGCTTCGGCAACGGCAATTCTTTCTTTCCTGGGGTCGACGATAAACATGGCGGCAGGCTGCTTTCTCATTTCCGTAATGCCGCCCAAAAATTTCTCCAGGCGTTCAATTTAAAGTCTCAGTTTTATAACTTCTTTTTTGGGAAGAAGATCGACTGTGCCGTCCGCCTCC
>DAITOC010000373.1:0-1476 GCA_036834305.1 Clostridiales bacterium
GCACGCGCTTGTGTGCCGCGCCTTGCTCGGCCGCTTTGTGGGAGGACATGCAAAGGCTGTCCGAAACGATTCTAGCGAGAATTTCGTTCTCGGCCATCGAAGGCAAATCAAATCTCTCAAGCCTCAAATCGTTTTTGCCGTATAACCTGACAGCGGTTGTTCTCATGTTTTTCAACGCTCCTGTCTTCTCTTTAAATAACCGTTATGTTGAGTTTGCGTGATTCCTCGAGAAAGTCTTCGGGCAGCCGGCCGTCGTCGATAACGATGTGGAAGTCCGCGAGTCGCGCGAAAGTGAACGGCAGAATCCTTGAAAGTTTGGAACTGTCAACCATCGCGACGACCGTGCGGGCTTTGCGAATCACCAGCTCTTTGACCTTGGCCTCGCTCTCCCGGCCCCCGGTGAAACCGCTTGCGGACGAATACCCTCCCGCCCCGATGAACGCCGTGTCAATGTTGACATTTTTAAGCATATCCAGTGTGCTTTGACCCGACACAGCCAGATTAGCGCGGTTGATACTGCCGCCGCATATGTTGACGGAAGGCTTGTTCAGCCGCATGAGCGCCAGCGCGATGTTTGGGCCTGTCGTGAAAACGCTGATGTCCATATCCGGCAGAACCTCGGCGAGCGCGCTGCAGGTTGTTCCCGAGTCGAGAAATATCGCGTTGCCGGGCTTTATCAGGGGCAGGGCTTTTTGAGCCATTTTTCTCTTATAGGCGCTGTTTTCGTTTTCGCGCGCCTCAAATCCGGGTTCTACCAAATTTCCCACAGCCTGGGCCCCTCCATGGACACGGTGGATAAACCCGTTGACTTCAAGAAAATCCAGGTCCCTGTGAATGGTCATCAGGCTGACATCGGGGAAAAGCGCGTGCAGCTCCTTGAGGGTTGCCGCCCCTTTCTCCTGAATATGCGCCTGCAATTTTTCGCGCCTCAAGGTCTTCATAGTTCACCACAACATGTTATGTTTTGTTAAATATAACATTTTATAACATTCCGGTCAATAGGGTATTAAAATGATACTATTGAAGGCGGAAAAAATTATGGTAATATAAAACAAATACTGAAATTATTATCTTTATTAACAAACTCTGTTTACATTTTATCGCAAACAGTGGTAAAATATGAAAAAAACAAGGCGTTGCCGGACGGTGCGATATGGATAAAATTTACCTGAAAACTATCGATTGTCTCAGGGAAAACGCGCGGGAGAACGCGTCGGTTATCGGAGCGAAGGTCAATATGTCCGTATCGGCCGTTATCGAGAGAATCAAAAAGCTCGAAAGCAGCGGGGTTATCAAAAAATACACCGTGATTCTTGACGCGAAAAAGGCGTTTCCGTTACCAAGACCCTGGTAGTGCTGTCGACCGTTAAAGAATACTATTCGGTTAACCCCGAATTGGATGAATATGAACGGAGGTCTGGTCAATGATTATCGGCGTACCGAAAGAGATCATGCACGAAGAAGGCCGTGTTTCGG
>DAITOC010000374.1:0-1467 GCA_036834305.1 Clostridiales bacterium
TTGTGAAGGCAGAGATTTCTCGATTAACGTCATATCCAAATCGGGCACCACGACCGAGCCGGCCGTCGCGTTCCGCGTCTTCAGGGAACGGCTCGAGCAACGGTACGGTAAAAAAGAGGCTGCCGGCAGAATATTCGTCACGACGGACAAAGCCAGGGGCGCTTTAAAAACGCTTGCCGACGAGCAAGGGTACGAAACCTTCGTTGTGCCCGATGACATCGGCGGCCGTTACTCGGTTCTAACCGCCGTCGGCCTTCTGCCGATTGCCGTCGCGGGCGTTGACATCGATGAACTCATGCGCGGCGCGGCCGACGCGAGAGAAGAATACCTCCATCCGGACCTGGATAAGAACGCTTGTTACCGATATGCCGCCATCCGCAACCTTCTTTACAGAAGCGGTAAAAAAATTGAAATGATCGTCAGTTTTGAGCCGTCTTTTACCATGATGTGCGAATGGTTCAAGCAGTTGTTCGGCGAGAGTGAGGGGAAGGACGGCAAAGGGATTTTTCCGGCCTCGGCCGTTTTTTCGACCGACCTTCATTCCATGGGGCAATACATTCAGCAAGGCGAGCGGATTTTGTTTGAAACAGCTGTTTTCATTGAGAATCCCGGCGATGATGTGACAGTCGCATACGATCCCCAAAATACCGACGAATTGAATTTCCTGGCCGGAAAAACCGTTACTTATATCAATCGCAAAGCGTTTAAAGGGACTGTCCTCGCTCATGTCGACGGCGGCGTTCCGAACATCGTGTTAAAAATTCCCGACCGCAAGGAATACAGTCTCGGCTGGTTGCTTTATTTTTTCGAAAAGGCCTGCGGTCTGTCCGGCTATATACTGGGTGTTAACCCGTTCGACCAGCCGGGAGTGGAAGATTATAAACGCAACATGTTCGCCCTGCTTGGCAAGCGAGGGTATGAAGAATTGAAAAGCGAACTTGAAAAAAGACTTTAAAACAGCAAAGGAGGAGATTGCCATGATATCGTTGATTATCGGCAACAAAGGTTCGGGCAAAACCAAACGTCTGATAGGGTTGGTCAACGAGGCCATTGATCATTCCAAAGGCCATGTCGTGTGTGTCGAAAAAGAGACGAAACTCACCTATGATGTCAATTACCGAGCCCGTCTTATTGCCGCGGATTACTTCGGCGTCGAGGGTTACGACGCTTTTTACGGCTTCTTAAGCGGCATTTGCGCAGGCGACCACGACATCACGGATGTCCTGGTTGACGCTACCCTGCGTATCGGCGGCAGGGATTACGAACAGATGGCCGAGTTTATGCAAAAAGTCAGTGGTTTGAGCGAAAAAACAGGTATCGATTTTGTGTTCACCGTTTCCGCGCAGGAGGAGGAAATCCCGGCGCGGGTATATGAATATTGCCGAAAGATTTAAAAATTATTGACAAAACAACGGGCGGATAATATAATATCTTCTGCGCGGATTTTCAGGTGTGACTATGTTAATT
>DAITOC010000375.1:0-1451 GCA_036834305.1 Clostridiales bacterium
CGTTTTTGCACGACACCAGGGAAGAATAAACCTCCGAATTCAGGATAATCTCACCGTTACCAGCTTTCAGATCGAACTTCACGCCTGTTTTGGTTTCCTTAATAACAAACTTACCGGCCATGGTTGTCCTCCTTCACACTCGTTTTCCTATAATATACTTTGTTATGTCGTCGATATACTCTCACAGTATTTCATCTAACAAAATAGCATAATGCCGTCATGATGTCAAGCTTTTGTAGCTTTCTCTTGCTCGGATAAACAGCGGCGGTGGCAAATATGCCTCTTTTCGCAACTCCAAATATTCGTGATTTCATCAAAATCCGGCAGGTTTCCACAAGATCCGTAAAGGCTGTAAAACCCTAAGTATAGGAAGAAAAGCAAAAATAAGTTATCCACAAGTACAAAATCAAGTTTATTGAGGGATTAATTGCGTGGTTATTAACATTTTCCACATGGTTTTCCACAAGATTTGTATTTTTGCTTATTACCGAACGTATAAAAATAAATTTATTACTGAATAAGAAAAAAATAAATTCCCCCTTTTACCTAAAATCCATCAAAATTTTCGCCACGCCGCCGGTATATTTGCCTGGCCCGAAGTCAAAAATAAACAGGCAGTGAATGAAAAAGAGGGTTGCAGAATGATAAAGGGAGTCAACAGGCAGGTCGTCGAGGTAAACGAAACACAATGCGAATATTTTGAAAAAGTGCTGTTCTTTGTCAAGCCTGAATTTGCCGCCGTCAGCGAGGGCAAGCTCAGGGAGAGGGCTAACTTAATAGCGCACGGTGCGGGGGCTCCGCCGCCGACGAGAATCCGGAAAAAGCGCTTCGCTCTCGCGCTGATGCTTGCGGCCGCGGCCTGCGCGGGCGCCGTAGTATGCGGTTTTCTCCTGACAGCTTTATAAAGCAGTTTCTGTCACGGCGAATTTAACGCGCTCGGGCAAAAAGAGTTCATACGGCATTCACCGCACTTCGGTTTCCTTGCGACGCAGACAGCCCTGCCGTGGTGGACGCAGCGGTGGCAAAAGGCGTTGCTTTCCTCGGGGGGAAGCAGCGCTTTCAACTGCGTTTCAACCTTATAAGGGTCCTTTGTATCCACCAAACCGAGAAGGTTGGCAATCCGGATTAAGTGCGTATCGGCGACAACGGCGGGCAGGCCATAGATATCGCCGCAAATCAGATTAGCCGTTTTTCTGCCGACGCCGGGCAAACGCACGAGCTCCTCAATCGTCCCGGGTACCTTGCCGTCGAATTCGTCCGCGAGCACTCGTCCCAGCCCGATTATGTTGCGGGCTTTTGCGTGATAAAAACCGCAGGAACGGATAATCTCTTCGATGTCTTCTTGTCTCGCTTCCGCGTAGTCGAGGGCACTGCGGTATTTCGCGAACAACTCCGGTGTCACCATGTTCACCCTCGCGTCCGTGCATTGGGCCGAGAGGACGGTGGCGACA
>DAITOC010000376.1:0-1441 GCA_036834305.1 Clostridiales bacterium
TTGTTGGCTTTCCTTTTTTGCTTGAGCGGTTTTTGCCATTCCCGTTCCCTCTTTCAATATGTGTTTCTTTGCCAACAGTTTAACACGAAAACGGCCCCGCGCGCAACGCTTTTCGGAATATATTGACAGCAGCGCCCGGAAAAAGTACAATCGTTCCATCCGAATTGCCCGGGAAATGAACCGGGGTTTGTCGAAAGGAAGAAACCATGAACATACTCGCTGTCGGCAACAGCTTTTCCGACGACGCTTCCGCGTGGCTTCATCAGATAGCCAAGGCGGGCGGCACGGATATCAAAGTCGTCAGTTTATGCATCGGCGGCTGCCCGTTGAAGCTGCATTGGGAGAACGCCTTGTCGGGCGCCGAAGCCTATTGCAAAACGGTCAACGGGGAGGAAACCGAAGACAGCGTTTCCCTCCCCGAAACGCTGAAAAACGGCGGCTATGATTTTATCACCCTGCAGCAGAGCAGCATTTTGAGCGGCAAGCGCGCAACCTATTTTCCGTTCATCGAAAACCTCTTTCACTTTGTCAAAGCTTTGTGCCCGGGCGCGGAAATTCTTATTCACCAGACCTGGGCTTACGAAAACGGCTATGACCGTTTATCCGAATACGAAAACAGCCAAGAGGTAATGTTCCTATCCCTCAAGCAGGCATACGCGGAAGCCGCCGAACGTCTCGGCGTTCTCAACGGCGCGCCCGTGCGAATTATTCCATGCGGCGAAGCACTGCAAATGGCCCGGGAAAATCCGCTGTTCAATACCGCATTCGGGGACGGCAGCCCGCGGAGTTTAAACCGGGACGGCTTTCACGCGAGCTTCGGTTATGGCCGGTATCTTCTCGGCGCGGTGTGGTACGGAGTTTTCACGGGAAAGAGCGTCTTCGGCAACAAGTTCGAGCCGGAAGGCACCGAAACGGAGATTATCGAACTGCTGAAACAGGCCGCGCATAAGGCGGTTATACTATACAAATGAACTTCGCGTCAGGTAGCTATAAAGATTAAATCAGCAGTCGGTATTCCGACCGCTGATTTTTTATAGTTTGTCTTATCAGATCAGTTCGGCTACCATCGACCCGGCCACAAGGCCGATCCCCGCCCCGACGGCCGCGCCGGCCGTTGTGTTTTTCTTCATAAAAAGCCCTGCCAGGCCGCCCGCCGCGCAACCGATCACCATGCCGACAACCGGCGCCATGTCTTTGACCGTGTTTTTGATTTTTTTTATCATATCAACAGCTCCTGTTTTTAACAATTCGCGTGGGCGGCCGTCACACAGTCAAGCGCCGGGGAAACTTAAAGGAATTACTCAACCGGTTTTGTGCCCCAAATCGTTTCCGCGTATTCGCGAACGGACCGGTCGGCGGCAAAGCGCCCCGCCGAAGCGATGTTCATCAGCGACATGCGGTTGAAGCGGTCCGCATCGGCCCATATCGCCTCGGCTTCCGC
>DAITOC010000377.1:0-1439 GCA_036834305.1 Clostridiales bacterium
CTTATCTTTCCGATTTTGTCCAAAATCGTCGTTGTTGCCATGCCATAACAGGAACCGCCCCAACTGCTTTCTCTCATATCCTGAAGATAGTTAATGGTCGTCTGGGGGTTTGAGTCTTGCTTTTTCACATAATTCGTTAATTTTAGAAAATCGCTGTCGGACATGGTATATGTCGGGCATCCAAAGCTCGAAGAACTGTTGGCGAAATAATAAATATCGCTGGGGTTTAGCAAACTCGGTACACTATTGGTAATCCACAACGCATACATCGTCGTATTCGTGTTTATAACGATGTTTGCACCGGCGCTGTATTGTGTGCCGCTCACCGAACCCGCCGCCCATTTATTGAAGGTGTACCCGCTTCTGCTGATTGCCGCCGCCAGTGTGAAGGAGGGGTTCTTGGTCGTACTGATACTGTAGCTGTTCGCATATTGTGTTCCGGTTTGACTAGATGGAGTTGGGCTCCCTCCATTAGCGTTATAACTCAAGGTTAAAGTGCGCTGATAAAGGCCGTAGTAATTCTTAGTTCCTTCCGTTGTCGTGATGGAAAAGTTCGAAACCGCTGCCGCGTCAGCCGCTGTCCCGGTTCCCCAGCCTCTCGATGTCCAGCCTGAATAGCTCCGTTGGGAAGGCGCGGTTACAATACCGCTTGTGGATTTATTATAAACAATGGTTGTCGCGGTCTGTGTACCGGTGGTATCTTTAAAACTGCCGGTCAGCACTTTGCTATAAACGGCGTAAAGCGTGATGTTGCCGGTTCCCATGTTCAAGGAGTTGAGTTTAACCGTTGCGTTTTTGTTCGTATTCCAGCCAACAAAAGTCCAGCCGGTTTTTGTTCCTGTTTTTGAAAGGTCGATTGCCGCCCCTTCCGCCACATCAACGACCAGCGGCGTGGTCGGTGTGCCGCCGTTTTCGCTGTAATTATAGGTGACAGAATGGGTTACCGCATTCCATTGTGCTGTCGCTGTTGCGTTTGCGTTGAGAGATACAGATGCGCCCGCATTATAATCTGTCCCGTCTATACGCCACTTGCTAAAAGTGCTGCCGGTTTTGCTGATTGCCGCCGCCAGTGTGAATGTCGGGTTCGCGTATGTTGTGTTCGAGTAACTGTTGACATACCGCGTACCGGTTTGATTCGGCGGCGTTGTGCTTCCGCCGTTGGCGTTGTAGGAAAGCGTCAGTGTCTTTTGATACAGGCCGTAAAATGTCGTGTTTGAACTCAATGTATACGATGAGTTTCCGGCAGTGACCACGCTTGCCGATGCTCCCGTCCCGGTTCCCCAGCCTCTCGATGTCCAGCCGGTGTATGTATTCTGCGCAGGTGTTGTAATACTGCCGCTTATCGCGTTGTTGTATATGGTTTTTGACGCCGTTCTTGTCGTCTTTGTTGTGCCGCTGTAATCGATAAATGTTCCCGTCAGGGTCTTGCTGAATATCGC
>DAITOC010000378.1:0-1438 GCA_036834305.1 Clostridiales bacterium
CTCGATAAGGTCAATTTTATACAGATACTCTTCCAGCTCTTCGGGATAAATATTTTTACCGTTGCCCATGATGATGATGTTCTTCTTTCGGCCCGTGATATAGATAAAGCCGTCTTTGTCAAGATAGACCATATCGCCCGTATTAAACCATCCGTCTGGCGTGAACGCTTCCCGGGTCGCCTCCGGGTCCTCGTAGTAGCCGAGCATAACATTGTCGCCTTTGACCAGAATCTCCCCGACATTTCCCTCGCGGTCTTCGCCGATTTTCACTTCGCAGCACTGTACCGGGCGCCCGACCGAGCGCAGTTTCATGTATTGAGGCGAGTTGACGGAGACCAGCGGCGCGCATTCCGTAATGCCGAACCCTTCGAATATAGTGATACCCAAAGAGTAAAAGTTTTTGATAATATCGGGTGAAAGCGGCGCTCCGCCGCTGATGATGGTGTGCATATTGCCGCCAAAGGCCGCCGTGATTTCCCCAAAAAATTTATTTCTCAAGTCGATGCCGAAAAAGAGGAGGGCATTGCTCAGTTTGATGCCGGCCTTCAGCTTCTTTTCTCGTCCGTTTTTCCTCGCTTCGTCCCATATGCGTTTGTACAGCGTCTCGATAAAAACAGGAACCAAAACAAGGCCGTCTGGTTTGTAGGAAGAGATGTTGCGCTTCAGATTTTTCAGGCTGTCGTTGATAAACATTTCTGATCCCAGGCAAATGCAGGACAAATGCTCGCAAGTCAGTTCATAAGAATGATGCAGCGGCAGGACGGAAAGGCTGGTGATGGTGTCATCAAAAGGCATGGTCTGCACCGCGGCGTTGACCGCGGCGGTCAGATTGCGCTGGCTGAGCATAACCCCTTTGCTCGTTCCGGTCGTGCCGGAGGTAAAAAGGATGGCGCACATTTTATCGATATCGAGTTCGCAGTCAAGGTACTCGGTGTTGCCCGCCTCGAGCTGCTCCCGCCCGGCTTCGATAAACTCGTCGATGGTAATGACCTTATCGGAAAAGCGGAAATCCCCTTCGGGGTTTATCGGAATAAACAGTTTCACATCGTCCAAAAACGGAGCGATCTCGGCCATTTTTTCATTCTGTGACGCGGTGTAAAAAATTACCTTGGATTTGCTTCGTTCGATAAAGTTGCGGGTTTGCTCCGCGGTCACCTCACTGTCGAGAGGAACAATGTACCCGCCGCCGTTGACAACGGCAAGATAGGATGTTATCCACCGGGGATGGGTGTTGCCCGTAACGGCGGCGCCGCAGCCCAAAAGGGAAAGCTTTGCGAGGGCTGTTCCGATGCAATTCATTTCATCGTTTAGGGTATTGTAGGAATACCGGGCGGTTTCCCGTCCGTTTTTATACACATACAGCGTTTTATCGCCGAACTGCTCGGCGGCGGAGCGGACAAGATGGCGCAAGTCGTCAACCGGCTTGACCTTTTTCCCT
>DAITOC010000379.1:0-1433 GCA_036834305.1 Clostridiales bacterium
TGACAAGTTCCGATGGCTGCAGTTCCCCGATCTGCCTTTTACCCATCAGTCTTACGGAAAATATTACGATAATATACAGGATAAAAGCCCTTATCAATGTGACAATCAAAAAAAAACCTCCCCGCGCTATTTTACCCGAATACCCCATTATTACGCTTTGAACCAGAATTGTTGACATGTTTTACGTCGTTTGCTAAACTTATGTAAAGATTAAACGGGGGGATTGTTTTGAAAATCCTGATCACCGGCGGAGCAGGTTTCATCGGCAGCAATTTCATCTATTATATGTTGGAACGGCACCCCGAATTTGATTTGGTATGCCTTGACTCGCTGACATACGCCGGCAATTTAAAAACTCTGGCAAAAGCCATGGAAAACAACCGATTCCGGTTCGTCCGGGGCGATATTGCCGATCGCGGCGTTGTCTTTGATCTTTTCGAAAAGGAATCGTTTGATGTCGCCGTCAATTTTGCCGCCGAAAGCCATGTTGACCGGTCCATTGAAAACCCCGAAATATTTTTAAAGACGAATGTGTTCGGGACGCACGTTCTTCTGGACGCTTCCCGAAAATATGGCCTCAAACGGTTCCACCAGGTCTCTACCGACGAAGTATACGGTGACTTGCCTCTGGATCGCCCCGACCTGTTGTTTACCGAGGAAACACCGATTTGCGCCTCGAGCCCTTATTCCGCGTCGAAGGCCTCCGCCGATCTGCTGGCGCTCGCGTATTTCAGGACTTACGGCCTGCCGGTCACCGTTTCGAGGTGTTCCAACAATTACGGGCCCTATCATTTCCCGGAAAAACTCATTCCGCTGATTATCACCAGAGCTTTGGCCGATGAGAGCCTTCCCGTTTACGGCAAAGGCCTTAATGTCCGTGACTGGCTTTATGTTGAGGACCATTGCTCGGCCATTGATTTGATTGTCCGAAAAGGGTCGGCGGGTGAGGTTTATAATATCGGCGGCAACAGCGAGCGCCGGAATATTGATGTCGTGAAAACCGTGCTTGCCTGCCTGGACAAACCGGAAAGCCTGATAACCTATGTGGCGGATAGAGCCGGGCACGATTTGCGGTACGCGATCGATGCGGCGAAAATCAAAAAGGAACTTGGTTGGGAACCCGAAACCCGGTTCGATGATGGAATCGAAAAAACCGTTCGATGGTATCTGGAAAACCGCGCGTGGTGGGAAGACATTATCAGCGGCGAATACAAAGAGTATTACAAAAGGATGTACGGATAAACACAAATATGTGCCTGGCGCTTTAGGTGGATAACATAACGACAAGAATGCCGAAAACGCTGATGGAAACAATCGACGATTGGAAATAAAAGGGCTTAATAGCGCAGCGGACGGGCTTTAACCCGTCCGATTTACTGTATAATCGATAAAATAATTGAATGTTATACAACATACAGTACATTTCGAGAAAA
>DAITOC010000380.1:0-1426 GCA_036834305.1 Clostridiales bacterium
GCGCGTGCTCGCTGTAGCACAAATTGACATCCGCGATGTGGTCGACGATGCGCCGGTTGGTTTCTTCCGGCAGGTTTTCGTCAAAACAGCGGTTGCCGGCTTCCATGTGAAAAACGGGGATTTTCAGCCGTTTGGCGGCTATGGCGGACAGCGCGGAATTCGTGTCGCCCAGGATAAGTACCGCGTCGGGCATGGTTTCGGCCAGCAGTTTGTAACTTTTCGCGATGATGTTGCCGATGGTCTCGCCCAAATCGCCGCCGACCGCTTCAAGGTAACGGTCCGGGTCGCGAAGCCCCAAATCCTCAAAGAATATCTTATTGAGGCGATAATCCCAGTTCTGGCCGGTGTGCACCAACATATGGTCAAAGTAGACATCGCACTTTTTAATCACTTCAGACAAGCGGATAATCTCAGGCCTTGTCCCGATGATGGTCGCAAGTTTCAATTTGTTCATGCTTACCTCCAAACACGCTGTAGTAACAGAATTCGGATGAATCATACCGGTAAAAAGAAGGTATCCGGATTTGCCGGGTCAAAGGCTTCGTTCGCCCACATAAAGGTCACCAAATCGGTGTCGCCGGCGTTGATAATGTTGTGCGTATAGCCCGGCGGGATATCGACGACTTCCATTTTGACGCCGCTGACCTTGTATTCGATGATTTCATTCGTGTCGATTCGGCGGAACCGGATGAGGCCGCGGCCGCTGACGACAAGGAACTTTTCAACTTTGGTAAGGTGCCAGTGGTTGCCTTTCGTGATACCGGGTTTGGCGATGTTGACGGAAAACTGGCCCCGGTCGGGGGTTTTGATGATTTCGGTAAAAGAGCCTCGGTCGTCGACATTCATTTTCAGCGGATAAGAAAAACCGTCCGCAGGCAGGTAACTCAAATAGGTGCTGAAAAGCTTTTTTTCAAACGCGTCGGCGACATCGGGCACCCGGAGATTATTCCGGCTCTCTTTAAACGACTCGATGAGGTCCGCTATTCTTCCGAGCGTGACCGTATGAACCGTCGGGATTTCGCAAAAATCGCCCGTCCGGTTCTCATCGCCGTTCAACGCTTTGATAAACTCGCCGACGACGTCGTCTATGTAGACGAGGTTCATGACGACATTCCGGTCGTTGACAGTGATAGGCAGGCCGTTGGCGATATTGTGGCAGAATGTCGCGACCGCGCTGTTGTAATTGGGCCGGCACCATTTGCCGAAGACATTCGGCAGGCGGTAAACCAGCGTTTTCGCGCCGGTTTCGCGGCCGTAGCCAAACAGCAAATCCTCCCCGGCCTTTTTGCTTTTGCCGTACGGATTGTCGAAGGCGGCTTGGGTGGAAGAGGTGATTAAGACAGGGCATGCGTTCCCGTGTTTTTTCAGCGTTTCAAGAAGCGACGAGGTGAAGCCGAAATTGCCGCGCATGAATTCTTCCGGCTCT
>DAITOC010000381.1:0-1425 GCA_036834305.1 Clostridiales bacterium
TTTGTTTGTCAGGCTGTCGGAATACAAATAGACTTCGGCCTTTTTCTGTATTCTTGTTTGAATCTGAACCTGCCATTGCTCGGGCAGTGTTTTTTTGCTCTCCATGATCGACCGGAACAATTTTTCGGGAGAAGACGCCGTTTTTAACAGGTTATGATAATGGCTGTTGTCCGGCAAACCTTCCGCGCATTCGGCGGCTACGATGATTGTCCCGTTCTCTTTCACGATTTGCGCGGCGCAGCTCATCCCTTTCACGCACTGGTATATATTCATGTCAAGGGGGTAGCCGCTGTTCGAGGTGATGACGATGTCATAGAGTTTATCAACTCTGCTCATGGCGTTTTCCCGAACGAACGCGCAGCCTTTTTTATGGGTTTGTTCCCATTCCCCCGCGAACACACCGGAGATTTCCCCGTGCGTGTTCATGGCGACATTGACAAGGAAATCGGGGTTGACTTTGCGGCAGCCTTCGCGCATATGCTCCCAAACGGGGTTGCCGTCCGTAACGCCCCAATCCGCTTTATCGTCTCCGATTCTTTGGGCGTTGTGGTTTCTCATAATGCTGTCAATGTCGCAAAGGCCGGGCAGAACGGCTTTCGGGCCGCCGCTGAAGCCCGCGAAAAAATGCGGCTCGATAAAGCCGGTGCATATCCTAAAATCGGCGGCCATAAAGTCCTTGTTGATATAAAGGGGGTCTTCTCCGATACACCCGGCAAGGGTCAAGCCTTCTTTTTGAAAACTGTTATGCTGGACACAACGGTAGTTGGCAACGATCGACCGCCCGAGCATCTGCTTAAGTTCTTTTTCAGTTTGAGCCCTGTGGCTGCCGGTCATGTTGATAAGGACGATGTTTTCATCTTTTATACCCGCACGGCGCAATTCTTCCAGAATCACGGGAAGAATCGTCCGGTTGGGCGTGGCCCTCGTAATATCCGTATGCGCGACGGCGACGGTCATCTGGTTTTCAAGAAGATCCGCCATACCCTTGCCAAAATCCGGTTCACGCAGTTTTTGACGAATCCGTTCGGCGGGATCTTTCACCGCCCTTTGTTTTCGCGGTTCGATAACATCCGCGTTCTCAAGGCTGACCGTCAGCCCCGTTTTGCCGTAATCGAGCTTAATCGTCTTCTTCATGCGCCTCTCCCGCCCTGAAGGTTGTTGTCAAAAAAGCGGATTATATCCGCGATAATGGCTTCCCGGTCATAATCACTCGTCAGTTCGTGACGAACGTTTTCATACAATTTCATTGTGACATTGAGCCCCAGAGATTGATACAACGAGTAGAGGTTCTTGACTTTTTCCCCCATGCCGCCGACGGGATCGAGCTCCCCGCTCATCAAGGCGATGGGCAGGTCTTTCGGAATTTTTTTGAGATTTTCCGGTTTGTACGCGTCGGAAAGCCCGCGCATCATCGAATAGAAGAAA
>DAITOC010000382.1:0-1424 GCA_036834305.1 Clostridiales bacterium
CGGCAGGTTATGCCTTAAGCCCACCTCACAATCGTTCGGATCGTGGGCCGGCGTGATTTTCACAACGCCTGTTCCGAAATCTCGCTCGACATAGGTATCTGCGATGACCGGTATTTCCTTATTCACTATCGGCAGAATTACTTTTTCGCCGATAAGGTGCCGGTATCTGTCGTCGTCGGGATGCACCGCTACCGCCGTATCACCAAGCATCGTTTCCGGTCTGGTGGTGGCGAGTTCCAGATAACCCTTCTTACCGGCGAGCGGGTACCGGACATGATAAAAGAAACTCTCTTGTTCTTCGTATTCGACCTCGGCGTCGGATATGGAGGTCAGGCAAGCTGTGCACCAATTGATGATTCTTTCGCCTCTGTATATAAGGCCTTTTTCATACAAACGCACAAACACTTCGCGAACAGCGTCGCTGCAGCCATCGTCAAGAGTAAAGCGCTCACGTTCCCAGTCACAGGATGAGCCGAGCTTTTTTAATTGATTGATAATTGTTCCGCCATATTTTTCTTTCCAAGCCCAAGCTCTATCGAGGAATTTCTCCCTGCCGATATCGCTTTTTGCCAAGCCCTCCGCGGCGAGCGACTCCACGAGTTTCGCTTCGGTCGCGATGGAAGCGTGGTCGGTGCCCGGCAGCCACAAGGCGTCGTAGCCCTGCATTCGCCGCCAGCGAATAAGAATATCCTGCAGCGTATTGTCCAAGGCGTGCCCCATGTGCAGCTGGCCGGTGATATTCGGAGGCGGCATGACAATGGTATAGGGTTTTTTTTGCGTATCAACCCTCGCGTGAAAGTAATTGCCGTCAAGCCAAAAACGGTAAATACGATCTTCGACATCCTTTGGCTCATACTGTTTTGCCAGTTCCTTCGTCATGTTGTCCTCCTTGAGTTAACCCGCCCCGTGCCACAGTGGCAACCGCGATAAACGGAGTATGTATTATTGCCCATATGGTTAATTATTATCGCATTGCCGCCTTGATTTGTCAATAACTAACACAATGCCAACTCCTCGCATAGAATAGTGTGAGAAAGCCTCGGGGAGGGATTTCCATGTATCAAAGCATTAGCGATTTACTGGCGGGCCGACCGGACGCGTCAGCGACGATTAAAGGCAACAGGCTCGCCCCTCACTTGAGCGGCACCGTAAAGTTTTACAAATGGGCGGGCGGAACAATTGTGAAGGCGGAATTGGTAAACCTGCCTTTGAAAGCGACGCCTTTCGGTTTTCATGTTCACAGCGGAAGCACCTGCACGCCGTCCGATTTTTCCAACGCGGGCAAACACTATAACCCTACCGGCGCGCCGCATCCCGCTCATGCCGGCGACCTGCCGCCGATTTTTTCCAATAACGGATATGGTTTTATGGTGGTTTTTACCGACAGGTTCCCGCCGGGTGAAGTGATCAACAAAACCGTGGTT
>DAITOC010000383.1:0-1414 GCA_036834305.1 Clostridiales bacterium
CGCCTGGTCGCAGAGCATCTGCGAAAAAATTATGGAGCTTCCCGCATTCAGGTCGGCGCGCAGCGTCATGGCCTATTATCCGATCAGAGGCGAAGTCGATATCATGCCGCTGCTACAGGATATACTGAAGAACAAATCTCTTTTGCTGCCGCGAATCGGTGCGCCGGGCTGCATGCACGCGGCAAAAATATCGGGTCTTGACGAACTTGCGGCCGGCATATTCGGCACCATGGAGCCGAACTCCTCGTGCGCGGAAGCGTTGTTATCCGATATCGACCTGGCGATCGTGCCGCTGGTCGCCTTTAGCAAGGACTGCGGCCGGCTGGGCTACGGCGGCGGATATTATGACAGATTTTTATCCGGCGCGGATTTTACGAAAATCGGCGCGGCCTTTGAATGCCAGCGGGCGGAAACATTGAATTGCCGGGCCCATGATGTTAAAATGGATAAGATCGTTACGGAAAAGTATATTTACATGCCGAGGTAATCATGAATAAACATTCAACCGTCAGATTGGCGTTGACGCTCTTTATAACCGATTTAACGGTTATCATTTTAAATTTGCTGTTGTTGGGAAGATTGTTCGGGCTTGTAGAAAGCACGCTATACGACTGGGGAATCACCATACTGCTGTCTTTGGTGCTGTATATGCTTGTCTGGATCAGAGCGTCACAGGAGGGTAAAGCCGCCGTCGACGCGGATCATATGAGCCTCAAGCGCTTTGAACGCAATGAAATTCCGGCACCCGAAAAGTTTTATTTCCCGTACAAAGGGTTTGTTGCGGGGCTCTTGAGCAAGCTGCCGGTGATAGTGCTCTTGGTGTTGAGGTTTGCGACAGGCTCGGATGCGTATCATTTTCCGATTAACGTGTTTTTCGGAGTGCATTATTCCGCTTCGCTGGTCACTTTCAATATCGCTAAGATATCGACCGGTGAATTATCCGTATTCTCCTATCTTCTGTCCGTGTTGTGCTACATTGTACTGTTCAGCCTGGTTTCGGGCCTTGCATATATGACCGGGCCCGCACAGCGTGAAAAAGTGCTGACGGTGATCAAGCGCAACGAAGAAAAGTATAAAAAAGTTCAGAATCAGAAGCCCCGATAAGCGCGGTGCGGATGACGAAAATGCAAAATGCCGGTTTTTAGCCGGCATTTTGGTGGGGAGAGGAGAATTGGAAGGAAGAACTATAAAAAGAACTTCCGCAAGGTTTCCCTTGCAATATCAATATGTCCCGTATCAGAATAAAATATACATGATAATACGCAAGTTGGATAATAATTTTCAATTGCTTGAAGTAAATGGGGCTTTATTGTAAAATGTATCTGTTAGAATGGAGATGAACAGATGCGGATTATAAGCGGCAAATGGAAGGGCCGCAGGTTCGATCTTCCAAAGGGCGTGGCAGCGCGCCCGA
>DAITOC010000384.1:0-1411 GCA_036834305.1 Clostridiales bacterium
CGACGATCTGAAAGGCCAGCCCGACATGGGAAGCGTACTTTCCCGCAGCGTCTGTTTTTTTGCCGTCCGCGCCGGCGGCCAGGCACCCCAGAACAGCGGCCGCTTCAATAAGCCGTCCGGTTTTCAGTTTGTCGGTTTCGATTAGTGTGTTCACATCCGTTCCGCATTGGTCGATACGGATGTCAATGGCTTGTCCGCCTATCATTCCGGCATACCCGGCGGCGCGCGAAAGCGCCAAACCCGCTTCCACACGGTTCTCGGGCGATATCTGATCGGCGCCAAGCACGGTTTCGAACGCGAGTGTCAGAAGCGCGTCACCCGCAAGCAGCGCGTTCGCTTCGCCAAAGGCTTTGTGGCACGACGGTTTCCCCCTTCTGAAACTGTCGTCATCCATACAGGGAAGGTCATCGTGTATCAGTGAATAGGCGTGCACCATCTCAACCGCGCACGCAAACGGCAAAGCGCGTTCAACGCTTGCGCCGCAAACCCTGCAGAATTCAAGGGTAAGAAAGGGCCTGACCCGTTTCCCTCCGTTGAGCGCGCTGTATCTCATCGCTTCGCTGACAACGTTACCGGAGGGTTTGGGCAAATACCTCTCCAAAGCGCAGTCAATCATCTCGGCGTATTGGCCGGAAACCAGCGGTTTATTGCTCATCGCTCGACTCCTCCGCATCCGCCAATGTCAGTTCGGTTATCTTTTGCTCGGCATTGTCAAGGTATGCGTTGCAGAAAGCCGCGAGTTTCGTCCCTTCCTCAAAAAGTTTCAGTGCGTCCTCCAAAGGATGGTTCCCTTCTTCCAACGCACGCACAATATCTTCCAATTTTTTTATCGCCGCTTCATAGGATAGTTTTTTCACTTTTCTCCCGCCTTTGGTTTTGTAGAAACAATGTCCTTCACGGCGCAGCGAAGAATACCTTTCGCAAGCCGCACATCCACTTCGCTGCCCTTTTTGACACTTGCCGCGTCTTTAATAACCGAACCGCCGGGATACAGCGCGATAGCGTACCCTCTTGACAGAACTTTTAAAGGGCTCATCGCGTCGAGTTTGCCGCTAAGCCCGGAAAGTCTTTTTGTTTCCGACCCGATTACGGCATCGAGTTTGTATCTCATCACGGAAAGAATGGCGTCCAAGTTTTGCCTGCCGATATTAACGGCGGTCAAAGGGCTCGCCAAACTCGGGGACGCCGTAAGTTGTTCAAGGCGCGCCCTGTGTTCGCGAATTCGGTTTTCCGCCGCGTTACGGCAGCGGAAACGCAAGGAATACAAATACGATTGCTGTTCGGCTTTGTCGGGGACAGCCAATTCCGCCGCCGCTGACGGCGTCGGCGCTCTGAGGTCGGCAACAAAATCGCATATCGTATAATCCGTTTCATGGCCGACGGCCGAAATTACCGGGATCGTGCTTGCGGC
>DAITOC010000385.1:0-1407 GCA_036834305.1 Clostridiales bacterium
GCGGTTATCGAACAGATAACGGCGTGCCATGAAAAAGGGCAGCCGGTTCTCGTCGGTACCATTTCCATCGAAAAATCCGAACACCTCAGCGCGATGCTTCGTCGAAAAGGCATTAAACACGAGGTTTTAAACGCGAAGTACCACGACAAGGAAGCGGAAATCATCGCCCAGGCCGGCAAGCCGGGAGCCGTTACCATCGCGACAAATATGGCCGGCCGCGGTACGGACATTATGCTCGGCGGCAACTCCGAATACCTCGCGAAATCCGAAATGCGGCGCATGGGTTACAGCGAGGAACTCATTGTCGAAGCGACCGGTTTCGCCGAGACCGACGACGCGGAAATAATCAAAGCCCGCGAGGAATACTCTTTATTAAACAGCAAGCACCGTGAAGAAATCACCTCGGAATACCGGAAGGTCCTCGAAGCCGGCGGCTTGTTTATTATCGGCACCGAGCGCCACGAATCCCGCCGGATCGACAACCAGCTGCGAGGCCGCGCCGGCCGGCAGGGTGACCCGGGCGAGAGCCGGTTTTACCTTTCCCTTGAGGACGACCTCATGCGCCTGTTCGGCGGGGAACGGATGACCAACATCATGAACATGCTCAAAACGCCCGAGGATATGCCGATTGAGGCGAAAATGATTTCGGGGACCATAGAAAGCGCCCAGAAAAAAATCGAGTCGCGCAACTTTGCCACACGCAAGAATGTTCTTGAGTTTGACGATGTCATGAACCGCCAGAGGGAGCTGATATACGGCCAGCGCAACAAGGTCCTCGAGGGGGAAAACCTCAAGCCGGTTATCCTCAAATATCTTGACGAGAGCATCGCTGAAGCGGTTGATTTTTACTGTTCGGCGGCTCTTGGCAAAGACGAATGGAACATCGAAGGTCTGCGGGAAAAATTCCTTGGCTGGCTGACGGGGCCCGATGATTTTAAGCACGGTTTTGACAGGGAACAAGCAAGGGATATGCTGCTCGAAAGAGGGCGCGCGCTTTACGAACAGCGCGAAAAGGAATTCGGCGTCGATGAAAACGGCGAGCCGATTATGCGCCGGCTCGAGAACATGATTTTGCTTCGAAATGTTGACAGCAAATGGATGGACCATATCGACGCGATGGAAGAACTCAAACGCGGCATAGGGCTGCGCGCCTACGGCCAGCAGGACCCGATCGTCGCCTACCGGATGGAAAGTTACGATATGTTCGATGAGATGAGCAATTCTATCCGTGAGGACACGGTGCGCCAGATGCTGACTATTCGAATTCGGAGTGAACGCGAGACACAGCGCGAGCAGGTTGCCAAAATCACCTCGACAAGCGGAGCGGGTTCCGACGGCAGTGAAAAAGGCAGAACCGTTCGTAAAGCGGCAAAAACCGGCCCCAACCAGCCCTGCCCCTGCGGCAGC
>DAITOC010000386.1:0-1403 GCA_036834305.1 Clostridiales bacterium
TATGGCAATCTCAAACTGGATGAAAGGCATACCGGACGCAACGCCGGTTTCGATGATCAATATCCCCGGGTCGCACGACAGCACCACGCAGTTTATCAATCTGTCCCTCATCAGCCGGTGCCAAAATAAAAGCATCCGGCAGCAGCTTGAATCCGGCATACGGTTTTTGGATATCCGCCTGTTTCTGAATGATAACCGTCTGCTTGCCGTACACGGCATCGCGGACTGCCGCACGGCAAAGAATCGAAAATCCCCGCCGCTGCTGTTCAACGACGTTTACCGGGAAATGAAGAGTTTTCTGGAAAAGCATCCGTCAGAAACCGTTCTTATGCTCCTGAACGAAGGACGCGGAAGAAGCGGGAATGCGTTCTTTGACGCTTTTTATGAGCAGTTTATCAAACCGGCTCCTTCATGCTGGTTTTCGGAAAACCGCCTGCCGGTTTTGGCGGAATGCCGCGGAAAATTGGTATTGCTGCGACGCTGCGGTTTGGGAAACACGGACAAAACCTATACGGACAAAAATACGGGTATCAATTTCACAAACATGGGCGAGCAGGGGTCAACCAAAAGCGCTCTGCCGCTCCCCTGCCCCTTTGATAGACTCGGCGGCGGGCCTGCGGCGGAATCCGCCGTTATTCAGGACCGTTATATGTTCCAGCCCGCGGCAAAATGGGAGAAAGCCGTCAAGCCGGCTTTGGATAACGCCAACCCCGGTGAAAAAACGGCGTATGTTCATTATTTGAGCACCGCGGGGCCGCCTTTCGTGCCCCGTTTCAACTCCATGGTTGTCAACCATCGGTTTAAAGGATATACATTGAAGAGCGGAAAACCGTATGGATGGATCATTATGGATTTTCCCGATGATGAGATGATCGCGAAGGTTGCCCAAAGCAACTTTTCAGTGGTCAGTGATTTGTAGTGAGCGGCCTCGGTTTAAATATCGTGCCCCGCGCCTTCCGGCTTGTTACCAATGAAGGCCTGACCGTGAGCGAGATTTCCGTCGGTTCCGGCCGCCGGGAAATGACCGTTCACGCTTCACCGGGGTGGTACCGCGGCGAATGCCTGGGCACCGTATCCGGAAAAGAGCGCTGTATAGCCATGACCAGCCCCGTTTACTGTGAATAATTTATCAAAATATGAGAGAAGGGACGGTTTTTAAATTGAAGAAGAATCTCAAAGCAAAGATTGGCTACGGGTTCGGCGATATATACGGGGGAGGCGCTTTTCTTGTCTTCAGCCTGCTGTATATGAACTTTTTGGTTCTTGTTGAGGAACTGCCGATTGTCGCGACTTCGGTGATTATCTTCATCGGCAAAGTCTGGGACGCCGTAACCGACCCCGCTGTCGGATGGTTATCCGACAAAACACGCTCGAAATTCGGAAGGCGGCGCTTTTACTTTTTA
>DAITOC010000387.1:0-1401 GCA_036834305.1 Clostridiales bacterium
AGTGTTTGTTTCTTTTTTACCTCGAAACGGGAACGTAAAAAGAACTGTTCTTTACCGTTGTTTTGTATTACAATGAGACTGAGGTGTGTTATAACAATGAGAATGCTCCGTTTTATTCTCGCGGTTTTACAGGTAATATCTCTGATGCTGTTTGATGGAACACAAGCGTATGTTATCAGAGTGAATGAAAAAGCAACCGGCCCGGTTTATGAAGGCTGGGGCACAAGCGGCGCGTGGTGGGCGCAGATGGTCGGCAATACCCCCAACGATGAATGGGTAGCCAAGATTCTGTTTGATGACAAAGAGGGCCTTGGTTTAGACATCTACCGGTACAACATCGGCGCCGGCGAGGCTGAGAATCCAAACAGCCGCATTTGGGGGCGAAGCCAAAAAACCGAAAGTTTTTACAAACATAACGAACAGACGGGAGAGTATGAATTCGATTTTTCACGGGACGCTAACGCGCGACGGATGATGGACCTTGCCGTCAAATACGGCGCTTCGGAAATCGTTTTGTTTTGCAACAGCCCGCATTTTTCGATGACTCGAAGCGGTCAAGCCTCCGGTGGCCTCAGCGCGGGGGAGTCCAACCTTCCCCGGGAAAACTATCGGGAGTTTGTCGAGTATGTCCTGGCTGTCGCGGACCGATTCGTAGCGGAAGGGTATCCTGTGAAATATGTTTCTCCCATCAACGAACCCCAGTGGGGGTGGGGAGGCGATTGGGTCAGGCAGGAAGGCTGCCATTACACGCAGGAGGAAGCGGTTGAACTGCTTGAACTGTTCGCCGTGACGATGAAAGAAAGGCATACGCCTTACAAGCTCAGCATGCCCGAAACCGGTCAAATAATCGATTTCTCCTGGCAGGACATACTGTTTAAAAGCGCGGTTCTGCGGGAGTACTGCGATACTTACAGCGGCCACTCCTACTGGCTTGACGGCAACAAAACCGAAAAGACGAAGGCCGGCCTGCGCTTCCGGTTTCTGTTTCCGGGGAAACGCTTTGTCATGAGCGAATGGAGCGAACTGCCCTGCAAACTGGACGCCGATTCTGTCGAAAGCGCGCTGTATATGGCGAATACGATCATTGAGGATTTAACGCTGCTCAACGCCGTGTCCTGGCAGACCTGGGTTGCGGTTAACACCGCGAACCTCTCCGAAGGCAACCTGCTCAGTGACGGTCTGCTTCGGGCAAATTCGGATTTTACGCAGCTTGCCTGTAACAAACGTTATTACGCGTTCCGGCAGTTCACTTCATTTATAAAGCCGGGGATGAAAAGATCAGGCACAATCGTCTCGCCCGGGTTCCCCGGGGATGTTGAAAAGATCGCCTTCCGCGCGGACGGCGAAACGGTCGTCGTACTACTTAACAACGCTGATGAATATCGCAACATAGAGTTCGCG
>DAITOC010000388.1:0-1399 GCA_036834305.1 Clostridiales bacterium
AGCAATGCGTATTTTTTGCGTGATACGATGGAGGGGTTCATCAAGAAACGGCTGCTTTGTTTCGAAAGAGCGGAGAAGCAATTGCTGTTTTATTATAGGCATGAGAACAGTTATCGCCTGTTTTTTTATGCCGCCCAAACAAGCAAACTGGTTCTGAACAGTTTTGATTTGCCTGTCTTTACCGCATATCAGTATTACAAAGGCAGAGAAAACGCGGCTATGAACACTTTTCTGCTTAATTCGGGCTTTTCGGAATACCGGTTGAGCGGCAATATGAGTATGGCGGTTTCGGAAAGCGTGTTTGACAATTTAAGAACCAATAAGGTGGAATACGGCACGCGTGACCGCGGCGATGAGATCATCCGCCTGTGGCGGGGCAGCCTTGATGTGTATACCTCGGATATTCCCGATTCCAAACATCTTGCCGAGATGATCGCTCTGGGGCAGATTTTGGTTATTATCGAAGACAATGCGGTTCGTTCCGTCTGCCATATCCGGCAGGAAGGGAATCGGATTCGCGTCAGGCTCGTCGCTACCGATAAAGAGTACCGAAGGCGGGGTTACTGCCAATCGTTTTTTCACTTCATTTGCCGGGGTTTGGCAGCCGGCGAAAACACGCGTGTTGAACTGTGGGTGGATGTAAACAATAAACCTGCCGTTGAGGCGTACTTGAAATTCGGGATGAAATTCAACGGCCGTTTGTCGAAATATTATGTTTACGGCGAAAACGGATTGACACAGAAAGGATATAATAACATATAATGTGTCGGCTTTGGAGGCTGCCATAATCGGCAGTCTGAAACAAGAAGAGTTAACGAAAGGAATGTTTGGTATGCTGAAAAAAATCATGAAGATATTGGAAGACCTCAGGCCTGATATCGATTTTAATGAAGAAAAAGGCTTGATTGATGACGGAGTTTTCGATTCCTTTGATATTGTGACACTCGTTGGGGAATTGAACGATGTGTTTGATATCGGCATACGGGTGGAAGACCTTGTGCCCGAAAACTTCAATTCTGTCGAGGACATTTCCCGGTTGGTTGAGTCCCTTTTGGACGAATAGACTGTTTTTGCAAAAAGCTTCGACAGAGCTCAAAAGGCGTGGAAAAATAGATGACGATAAACTCTGTAACCTTTCTTCTGTTTTTAACCGGGTTGATCTTGGCTTACTATTTGCTGCCCAAAAAGGCTCAGTGGGTGTCTCTTTTGGCGGCAAGCTACCTTTTTTATTTGCTGACAGGCGTCCGGAATATCGTGTTTATCCTGATAACCACCGTGACCGCTTTTTTGGCCGCTCAGCTTATGCAGAGGATTACCGACAAAACGGCGAAAAGGCTTGTGGTTGAAAAACCGGACAAAGCGGCAAGGCAAAGCATCCAGAAAAAAAACAGAAACATAA
>DAITOC010000389.1:0-1399 GCA_036834305.1 Clostridiales bacterium
AGAAAGAATATTCCCTCATTGGGTATCGGTGTCGGGCACCAAATGATGGTCCTTGCGTTGGGGGGTATTATCGAAAAGATGCCGAAAGGCCACAGGGGTTCCAACCAGCCGGTCAGAATCTGCGGGACTGACAGAATCATGGTCACCATGCAAAACCATGGTTATGACGTCGCCGACGGCAGTCTGCCGGAGAACGAAGCGGAAATAACCATGGTCAACATAAACGACAATTCCATTGAAGGCCTGCGGTACAAGAACTTTACCGGCATTTCGGTTCAATTCACACCCTTGGATGAAAAATGGTTTTCGGACACATCATGGGTTTATGATGAGTTTATTACGCTGATGCGGGAAGGACACGGGTCATGAATAAAGATATTCGTAAAGTTCTTGTTATTGGTTCCGGCCCGGTAGTGATCGGTCAATCATCCGAGTACGATTACGCGGGAACACAAGCCATACGTGCATTAAAAGAAGACGGCATCGAAGTCGTTTGCGTCAACTCAAACGCCGCATCTGTTATGACCGACAAAGGCCTGGCCGACAGCGTGTATATCGAACCGATGAATGTGGATGTTTTAAAGCGCGTCATTGCCGCCGAGAAACCGGACAGCATCCTTCCGACGGCCGGCGGAGACAAAGGGGTCGAATTGGCGCAGGAGTTGTATCAAAACGGTGTTTTGGATGAATACAAATGCTCTTTGCTCTGCGTCAGCCCCGAACTTCTGTACAATTTGGGGGACAGAAACCGGTTTAAACAGATTCTTGCCGAGATCAACGAACCTTCTGTGCCCGGTAAGTTTGTCAAGAACACGCAAAGCGCGCTGGCTTTTGCCGGCGAAGCAGGGCTTCCGGTCATAGTCAGGCCGGCGTTTACTCTCGGCGGAACCGCCGCCGAAATCTGCGATACTTACGAGGAGCTGCAAACAAGCGCTGAAAAAGAGTTAAACATCTCACTGATCCATGAAATATTGGTGGAAAAGTGCATATTCGGTTGGAAAGAACTCGAGTTTGAGGTTATCAGGGACAGCGCAGGCAACTGCATCTGCGTTTCGAGTATGGAGAACCTTGACCCTGTCGGCATTCACACCGGCGACAGTATTATTGTGACGCCCGCTCAAACCCTTACGGATGCCGAGACTGCGGTTTTGAGAGGCGCCGCGCTGAACATCGTATCAAAGCTTCATATCGAAGGCGGCTGCAATATTCGTTTTGCCTTAAAGCCGGACGGAAGCGAATACGCGGTTTTGGGGATCGACCCCAGAGCAAGCCGGTCATCCGCTCTGATTTCGAAAGCTACGGGCTATCCTTTAGCGTATGTGGCGACAAAAATAGCTCTTGGATATAAACTGTATGAGATCAAAAATGAGATCACCGGCTGCACAACGGCTGCAAACGA
>DAITOC010000390.1:0-1371 GCA_036834305.1 Clostridiales bacterium
CAACCGTATTCTCTTTTTATTCAACAGCGAAACAACGAACAAAGCCAGACAAAACAAGGCCAGGGCCGCGTACAAGAGCCAAACGCTGATATCGCTTGTTTTGTAAAACCCGGTGCCCGGCTCAATGATTTTCAAATACTGGTAGGTTCGCAGAGGCAAAACAAGGACTATCGCCGTCGAAAAAAGCCCAAAGAGGGTTTTCGTGATTGTTTTGCCCGTGACTTTCTCCATAGATCATGCCACCGTTCTTCAGATGATTCTTTCTTCGGTCGGAATATACTCCTCTTCTTCATGGCCGTTTTCAATGCGTTTGGTAATCGGCACATAGTCGTGAGGCAGAGAAACGCTTTTGTACGCGGGTCGGATGATCCGCCCGCCGGTCATCAATTCCTCAATCCTGTGCGCGGACCATCCCGCAACGCGCGCTATGGTAAACAGCGGTGTAAACAGGTCCTCGGGAATTCTTAGCATTTTATAAACAAGCCCGGAGTAAAGGTCCACATTGGCGCAGAGAGGCTTCTTTTCGCCTTTTACATCATAATACGCCCGGGGAGCAAGTTTTTCAACATTTTCGAGCAGGCGGTACTCATCCGCAAACCCCTGTTCCTCGGCAAAAGACGCCGCGTGTTTCTTGAGAATTTCGGCGCGGGGGTCGGAGAGAGTATAAACCGCGTGGCCCAGGCCGTAAATCAGGCCGGAACGGTCACCGGCTTGCTTCTTCAGAAGTTTAGTCAGGTAATCGAGAACCTTGTCTTCGTCCGCCGTGTCATCGACTTCTTCCTGCATCATACGAATCATTTGGGTGACTTTTATGTTCGCGCCGCCGTGCCGCGGGCCTTTTAAAGAGCCGATACCCGCGGCGATGGCGGAGTAGGTGTCCGTTCCGCTGGAGGTCAACACCCTTGTGGCGAATGTCGAGTTGTTGCCGCCGCCGTGCTCGGCGTGAAGGATGAGGCAAAGGTCAAGTAGCATCGCCTCTTCAACGGTAAACTTCCGGTCCGACCGAATGGAGTTAAGCACGGTTTCCGCCGTGCAGTGTTCCGGTTTAAGCGGATGGATATACATGCTTTTATGGTAATAATAGCGGCGTTTGACCTGATAAGCGTATGACATGATGGTGGGCAGCTGCGCGATGAGCTGAATAGACTGGCGCAGCACATTTTCAATGGAGGTGTCATCGGGGTTTATATCATAGGAATACAGCGCCATGACGGAACGCGCGAGTTTATTCATGATATCCGGCGACGGCGCCTTCATAATCATGTCCTCGGCAAAATTCTCCGGCAATTCCCTGCAGTCCTCCAACACCGCGCGGAAGTTTTCCAGTTCATCCGCCCGGGGCAGGGTGCCGAAGAGCAGCAGCCAGATCAC
>DAITOC010000391.1:0-1367 GCA_036834305.1 Clostridiales bacterium
AATTTTGGAAGTATGTACTCTTCTCCGAGTTCCTTTTGAGCGATTTTTAAAAACTTATCGTAGTCGGCGAGCGGCATGGTGACGTCCACATCATCATCCCACGGTATCTGACCCTTGTGCCTGATCGCACCCAAAAGAGACCCGGCCGCGATGTAATACCGGAAACTGTGTTTTTTGCAGATACGTTCAAACTCCCTGAGCATTTTCAAAGCAAGAAGCTGGGATTTCCGGAGCTTTTCAGGAGAAATCTGAGTATAGGTATATTTTTCAGTACGCATATATTCGTGTCTGAGAAAGTAATATCTCAGCAAGTTAACGGATGACCTCGGTGCTCTAGCCAGTTTCGCCCACAACGACTTGCTTGTTTGAATCCTTTTTTTGAACGCCTTAAACCGGGGCACCTTTACCGCGCCGCCCGCATCCGGTTTTTGACATACCGACAGAATCGGGCGGATGGCGGTATTTAGCATGGAAAATACATCCACAATTTCTGTTTCAAGAAAATTAAACGATTCTTCAATGGTTTCCTCAAGCGCTACTTTTGTCAGCAGGCATTCCCACTGATCCAAAACGGCGCCGGGCGAATCATTGAGATGTGCCGCAAATTTGTCCGACAGGTCTTTTCTGTGTTCAAACGAAAGCAAGGCGCTGATTTTTTCGGCCAACGCGTTTTCATTGCTGACATCCTCATACAGCAAGCCGTTGCTTGTGTCGTTCATACGGTAAGGAAGCAACATGATTGTAGGGAGAAGGTAAGCGGCAGCCCGGATGGAAAGCGCAGTGTGGCTGCCCAGCAGAGAGGGGTGCAGAGCAAATATGCTTTCTGAAAAAAGGGCGGATAGTTTCGTTCCGTTTTCAGCAAAGTCTATTCTGTCCTCCAGCGAGCAATCTGAAATAATTTTTTCGTATGACTGCCTGAGACTTGCCTCCCTATGCGCATGGTCATAGCCGGAAACAATCGTCATTCGAAGATCGGGATCCGTCTGAATAGCCTTGGAGAACGCTTTAATAATCTGTTCACCGGCAAACGGTTTGTTATAGGAATCAAGAAGCAGGATGCGGCTGCCATTCAAACCGGCGCGCGCGTATTCACCCTCTTTGAAGGGATAAAGATAAGGTATAAAAAAAAGGTTTTTCGCCTGGTTCTTATTATGATATAAGCAGTCACTGGGATAATTGGAGACGACCGCGTCAAACTCATCCCATAATGCGGTTATTTCGGAATACGGTTTGGTGTTGCTTTTGCTTAAAAGATGCAGCAACGACTCGGTTGCAAATAAAACCGCTTTGTGGCCTTTTCCGTCAAGAGTTCGGCTTTTTTTAACGGTCAACAAATCACCGGCCAGTCCCGGAGCCAGACAATCGGT
>DAITOC010000392.1:0-1350 GCA_036834305.1 Clostridiales bacterium
CGGCAGCCGCGGACGCGACATATGTCGCTCAATGGGAAAAGACGGCTCCGGGGGTGACATGGCAAATCACATATGACGCCAACGGCGGAACGGGCGGCAAGACGATAGAAGTGGCGCATGGCGCTATGCCGATACCGCCTGTTGTCACAAAAGAAGGCTTTGTCTTCGCGGGCTGGGAGCCGGCGCTATCCCCCGCCACAACGAACGCGTCGTATAAAGCGAAATGGACTGCCGTTGATGGTGAAACTACAACAAACGCCCCGGAAGAACCGAGCAATGACCAGACCGAAGTTCCCGCCACCGGTTCGGCTTTCAAAGGCGCGGCGGTGTTCGCGGTGCTGACACTCGCGGCGGCGGCAGCCTATGTAACAAATAAGAAGAAACACACTGCGAAATAAATAAAAGAAACGCGGACAGCGGCCGGCTGAAGTTCCGGCCCGGTTAACAGAAGTACAATATAAAAATCGCTGAAACGGAAATGTTTCGGCGATTTTTTAATTTATTGCCGGGATATTGTCGAATAACGCGAAACGAAGAATTAATGAAAAAATCAATACGGGAATACGGATTTCGACAAAGCTTTCAGGGACAATCTTTTATTATCGTGTATATAGGAAATAGAAATACATAGAAGAGGTGATAGGAATTCGAAATACGCGGTCAGCACAGGACATAAAAAATAATTGATTAGAAAGAGGTGCCCGGTATGAAGAAACATATTACCAAGTTGTGTGGGATTATTTTGGTGTGCCTGCTTGTGGCAGGCGCTCTGCCGTTTGGCGTATACGCGGCGGATTATGAAATCACGCTCAACGGATCGGAAGAGTGCGAATGCGAGGTCAGTGTGACGTTGCCTGTTGTGCCGCCCACGGCCGATGTAGTGTTCGCGTTCGATCTTACGGGGAGCATGGGAGATATTTTGGACGCCGCGAAAATCAACGCGCTTAACATTATGCAGCAACTCAATGAGCTCGGCAGTGATATGCGCTTTGGTGTTATTACTTACATGGATTATACCGACTATTATTCGAGTTATGACTATGAAAATCAGTACGGCGATGTGACTTCCGATTATCCGTACAGGATGGATTGCGCACTGACCGGCGCTGTCGACGCGGTTTCTTCCGCGGTGAATTCTTTGGAACTGGGTTACGGTGAAGATGGTCCGGAGTCCATGACAAGAATGCTTTATGAAAGTTATGCGGACGAAACCATAGGATGGAGAGACGGTTCAAGAAAAATACTGGTGCATTTCGGCGACAGTGTACCTCATGACGACGATTTGAACGAAGGCATCGGCGGAGATGTCTATTCAACCGGAGGGGACCCGGGCCCCGACGCCGTTATGTT
>DAITOC010000393.1:0-1055 GCA_036834305.1 Clostridiales bacterium
GTGCCGGGCCCAGCGCCCAGCGCGCGGGTGCTGGGCGTCATCGCGGGCGCCGGCAAGGTGGCCTCTGCGGCGGCCACCGCCGGTCTGTATGTAATAAATCTCGCCGAGTTCGCCGGACTGAACAATCTTTTTAATCATCTTCATGTTTTCGTCGAACCGGGGCTGGAAACCGATGGAAAGCACCTTGCCGCTCTTTTTTTCTGCCCTGCGGATCGCGATAGCCTCGTCGAGCGTGACGCACATCGGTTTTTCCAGAAGGACATTGACGCCCTTTTCAAGCGCGTACACCGTGCATTCGGCGTGCGTGGCGTTGTAGGTGCATACGCTGACAGCGTCGAGCTCCTCAATGTCCAACAGTTCTTTGTGGCTGGGGTAAAACCTCAGTTTATCCGTATCGAAACCGCACTTTTTGAAAAACGCCTCGGCTTTACCGGGTATCAGATCCGCCGCGGCCGTGATTTTGACATCGGGGCACTTCAAATAACTCATTACATGCGCTTCGGCAATCCAGCCTGTGCCGATGATGCCGACCTTGAGTTTCTTCGAGCTTTCCACCTGTGTTTGCTCGTCTTGTTTTTCCTTGTACCTGTCCAGAATACCCGCTGCCATTGATAACCCCCGCTTTCGTTATAATGAGCCGTTTTCGGCTGCCGGAAGAATTATAACAAAAGCCCGGGCTGTTTACAAGTACGGATAAGATATCCGCCGGGTTTTTGCCGGGTTATTCGGAAATATATTGGCAATTTCTGTTTACTTTTAAAGGTTTCATTGGTATTATTAAAGGCATACGCGAGTATATAAACAACGGAGGACAAGTATGAAAAAGATCAAAGTTGCCGTTATCGGCTGCGGAAGCATCGCGAACGCAGCGCACATCCCGAGTTATATGTCCAATGAAAACGCGGAGGTCGTCTATTTCTGCGACATCATACCCGAGCGCGCCGACAAGTGCGTTGAAAAGTACGGTTGCGGCAAAGCGGTATATGACTACCATGAAATTCTCAACGACCCGGATCTCGACGCCGTGTCCGTTTGCACACACAATGATTTTCATG
>DAITOC010000393.1:1065-1348 GCA_036834305.1 Clostridiales bacterium
AGACGTTCTTTGTGAAAAGCCGCCGGCGCGCATCCTTTCTGAAGCGCTTGAAATGCAGAAGGTATCCCGCGAAACCGGAAGGATACTAAGCATTGGCATCTGCAACCGGTTTGGCAACGCCAACAACATGATTAAAAAGTTCATCGAGGATGGCGTGCTCGGCGAGGTCTATCATGTTTACGCAAGTTTTCGGGCTCACAGAAGCATCCCCGGCCTGGGAGGCGATTTCACCACCAAGGCGATTTCCGGCGGCGGCGCTTTGATTGACTGGGGTGTTCATTAC
>DAITOC010000394.1:0-1344 GCA_036834305.1 Clostridiales bacterium
GACCGTCGGTATCCGTCTTCATCCAATCGAAAATATCGAGCGCCGGCTCGCCGAAGAAATACTCGCCACCCTGGTCCTCCAGAGAAAGCAGGCTGCGCTGGATGGCTCCGGCGCTTTGCGGGGCGATGTTGCCGTAGTCAAAGGCAAACTCTTTGGCGTGGTCGCCGACATAGCGTACCATAGCGCGCAGGTCTTTTAGGTCGAGCAGCAGCATGCCGCGGTCGTCCGCGATGCGGAAAATGATGTTGAGTACGCCTTCCTGCGCGTCGCTCAGGCCCAGTAGTCGCGAAATCAACAGGGGCCCCATTTCGGACACGGTCGTGCGGACCGGGTGCCCTCCCTCGCCGAACAAATCCCAAAAACGGACGGGGAACGAGTGGTAGTTGTGCTTTTCGATGCCGAGCAGTTTGAGCCGCTCAAGCGTTTTGGGGTTGTCGCTGCCCGCAACAGCGAGGCCGGCGAGGTCCCCCTTGATATCCGCCAGGAAGACCGGGACACCCATGGCGCTGAAGGACTCGGCCATCGCCTTGAGCGTGGTCGTCTTGCCCGTGCCGGTCGCGCCCGCGATAAGGCCGTGGCGGTTGGCCATTTTAGGTAGCAGGTAAACGGGTTGTTCGCCCTGCGCGATCCAGATTTTATCATCGATATACAATCAATCATCTCCCTTTGCATTGTGATTGGAATTATAGCATACCTCCCGGCGGATGTCGATGGTGTTAACTTCCTACAATTATTTTACACCGAGCGGCATCGGCCTTCCGCGGAAGATCCCGCGCTTGGAATTCGCACTTGTTTTCAGGTAAAATTAGTTATAATATAATACAAGCGAACGGGAAGCCGTGTTGACGGCGGAATGGAGTAAACAATGCAAAGAACCGAGATAGTGAAAATTCACAAAGCGCCCGAACAATACGCGGGCCAAACAGTCACGGTCTGCGGCTGGGTCAGAACAATCCGCGATTCCAAAGTCATCGGCTTTATGGAAATCAACGACGGCAGTTCCTTCAAAGGTCTGCAAACGGTTTTTGAAGAGAAAAAACTGGCCGATTACAAAGCCGTCGCCGGGCTCAATGTCGGCACGGCCGTGCGGGTTACGGGCACTCTTATTTTAACGCCGCAGGCAAACCAGCCGTTTGAAATCAACGCCGAAACCGTTGAAGTCCTTGGGATGTCCGCGCCGGATTATCCGCTGCAAAAGAAGCGCCACTCACTCGAGTTTTTGCGCACCATGGGGCATTTGCGGCCGCGGACGAATGTCCTCGGCGCCGCCTTCCGCGTCCGTTCGGTCGCTGCGTACGCGATTCACAGCTTTTTTATGGATAACGGGTTCGTCTACGCCCATAC
>DAITOC010000395.1:0-1338 GCA_036834305.1 Clostridiales bacterium
CAGCTCAGGGCCACCCGGTCGCAAATCGCCAGGGAAAAGGGGTTGAAGGCCCCGGTCAAGATGATGATACCGATGGTGTTTTTCGTTTTCCCGGTCATCCTGATCATTCTCCTCGGCCCGACGCTGATGAATATCATGGAAGTGTTCGGCGGCTAATAAATGAAATACCGGGTGTGTATGCCATGGGATGCGCGGAAATTTATAAAGACGACTTGTTACTCACCACCGGTGTTGAAACGGCCGAAAGCTTTTTTAAGCGGTTTATGGGGCTGATGTTGCGCAAATCCATGGACGAAAGCCATGGTCTGTTGCTCACTCCCTGCAACGCGGTTCATACCTTCTCAATGAGGTTTGCCATCGATGTGGTTTATTTGGACGCCGACGGTGTGATATTAAAAATTGACGAGGCGATGAAACCGCGAAAAATCGGCAAAACCGTCAAGGGCGGCCGAAGCGTTCTGGAATTAAACGCCTATGCCGCGCGCCGACTGGGTTTAAATACCGGAAACAAACTATTAATTGTAAAAAAATGATGAAACTATGGATTATCGATGAGAATTGTTGTATAATGTATTCAACCGGAGTATTCGGTTAAACAAGTCACAGGAACGGAGATTTGTGAATGGACCGCAAAAATAAAGAGAGCGCGCCCGCCGCGGGCGATAAGGCGTTGAACAGCGCGCCCGCAGCGTCAGCGGAAACTGTTGAAAGAATCGTTACATTTAAAAAGGTTATGAGGGGTTTTGATCCCAAAGAAGTCTATGAGTACATTGAAGTTATCAACGCCAACCTTGCCAAAGCGCAGCAGGTGTTTGACGAGAAATTTCAGGAGTTTAAAAGCAGTTACGCGCTGCTTGCCCGCGAGAGGGATAATCTCAGGGAAGAGCAGGCGGTTGTGAACGAACAAATCGCTGCCTATAAGAGCCGGATAGAAAGCGACTCTCAGCGTTTTGAGCAGCATGATGAAGTCGTGAGTCAAAATGAACAGCTGCAGGAGCAGGTCCGTACTTTATATACAAAGCTGGAATCCTGCAAAAACCTTGTAACGGAAAACCAGCAGATGAAAAGCCGCTTGAACGAACTCGAGTTGGAAAAGAAGTTTTTCGAGCAGCAAAAAGCAAAATATGACACGGAGATTACCGAACTCAGGGAAATCAATCAGAAGCAGGCTTATGAATTCGCGCAGCAAAAAAAGGAAATTGAATTGCAATACTCAACCGAGAGAGCCGGCACGCTCGAAGTGCTGCAACAGCATTCGTATCATGTCCTGCGTGCGGAGGAATACCTTAAGGAGTTTTTAAACCAGTTTTCGAAAGCAAGGGATTCCCTCAACGATAT
>DAITOC010000396.1:0-1335 GCA_036834305.1 Clostridiales bacterium
TCGCTCATCGCCAACGCCGCCGGGAAAAAGCAGGACAACGAATTTTTCTACAGCGGTGTTGTCGAAGCCGAATAAAAGTGATATAATATAACATCAAAATGCAAAAGCCTCCGAAATCGCGGATTGCGGAGGTTTTTGAATATGGAACGCCAAATAGCGGAGGAACTATGAAGGAACTTCTTTTGGGGAACGAAGCCGTCGCGAGAGGGCTGTATGAAGCCGGCTGCCGGGTTGTGTCGAGTTATCCGGGCACCCCGAGCACCGAGATTACCGAATACGCCGCCGGGTACAACGAGGTGTTTTGTGAATGGGCGCCCAATGAAAAAGTGGCGATGGAAGTCGCGTACGGCGCCTGCGTGGCCGGGGCAAGGGCTTTCTGCGGCATGAAACATGTCGGGCTCAACGTGGCCGCCGACCCGCTTTTTACCGCCTCCTATACGGGCGTCAACGCGGGGCTGGTCATCGCTGTCGCCGACGACCCCGGCATGCACTCGTCACAAAACGAACAGGATTCCCGCCATCATGCCCGCGCCTCCAAAACCATGATGCTCGAGCCCGCCGACTCCGAGGAGTGCCTGCAATACACAAAACTGGCGTTTGAACTTTCCGAACAATTCGATACGCCCGTCATCATCCGGCTGACCACCCGCATCGCCCATTCCCGCAGTTTGGCGCAAATGGGCAGCCGCGTTGACACCGGGTTAAAACCATACGCGAAAGACCCGCAGAAATATGTCATGATGCCCGCCATGGCCAAAGTCCGGCACGAACTCGTTGAGGCGAGAACGCTCAAACAAACCGAATGGGCCGAAACGGCGGCTGTCAACACAGCCGAATACAACGACACCCGCGTTGGCGTCATCACATCGGGCATCTGCTACCAGTATGCCAAAGAGGCTTTGGGCAAAACGGCGTCCTACCTGAAACTCGGCTGCGTGTACCCCTTGCCCGCCGGGCTTATCAAGGAATTCGCCTCGAAGTGCGACAAAGTGTACGTTATTGAGGAACTCGACGATTTCATCGAGTCGAAGTGCAAAGAATTGGGCTTGGAAGTCACCGGAAAAGAGGCGTTTACCTTTTTGGGCGAATACTCGCAGGCGCTTATTGCCAAGGTGATTTCCGGCGCGGAAAAGCCGGCCCTTTCGGCGGATATTCCGGTTCCCGGCAGGCCGCCCGTGCTCTGCGCCGGCTGCCCGCACAGAGGCCTGTTCTACGCGCTGAAAAAATTGAAGGTGTATGTCAGCGGCGACATCGGCTGCTACACCCTCGGGGCCTTGCAGCCTCTGGGCATGATGGATACCTGCCTTTGCATGGGCGCCTCCGTCTCGGCTCTTC
>DAITOC010000397.1:0-1330 GCA_036834305.1 Clostridiales bacterium
ACCGGCCGTACATTTCCGAGCCATACAACAAGGACTATTATCTGAAGCATTTTTTGGATAACGGCTATCGCATTATGGAGAAGTATTCCTCCAATGTTTACAAAAAGCAGTCTTTTTTTGGTTACAGGCATAACAAGAGCGAGGAACGCTATCAAAAATACGCGAAAGACTACGACATTGTCTCACCGAAGCAAAAAGACTGGGACAAAACCATCCGGGAGATTTACGCTCTGATCACCGATTTATATAAAAACTTTCCCGTCTTTAAAACGATCGGTGAGGAAGATTTTATCAAGCATTTCGAAAACTTCCGCTATATTCTCGACTTGTCGATGGTGAAAATGGCCTACTGCGGCGGTGAGCCGGTCGGCTTTTTTATCGGCGTTCCCGACTATTCGAACGCTTTGTACGGAAAAATTCGCCTGTCAACCTATTTGAAAGTGTTTTTTAAAAAAATAAGAAGCCCGCGATATATTATGCTGTATATGGGCGTGTCAAAAAAACACAGAGGCCTCGGGCTGGCGATGATCGCGTTGATCATCAAAAATGTCAACCGGAAACACGCGTCCGCCGTCGGAGCGCTGATTAAAGAAGGCAAAGTGACCGGCGGCTACGGGGCGGATATGATTGACTCCCAATACCGCTATGTGCTACTCGAGCACGGTTTGGAGAACCGGCCTACCGGCACCGGGGGTTGAACATGGATTTCATTCCCGCAAAAACCATTCTTTCCGGCTATTCGGACGGCAGCTTTTGGTTCGGCGTTAATTACAACATGAATATCTACCGGGGATGCTGCCACGGCTGCATTTACTGCGACAGCCGCAGCGACTGTTACGGTGTCAATGATTTTGACACCGTCAAAGCCAAGGAAAAAGCGCTGGCCATCATTGAGCGGGAACTGAAGTCCAAACGAAAAACCGGAGTTGTCGGAACCGGGGCCATGAGCGACCCGTACAATCCGTTTGAAAAGGAGTATAGACTCACAAGGGGAGCGCTGGAGTTAATCAACCGGTACCGGTTCGGCATCTCGATCGCGACGAAAAGCGATTTGGTGACCAGGGATATCGATATACTGAAAGAAATCTCAAAACACTCCCCCGTACTCGTTAAAATTACCGTGACGACGGCGGACGATGAGTTATGCAAAAAACTGGAGCCGAACGCGCCGCTTTCCTCCGAACGGTTCACGGCGGTAAAGAAGCTGGCGGAGGCCGGGCTGTTCGCGGGCATACTGCTCATGCCGGTGCTGCCATTCATCGAGGATACGCCGGAGAACATAAAAGACATTGTTTCGCTTGCCAAGAACAGCGGTGTGAAATTCATCTTC
>DAITOC010000398.1:0-326 GCA_036834305.1 Clostridiales bacterium
CGCGGCATATGGTTCATTTTCGCGATGGTTCCCGCGTTTTCGAAACTGGCCGTTGCCGTCACCTATATGTTTTTTAATGTTCACGGCAAGTTCAAAGAAGATATGCTCGCTGATTTGGCGAAGAGGCGCAAAGAGGCTTTAAGTCAAGAGGAGGAGCAGGCGTAACACAACCGCAGGGTGAAAACCGCTCGTCAGGGCGGTTTTCAAAACTATGGCCTATGTGCTGTTTTTCTCGTCGAGGGTATGGTGTTCAGCGAAATAAACGGAGGCTATATCGCACTTTTGGCCGGCGGCCCCCTGGTGTTTGAAAAAGCAGGAGGAGGGGA
>DAITOC010000398.1:336-1326 GCA_036834305.1 Clostridiales bacterium
GCCCGGAACGACCTTGTTCAAAACGGAAAAACGACATGGTGGATTTGCGAAACCGGCGATGAGGACTCGGAAAGCTTCGACAGTTTCGTAAGCAGGGTATCCGGAAACAAAAGAACTTTCAACCGCGGAGTTCTGCGCTATGAAAGCCGGGAATCTGTCTATAAACTCGTTTACGGCGGCGGCTTTTATAAAAACGGAACGGCCGTCGCGACGGAATACGGCCGATATGAAAGCGATTTTGTCAAGGCGGGCAGAGAAAGCGAAACAATGACCTTCCGCTATGAGAATTCTGCGTTGTTACTGGATTTTCATAACGTGGTCAGAGTCATTAAAAACGACGACAACACTCGTTGAGGCACCAAAAAAGCCCGCCTGCCGGCGGGCTTTCGCTTTGAGTCGCTTGTTTCAGTCGGCTGTTTCAGCCGGTGCGGTGCTTTCGGCGGCAGCCGCAGTTTTTGCTTTCTTTTTGGAATAGACCTTCATCCCGGCGACCGTTATCAACGCGAAAGCGATAATCGGCAGCAGATACAAAAAACTGTATAGATTCGACAAATCGCCTTTGGCGCCGAGCAGAGTCCAAAGAATATTCAGCGGAAGAAGGCCGATGTTCGCCGCGATCATGTATTTTTTGTACGGGATGTTCAGGGTTCCGAAAATCAAACTGCTCAAATCGCTTGCCAAAATCCCTGAAACCTTGATAATCAGCACAAACGCGAAATCGTTTTCCCCCGCGAAATCATCCAGTTTTTGTATTTTCGGAAACCGCTTTCTCAACGAATCGAGCATCGGCTTTCCGCTAAAGCGTCCCAGGTAATAGGGCAGTGAGAGGCTCAAAGCAGTCGCGGCTATGTTCACCGATAAGGCCACCCAAATGCTTTCAAAGACCAGGCCGGACAAGGCGAAAAGCACAGCCGGCGGGAAAACGAGCGCAAAAGACTTGACCACGGTAAAAAGGATCATACCGACGGCCAAAGTTACGGCGCCGCCTTC
>DAITOC010000399.1:0-1317 GCA_036834305.1 Clostridiales bacterium
AAGTAGCAGCGAGGGCCGATGGGATTGACGAACAGCAGTGGAAAGGTTAACACAGCCGCGGAAAGGGTTAAAAACAGGATATCAAACCGAATTTCCTTTTGCTCAACAAAAAGAACCGCCGTAAGAAGGACGGCAGCGGCGAACACAGCCGCGTTGAGCAGATTGATTCGGTTTAGTGAATTCGGGGATAACGCTTTGTAAACGGTGACCAGCCCGACGGCCGTGTAGGCGATGTTGACGGGTATTTTCAGCCAGTCGTTTTTATTTTTTGCCAGGGTAACCGCAGTCATGCCGAGAAGACAGACCGTCACGATAAGAACCGTGTTGCCGGTGATGATGCCCGGCGCGATTGAGCCTTCAAGTTTATCCAGTAAAATTTTCGGCATGCTTTCCGACCCGTTCACAACATTTCTATATGCGTCGCCGCCGGAAGCGATTTCGCGGTAAGCGCCGTTTGAAAACATAACAGCCGCACCGGCAAGCGACGAAAGCGCGTAACAGACGGATAAGCCGAACGCTTCCTTTTTCAGCCACAAACACAGAAGGACGATTACCGCCGAAGCGGCGACGGCGTACACGGTGTTATGCTCCATAAACAGCTGCGCGGAGAAGGCGGCCGCCGAAACAAGCGCAAACTGCAGACGGCGCCCCCGTTCTTTTTTCACACGGCTGAATTGATAAAATACAAACAGCGTCAGCAGCACGGGCGGCACATAGTTGGTAAACCCGGAAACCCATGTAAAGACTTGCCGGAACATCGCTTTCGGTATGGCCATGAGGAGAAACGCGCACACCGGAGCGGCCGCTTCAAAACCGCTCGAGCCGGTTTTAAGAATAAGATACAGGAGGGCCGTCACCGCGGCAGCCTCAAACACCTGAGCGACTACCCCGATGCGCGTCAACGCCAGCACAAGAAAGTTGCCGAAATACCGGCCGTTATACAGCGCGAATCCGTTGTTGAACCTTTCGATGCCGATGGAACTTCCCCACGCCCAGTCATCGCCGCTGCGGGGAAACAAAAAAGCCAGGGCGCAAAAGAAGGCGAAAAACGCGAGCAACACGATGAGTTCGGTTACCGAAAGTTTGAAGTTGGTTTTAAGAATACCGGTTTTCTTCAAATGCAACATCCTTTCAACGAAACTGGCCCATTTTTATTCAGGCATTTTAAATCCCTCGCCCAAAATCTCACCTGCTTCGGATATGATAATGAACGGATTCGGGTCAATCTGCCAGATGACTTTATTGAGTTTGGACACCTCGTTGTCACGCACGGCGCAAATAAGCATTTTTTTCTCCTGCCCGGTGTAGCCTCCCTGA
>DAITOC010000400.1:0-1317 GCA_036834305.1 Clostridiales bacterium
CAAAGCCTGAAGTTTTTCAATATAGTCGATAACATCCGACTTGTTGAAGCCTCCGAAAACCGAACTGCGAAATTGAATTTCTCCGCTCATCAAACCCACTCCAAATTTCTTCTCTCACCGAAAGTCACCCGTTAACAAGCAACACATCTGTGACATTTTGATCGACAACCATTGTCCGCGCGCCGTTAAAAACACAAAGTTCTCCGCTGTTGGTTTGGGATAGTTTCCTCAGATACGCGACATGACGGCCTTGAAATTTTATTTGGGACAAGGCTGTGCCCTGTTCCGATAAAACGATTTTATCATCAACAAAAATCGCAAGGTCGACCGAAGTTTCGGGACCGGCGCCGTTCCTGTTCGCGAACGCCAGCAAACCGTTTTCGTTTAAGACGGAAAAGGCGTTGACATTATTCAACAATTTCACGGATTCCCCGCCTCTGTAAGAGTACAGCGCGCTTTTTTGTTCGCCGGGTTCCGTTTTTAAATACCGGAAGCCATCGTTTAAAATATCATAGGATGTAATGTTTACGTCGATTGGGCGGGATTCCGATATACCGTTGCCATCGGAAGTTGTTTCGTATGCGGTATATTTTTCGCCTTGCATATCTTTAATAAGTGTATAAAACATCGTCGTTTTGCATATTCAACCCGATGCTTTGGGCCGCTCCGGCGAATTTAATAAATGCTCCCTGAACCACCGTGTTCTGTTTTATAATACTCAGCAAATATGATTTGATTTCTTCGTCACTGCTGCCGGAAAGAGTTTCCGCAAGAGATTCAAGGCTCGTATCGCTCTTTGTGTAAATGGATTTTTGGAAGATGATTTTCGGGCTTCCTCCGTTTGAAACCGCAATAATATTCTCGGGAATCACATTCGTTTCAACAAGAGCGGATGCCGAGTCCTTAAACACATAGCAGTCGGCCGGTTCGGAAATCAGGTTCCCCTCTTTGACGATTTCGTCCAATTTGGCTCTGAACGAATCCCTCAAAAGCTTATTTTGATACTCTTTATAGGCTTGATTATACTCAAAAGAAATACCGAAAAAAGACAGATAGTCGTCCTTTTTAGGCTGTGTCATTTTGGCGTCTTCAACTTGGAATGTATCCGGAACAATATCTGTCCAAGCAGCGTTTTTTTCAGTATTTTTGAAATAATACAGATTCCCGCCGGCTCGGTAATCCTCGTAGCGCACCGACACTACCTCAGCTGATACAAATTCAGGCTCTTTTGGCCCGTTTATCACAAAGAGCTCCGAATACGGCGAACCTGCCACGGAAGTTTCATAAATCAAAACACCGGCTTCAGCCGACTTGTAA
>DAITOC010000401.1:0-1310 GCA_036834305.1 Clostridiales bacterium
TGCGGGAAACTGGACGAGTTGCAAATGGTGAATGACGGCAAGACAGTGCTTTACTTTTCGGATCGTGAAAAATTAATCGGCGTTATCGCCCAGGCAGACACCATAAAGACCTCAAGCGTTGACGCGGTCAGTCAACTGAAAAATATGGGCATCGAAGTTGTTATGCTGACCGGTGATAACACCTCGGCGGCTCAAGCGGTTAAACAGAAACTCGGTATTGATAAAGCCGTTGCCGAAGTTATGCCCGGCGACAAAGAGGCGGAAGTGCGGCGGCTGCAGGAAGGCGGAAAAAAAGTCGCGATGGTCGGCGACGGCATCAATGACTCGCCGGCGCTCGCGCGGGCCGATGTGGGCATCGCTATCGGCTCGGGCACGGATATAGCGATTGAATCGGCCGACATCGTGCTTGTCAGAAACGACTTGAGAGACGCCGCCGCGGCGATTGAATTAAGCAAAGCGGTAATGAAAAATATAAAACAAAATCTGTTCTGGGCGTTCTTTTACAACACGCTTGGCATTCCGCTGGCGGCCGGATTGCTGTATAACGACGCGCTGCGTATGAAACTCAACTCGATGTTCGCCGCGGCGGCCATGAGTTTAAGCTCGGTCTTTGTGGTGACAAACGCGCTGCGGCTTCGGTATTTTAAGCCGAAAAGCCGCCGTGGCCGGTAAAGGAGGGAACCTGTTTGAAAAAGATTATAGAAATACGGGGAATGAACTGCGAGCACTGCCGCTCTTCGGTGGAAAAATCCTTGAACGTTTTGGAGGGAGTCGAAGCCAAGGTCGACCTAAAAAAGAGTTTCGCGGTGGTAGATCTGAAAAAAGACATCGGCGATGATACGCTGAAAAACGCGGTTGAGCAGGCCGGATTTGAAGTCGTTATCATTAAAGATAAGAATGGCCTGTTCGGCTGAACATGAAAACAAGACGGCTACGGCCGTCTTGTTTTATAATATCTTTGTTTACCGAAAACGGCAAACATGATATACTGATAAAAAATGGACGGAGGTAATACATTTGCCCGCGGAATCATCACTGAAACTGAAAGCCACAAGTCCGTTCCGGTACGCTATTGGTATGTTTGGAACCTCGATCCCCATCAACATGTTCAAAACATTCGCTTTGAAATACTATGTGGATATGCTCGGGCTGGATTCGGGAAAATACGCTCTTGTAATCATGATCTACACCTTTGTCGACGCTGTGGATAACCCCGTTTACGGTTTTATATCCGACAGAACCAGAACCAAGTGGGGGAGGCGCAGGCCTTGGATGGCCGTTTCGGCGCCTTTGCTCGTGTTGATGTTTAT
>DAITOC010000402.1:0-1294 GCA_036834305.1 Clostridiales bacterium
GGCAAGCGTCTTCGCGAGTATCTCTGCTTGTGTCGATTTGCCGCTGCCGTCAAGCCCTTCCAAAACAATCAATTTACCGCGCACGATAACCTCCGGCTGACAAATATTGTACCCCGTACACTCAAATAATACCAAAAAAAGTACATTCTGTTCAGGCGCGTTCTCGCCAAGAGTCTCAATATGTCAAAATGACCGCGGCGATAACCAGCGTTTCCGCGCTCTCCGCGTTGGCAATGGAATGTTTCTGGCCATCGAGGCAAAGGCAAGCATCCCCTTTATTGAGCACGGTTTCCTTACCGTTATCGTTATAAAGCGCTTTGCCGCTGATAATATAAAACACCTCTTCCTCGTTCTCATGGACATGTTCGCCGATGGAACAGCCGGGCTCAAGGGTGATGGTCGCAATCAGCCTTGCTTTGCCACGGTATTCGCCTTTATCGAGCATATCGGTAACCAGGGCTTGTCCGTCACCGCCTCTCATCTGCGGTTTTACGGTTTTTACCATATCGTCGGCGCGCTTAATCATTTTCGATGCCTCCTCCTCTTGCTTCCAATATTATAGCATATACCCGGATTTTTACAAGATTTTTCGCAACGCGCGAAACGCGAACCCGACGCGCATGGCGCGCAGGGTTCGCGTTTCATTTGTCCATTTACAATAAAACGGGTTGAAGTTGCGTTCCTTCCAACGCGGATTTCATGGCATCATACGTCTTGGAAAAATCCGCGATAATGGATTTCGGCTTTTTTTCGCAGTCGTCCTGCTTCATCGGGATAAAGTATATATTCTTCGTGTTGAGAAGCCGGCCAATGTTTAAAGCCGAAGTTCCCAATGCGTCGTTTGTCGATATGCCGATTAAAATAGGCTTGTTGTTTCGGAGATGGGCCTTCGCCGACAAGGTCACCGACGTATCCGTTATGCCGTTTGCCAGTTTTGCCGCGGTGTTTCCGGTGCACGGCGCGATTATCAGTATATCCAGCATGCTTTTCGGGCCGATCGGCTCGACGGCTGTTTGCGTATACAATACGCTTTGGCCGCAAATATCTTCAATTTCGCTGACAAAATCCGCCGCTTTGCCAAACCGCGTATCCGTATCATGCGCTGTTTGCGACATGATTGGAACAACCCGGACCCCCTTTTCGACAAGTGCCTTCACCTGTGGCACAACACTTGAAAAAGTGCAAAAAGAACCGCACAGAGCAAAGCCGGCCGTTATTTCGCTCATTCACTACCCTCCTTGATAATATTCATTATCGATTCGGCGATAATTTCCCCGGCTGTTTTTGGAGCGGT
>DAITOC010000403.1:0-1293 GCA_036834305.1 Clostridiales bacterium
CGTGCCGCGCGGCGGCAACTTCAGTTTCACCGTTACGCTCAGCCCCAACTATAGCAACTCCACCATTACCGTTAAAGCCAACGGGACGGTTCTGACCGCCATCAAGGGTGTTTACACGATAGCCAACATCACTGAACCCAAAACCGTCACGGTTGAAGGCTTGGTCCTCAATGACGCGGACTATACGGCCCTCGACACGGCGCTCGCGTTGACTCCTGCTTACGCCGATGTCTATTACACCACCGCCACCATCAATGCCTTCCGCAACGCGCTGGCTAACGGCCAGGCCGTGCCCAGAAATTACAATGTGCTGTCCCAGAGCATCATTGACAGCGCCGCGGCCGCCATCAACACGGCTTACGCCAACCTGACTTTACGGCCGGCAAACTACGGGACTCTTGACGTTGCCCTGGCTTTGGAACCGTCGTATAATGCTGTGTATTATACGCAGGAGTCGCTTCAGGCGTATTATGATGCCGTGGCCGCGGGAGAAGCCCTGCCGCGCGATCTGACAATTCTGTCCCAATCACAAATCGACAACACCGCGTATCAGATCAATATCAAATTCAACGCTCTGACGCTGAAACTTGACCCGGTGGAACTAATTCTCAACAGCGCTTCCACATTGACGATTGACAAAACAAAAGACCTGCTTTTGAGTGTGGCGCCGGGCAGCACCGTTGACGCCGTGCTGTCGGAATTTGCCAACACGGACGGCGTCATAGCCGTCGAGGGCAAAAACGGCACTGTCCTCGCCGGCAGCGCGGTTATAACGACCGGCACAAAATTCAAACTGCTCAACAAAGACGGCAATGCTGTTGATGTGGCGGAGGCGGTCGTCCGCGGCGACACCGACTGCAACGGAATCGTCGACGGAGCCGACGCGCCGTTGGCGTATATGATCGCCGGCGGGATGCTCAACGAGAGTTCGGCCGGGTACGCCGTCTATGCCGCCGCCGATTATAACAGCGACGGCGCGGTGACCGACGCCGACGCCATGCTCATCGAGCAGGCCGGGTTGTTCCTGTAAAACAGGCAAATTCAATATATATTAATGTATACAAGGAGCGGGAAACCCGCTCCTTGTTATTTTACCGGGCTAAGAAATGTGCATACTCGCATTCCGTAGGGTTCGGCATCCCTGACGAACCGTTCAGCCGTAATTCTTCCTACGGTTATCCGTCGGGCAGGGCGATTGTTTGATGCATCTGTCTTTTACCAAGTAGGGCGGTGGCTTGCTCCCGCCGCAAGGTAAACCGCCGCAGAGCGTAAACCTCATCGCAGAGTAGGGCG
>DAITOC010000404.1:0-1279 GCA_036834305.1 Clostridiales bacterium
GTTGCCGGGGCGGGTTCCGCGGGCCTGGCGGCGGCCGGTCTGCTCGCCGAAAGAGGTTTTCACACCGTGGTCTTCGAACAATACGGTGAACCGGGGGGACAGCTTCTATTAACAAAAAACATACCATATAAAGATAAAATCCGGTGGTGTGTTGAGGATTTGTACCACGCTGCCGTATCTGCCGGAGCCGAATTTCATTTTCACCGTAAAGCCGACGCGAACGGTATAACCGGCTTCGAGCCGTATGCTGTGTTTGTCGCGGCGGGAGGTACAGCCGCGATACCCGGCTGTGTTGAAGGCATCCGGCTGCCCCATGTATTGACAGCCGAACAGGTGTTAAGCGGCCAAACGATTCCCGCGAACAAAAAAATCTTTGTTATCGGTTCCGGCATGACCGGCCTTGAAACGGCGGAAATGCTCGCGGGGAAGAACAACGAGGTAACCGTTGTTGAAATGGCCGAAACGGCAGCGCCCGGCACATGGATGCAGCATATCGACGACATCAAGCCCCGTTTGCTCAAACGAGGCGTAAAAATACTGACATCAAAAAAACTCGCCGCTGTGCTGCCGGATCGAATAGTACTTGAAGATACCCCGGTAAAAAACAGTAAAAGTGAACTGCCTTGTGATATTGTGGTGTTGGCGACCGGCATCCGGAGTATAGATGAATTGTATGAGCCTTTAAAAAAGAATTGCCGCCGGGTTTGGCTGATTGGAGACGCGCGCAGGCCGGGGCGTATCGCCGACGCCGTTGAGGACGCGTACAACGCGGTTGTGTCCCTGGATTAAAAGCGTGGCTAACGGACATCAAAAATCCGCGCGAAAGGATTGATTGTTTGGCGACTGTTGATATAAACTGTGATATGATGAGGCCGGTTTCTTAAACGGGCAGCAAGCGAAAGGTGAAAAAGATGAGCGGATATCAAAGAATTTGCGCCAATATTAACCTCGACGCAATCACGCACAACTTTGAGCAGGCGCGAAAAAAGTTAAAACCGGGCACAAAAGTCCTGGCGATTGTCAAAGCGGACGGTTACGGGCACGGCGCGATGCCCGTCGCGAACGCGCTGGCTGACAAGGCCGACTGTTTCGGCGTAGCCATTGTGGAAGAGGCTGTCGAACTCAGGGAAAACGGTATAACGAAGCCCGTTTTAATTCTGGGTTATACGTCGCCCGACGACTATAAAACAATCCTGGATAACGAACTGTCCCTATCCATCTTTCATCTTGATACGGCCAGAAAGCTTTCGGCGGCGGCGGCGGCAAGCGGGAAAACAGC
>DAITOC010000405.1:0-1277 GCA_036834305.1 Clostridiales bacterium
CGGTGCGAAAGACGGAAACAAAGCGCGGCAAGCGGTTGAGGCGGCGGAGGAAATACTCAAACAAATGATTCGTTAAGGAGATGAGCGGATGGACTGTGTGTTTTGTAAAATAGCGTCCGGTGAGATTCCCGCGAAAAAAGCCTTTGAAAGCGATAAGGTTTTGGCTTTTTATGATTTAGACCCCCAGGCGCCGGTCCATATTCTGGTTATCCCGAAGGAGCATATACCGTCCGCCGCGGATATCTCTTCGGAGAACAGCGGCTTGGTGGCGGCTGTTTTTGAAACTGTCGCGAGGCTCGCTGCCGAACGAAACCTTTCGGAAGGCTTCCGTGTGGTAACGAACAGCGGCATCAGCGCGGGACAAAGCGTCGGGCATCTTCATTTTCATCTGTTGGGCGGAAGGGATTTCACCTGGCCGCCGGGATGACCGGCATCTCCTGAAATTACGCGACGGAGTGAAAGCCGTGCCGAGGCCTTTTGCCGTAATCGGCATAACCTATTTTATTGTTCTCGCTTTACTCATGAAAACGCGGGCGAACACCGCTTTCGCCGTTTTGTTGTTTTGTTGCGCGGCGTTTATAGCAAGCATGCTGATCGGGAGTATAAGACAGGCGGTTGTTTTACCGGTTGCTTTCCTCGCGGCAACTTCGGCTTGCCTCCTGTTTTTGTGCACGGAAGCGTATGTTTATAAACCCGCGTTGAAATTAGCCGGGGAAAATGTTTTTGTAAAAGGCACTGTTACGGACCTGCCGGCAAAGGAATACGGGCGGTGGTATTACACACTGAAAACACGCTCCGTCAACAACGAAAGCGTCCGGGTAAAAATCCGACTGTCCTGCCCGAGGCCAATTGACGCTCAACCGTTTGATACGGTTGAAATGCAGGCTGTAGTTTATGTTCTCGGCGGTGAAAGCGATGATGCCGTCCTCCGGCTAAAAAGCGCCGGCGTGTATTTAGGCGCCTATACCCGTCAAGATATTAAGGTCACAAGCGCCGAGAAAAAACCGCCCATGTACTATGTTCTTAAACTCAAACAGGTCATTGGCAGAAACATATCCGAACTCTTACCCGACGAAAACGGAGGGTTGATTACCGCCCTTCTGCTTGGCGATAAATCAAGACTTTCAAACCGGACTTCCGAGGATTTCAGGGAAATCGGCATATCCCATGTCGTAGCCGTATCCGGGCTCAATTTGTCAATTTTTCTGCTAATATTTATAAACATTTTTGAAAGAGCCAGATTGAATAAAAAAGCGGTATATGCAGCCTCGTCCGGT
>DAITOC010000406.1:0-1273 GCA_036834305.1 Clostridiales bacterium
GTTCAAAACGGTTTTGATTTGTCAACCGGCAAGGCGGGCAAGTACTTCAAAAAATATCTGTCGGCCGATGTATACGAACAGTATTGCAGGACCTATCCAAGCAGCGATTATGACGATATCTGGTCCGCGGTTTTTGTAATGTGCGGCCTATTTCATACTCTAGCTCTGCCGGTTTCGGAGCACTTTGGTTTTACATACAGGCAGTTCGAAGAAGACGGTATAAGAGAATACTTAAACAAAGTAAAAAGCGGAGAGTACAGGTGAACTGATTTATGAAATTCGAATGGGTTGACTATACAACGGAGTATTCCCGTGTTGTTGAAAGTTGGCTGGACCGGGAAGCAAAGCGGTTTAACGGCTGTGACGACGGCTGGGATGATTTTTTTGATTACTGCTGCAATGAGGCGGATCACAAAAAGGGCGAAAATTTCTGGGACAAAGTTGTTTTTGAGGGCACGACTCCGTTCGCCGTCATTGCCCTTGGAATGAACGATAACGGGGAATTCATTATTTCCGAATACATTGTTGATCCCAAAAAGCGCGGCAAAGGCTGCGGAACGGCCGCTTTGCGGGAACTGTTAGCAAACAGTACGGAGATTATCGGCAAAGATATCCGCACTGCGGAAGCGGTAATTTACCCCAATAACATTGCCTCGCAAAAGGCATTCGAAAAGGCCGGGTTTCGCTTCAGCAGTATGCATCCTGATGGTGACGCTTCGTATTATACATATACAAAACCTATATGACGACAAGTTGCTGTTCCTTATAAGAACAACGGCTTGTTCCCAAGCAAAAAGTCTTCTAAGCTGAGGTTTACGCTACCGATGATGAGGGAGAGAGCTTCGGGATACAGTTTTTTGAACTGGAGGCTTCCGCCTGTGTTTTTCACCCGGCCGCTTTTTACCTCAATGGCTGTCAGACTGCTTCCATTTTTTAAAACAAAATCCACCTCATTATTACGGTCGCGCCACCAATGCACTTCAAATCCTTCTTCTTTTCCGCGTGCGAGCAGATAAGCGCCTACCGCGCTTTCAACAAGTCTTCCGCGTTCGACAGGGTTTTCAAGCAACCGACGTCTGTTTGAGCCGTCCGCATACGTCATAAGAGAGGTGTCATACACCATAAATCTCGGTGAACTTTTTCGGGCGCGCAGTTGATTCCCGGAATAATTCTGCAAGCCGGTCAGCATATTGGCTCGTGTAAGAAGTTCAAGGTAATGGGCTAAAGTTACGGTGTTCCCGGCGTCCTGCAACTGCCCGAGCAATTTCGTATA
>DAITOC010000407.1:0-1261 GCA_036834305.1 Clostridiales bacterium
AATTTTAAAAAAGGATGAAGCCCGAACTCAACATATTCCCTGATTTGCCTTTCGGCAAGTTCGACAGCTTCCCGTTTGCCGTATTCCAGGCCGTATAGAAAAAGGAACGGGCAAACCATGCCGACGGTGTCAACGAAGCGTATGCCCTGCAGTGAGGGATTATACGGCACCGTCGCGTTCCCCGCGAGCGAAAACAGCAAGCCGGCCGTTTTATCCATCGCGGGTTTTATTTTTGCTTTTTCCGCTGCAGCCTTCAGTATCGCGAAAGCGAGCATGGCGGAGTCCGGTTTGCTGTATTCGCGCGTCCATTCGCCGGTTCGAAAATCAATTTTTCGTTCAACAAACCGTTTGATTTCTCGCGCGGCGTCCGGTTCACCGGCAAACTCACAGGCCCCCAGCAGCAGCGACGCTTCCTGCCAGCATTGCAGGTTTTTGCTCGTATATCTGCCGGACAGCCTCTCGATAACCGTCAGCCTTTCGTTATCGCTAACGGGCACCGCGGGTGGTTTATCCAACTGTTTTAACAACCGCGAGCGTACGCCGGCCCGCCATTCGTCCGCATTGCCCCATTGGCCGATATGTATCCGGCCAAGAAAACGGCGAATGAGTGGTATGAGGTCGAGAAGAACAATCCCGGCAGCCGTGCCAAAAACAACCAAGGATACGACAAGATAAACCTTCACGTGCAACTCCCTCAATTTTCGTTCAGCAACGCGTAAAACTTTTCTATTTCGTTTTCATTACCGGCGGCCTTTTCGCGAAGGTTCGCGTTGAGTTTCTCCCTTAACCCCGGGTTGTCCGCCAACCGCTTGATTTTATCGGCGAGTGAAGCCGCATCCATGCCGGCGATAAGCCCCGTGACGCCGTCTTCAATCTGGTCGCGCACGGTCGAAAACTCGGCGCAGACAATCGGTTTCGCCAGAATCTTCGCCTCGTCAACGGCGATGGATTTGCCTTCGTACCGCGACGGCTGAACATAAATATCGCATTGCGCCATGTATTTGTAAGGGTTGGTCTGCCTGCCCAAAAACAGGAAGTCCCTTTCGATGCCCGCATTTTTTGCCAGACCCTCCAGTTCATTTCTGAGCGGGCCGTCGCCGACGATGTGCCAGCGCAAATCAACACCTTTGTCCAGCAGGTTACGGCAGGCCTCCACAGCCAGATCAATACCCTTTTCCGGCGACAGCCGTCCGACGGTAAGCAGTTTCAAGCCCCGGTAACTCTCATCAAACACAGGCTCCGACCCGGCCAGTTTTTCAAT
>DAITOC010000408.1:0-1260 GCA_036834305.1 Clostridiales bacterium
CCGCCCTTACGGCAAGGGTTACCCCCGTTGCGACTATCAGCAAAACCGCGTTGAACAAAACGGCCACGCCCAAAAGAGACGCTGCGGAAGAAAGCGTTCTGAGCATCTCGGCCTGGTCTTCGAGGCCGAACATGTCCGAACAAGCCGCGACGATCTTCAACGGAATCGCCCAAAGCATAAGCTCGATGAGAGACGGAACGGCGATAAGCGCCACCGCGATAATGCCAAACACGCCAACGGCGCTTCTGACAAGCGACAAGCTGCCGGCAATCGATGAGTACGCGTCGCTCAGGGCGCCCCCCAACACGGGCACAACCGTTTTGACAACCAGTTTTATTCCTTTGGAAGCCATCGTATCGGCCGTGTTTGCCATAATGCCTTTTATTGACAAAAAGGCGACGAACAACGCGGCGCTGAACGACAGAACGGTTACCGCGGTTTTTTTAATCGTTTCGGTTAAAACACCGATTTTAAATTCGGGCATCAGCGAACCGGCTATTCCCGTAGCCATATAAATACCGGTAAAAGGAACAACGATGTTCTTCGCTGTCTGAGACACAGCCTGCGCGAAAGCAAAGGCGATGGAGTTGTAACTCACGTCCAGCATCGGGTTTCCGCTGACAGCGACAACACCGGCCAGAACAGGAATAAGAAGAAGCATAAAGCTTCCGCTTACGTAGATTGATGACGCCGCGCGCGACACGGCTTGGGAAAGAGGAACCGCGATACTGACCGCTATCAACAACCCGGAAACAAAAAACAGCACTTTTTTGCTTTTATCATCCTTCGGGACAAAGCTCTCGGCTATCGAGATCAGGATGATGATCCCCGTCAGCCTGAAGGCGGATTTGAGCGGACCGTCCGATTTTTGCTTCACCGTGTCAATCAACAAATCTATAAACTTCCGCGGAGATGTGTCGTAAATGGAATAGAAATCCACTTTATCAATGCCCAGTTCCTTTAACAGTTCCCGCGTTTCCCCGGGAAGTTTATGATACAGTTCGTTCGCTCCGGAGGCTTCGAGCTGGTCGGCGTAATAATCGGTTCTGCCGGCGGCGAAGGCCGGCACCGATAAAACAGCGGTGAAAAAAAGCACAACCAACACGGTTTGAATACCCTTCATTTTTGTTTCCCTGCCGTTCAAGCGTTAATCAAGCCAGCAGCCAGTTCGGCAATCGCCTTTATCATCGGCAGGGACAATGTCAGGATTACGATTTTCCCTGCCAGCTCCACACTGCCGGCCAGCGCTGTGTTCCCGTT
>DAITOC010000409.1:0-1258 GCA_036834305.1 Clostridiales bacterium
CAAACACTTAAACGGATGATATACTGTGAGGTATTTCATAATAAAAAAATGGAGGAAAGCAAATGAATAAGGCAGAATTTATCAGCGCTGTAGCGGAAAAGGAAGGAATCGACAAAAAACTGGCGGGCAAAGCTGTCAACGCGGTCTTTGATGTTATCGGCGATGCTCTTGCCGCAGGCGACAAAGTTCAGCTTCTTGGGTTCGGTACATTCGAGGTGCGAGCTCGCGCTGCGAAACAAGGCCGCAATCCCAAAACAGGGGAAGCCATCACCATCGCCGCTTCGAAAAATGCCGCGTTTAAAGCAGGTAAAGCGTTAAAGGACAAACTTGCGTAAAGACCGGCGCCGTATTGTTTATAAATTCACATTGAAACGGGGGCTCCTTGCGGGCCTCCGTTTCCTTGAACGGGGGGGCAAGATATGAGACTGGATAAATACCTGAAGGTAGCCCGGATAATTAAGCGCAGGACAGTGGCAAACGAGGTTTGCGACGCCGGCCACGCTTGTGTAAACGGGAGAAAAGTGAAAGCGTCTTATGATGTGAAAATCGGGGATATTATCGAAATAACAATGGGTTCAAATACGATAAAAATACAGGTTTTAAGCGTTTCCGAATATGCGACGAAAGAAACCGCTTCGGCCATGTTCAAAACACTCTGACTGTTTTTCAGCCGTCATATTTCACCTGCCTTGTACATATCTATTTCAATATAAAGACAAGGAGGATGCAATATGGCGAACGAAGAAAAAAAGACCTCTTTTATGCCGCACAACCTGATCCTCGAAGACAGGCGCGTTCTTACCGTTTCGGGAGTAACCGACGTGGACAGTTTCGATGAGCAGACCGTGGTTGTTTTCACCGATATGGGTGAGTTGACCGTCAAGGGTTCGGACCTTCACATCAACCGCCTGAGTGTGGAACTCGGCGAAATGCTGATTGAAGGCAAAATCACAGCGGTCAGTTATACCGACGAACAGCCGAGGGGCACGGGTTTCTTCAGCAAGGTATTCCGATAACCCTGAACCGGAAGGCGGGAGGCAAAAAAATGTATATGCAAGGTATAACCGACCAAACGCGGATTTTTTTGTACGCTTTTGGCTTTGGCTTTGTGCTGGGAATCGTGTACGATGTGTTTCGGGTTATCCGCCTGGCTATTTCCGTTAAGAAACGGTTTATCTATGTTCAGGATATTCTGTATGCCGTGGTTTGTTCTCTTCTTACATTTTTGTTTATTCTTATCGTCAACAAAGGCCAGATT
>DAITOC010000410.1:0-1257 GCA_036834305.1 Clostridiales bacterium
ACCTCAAACGAATCGCCCTCCATGAATTCGCTTTCGGTAATATCCCCCGGCAATACAAGACCGAAAGGCAGGGAAAAACGGTTTCTATACAGCGTAAAGCCGCCAATGGTTTTCAGCGGCTCGTACAACCGCTTGTCAAGTTTTTCCTTTGTTACGGTATGCTTTATGTTCAGCAGCGCGTCTGTTAACGGCGTGCCGCCGGCATCCAGAATTCTGGTGTAACTCTTTGAATACCCCATCGCTTTGAGGGAGTCGGGCAAATAACGCGGCAGCATATGCGTGAAATTGGATACAGCGGGGCAGTCGATCAGAAACGGATAATTGGAATTGAGCAATGTATCGGGGTTTTTTATTCTGTCCAGCCTGTTGCTTGCCGGGTTAAGGCCTTTTTGAATCTCTTCGCAATACTCCAGAAAGGCTAAATCGTATTCTCTGGTTCTCGGAACCCCGTGTGTCAACGCCCTGTCGGGAAAAAAACCTATTTCAAAACCCATCGCCAGAGAAGCCATGAACATCGCTGTCTTTTTCGCGCCGAAAACAGCGCAAACGGCATAAAAACACACCAGCAGCAGATACGCGGGGAGAACCGTCTTTAGGTTTTTATCGGTAATCAACCGGAATTCGCCGCCGTTTTCGTAAAATCGCCGGCACATCAGGTAAGCGGCATATATAAAAACGGGAACGGCCGCCACGGTAAGCGCCGGATAAAGCATGCGAGGCAGTTTTTTTACTTCGCGGACCGGTTCGAACCGCGGCTCCAGCAATGAACAGGAGACCGTCAGCAAGGTAAAGGGTATTAAAAACGCAAAGCGCATCGGAAAAAAATTATAACTGCCGAGGTGCCACAGCAGGTCGATGTTCTCGAAATACACCGGTAACGCCAGCAGGCTTACGGAAACAGCGGCGACGATCTTTTTTTTCTTGTCCAAACCGCGCCGGGCGGAGTGAACAAGAATCATGGCAACCGGCAAGGAGGTCAACACGAGAAACATGGCGATTTTTTCGGTGTCTGTCCCGGCAGGCTCCATAATGATATTGATGTAACCGCGAACGGAACCGAACCGCGCCGACTCTTTCATTTGCAGAAAGGAAGGTATGGCTATAAAGGACGAAACAAGAAGCGCTGCGACAGAGGAAAAGCCGAAGTTCAGTATAACGGTTTTCCGCGTCGCCTTCGGCACGGCCAAAGCAATATAAAGGCCCGCTGCCAAAACCAGATAAAGGTAAACCATATAGGAAAGATAGATGCTTTGAATA
>DAITOC010000411.1:0-1254 GCA_036834305.1 Clostridiales bacterium
AACCGATGCTGTCAAATCCGATTTTTATGGGTTGCCCAAAGCCGGTATTGACACCGGTTTATGTGTCCGGTGTGATTTCTGCAGACAAAGCTGCCGATTTGACGCTATTGACAACGATAACGATTATACGGTTAACCCATTCGCCTGCGAAGGCTGCGGAGTATGTGAATATGTCTGCCCGGCCGGCGCGATAACAATGAACCCGGCTGTTTCCGGCGAACTGATTCTGTATACAAATAATTCGGTATTTTCGACGGCCCAGCTTAAAATGGGCAGCGGCAACTCCGGCAAATTGGTTTCCGAGGTAAAAAAACAGATGCTTTCAGCTGCCGCAAACGCAGAATTTGCCGTTGTTGACGGTTCTCCCGGAATCGGCTGTCCGGTTATCGCTTCCATCAGCGGGGCGGATATGGTGCTGATTGTTGCGGAGCCCTCGGTTTCAGGCATCAGCGATGTGAAAAGAATTGTCGAAACATCCAAAAGCTTTGGAGTTCAGCTTGCTCTGTGTATCAACAAGTATGACATAAATATGACAAATACCCAAAGCATTGAAGCGTATTGCATCAAAGCCGGCATTGATTTTGTCGGAAAAATACCCTTTGACCCGCAGGCAGTCGAAGCTGTCAACAGAGGAAAGAATATAACTGATTTTGATTGTCTCGCCGGGCGCGCGGTAAGAGAAGTTTATAGCAGAACTGTCCAACTGCTTATGGCAGGAGAAAAAGGTGTGAAATATGCGCATAAAGGCATTGGTTGAAAATATATCCGAATTTAAAGATCTCGGCAGCGAGCACGGGCTGAGTTTGTATATTGAAACAGAAAAACATAAATTGCTGTTTGATACCGGGCAAGGTTCCCTTTTTACCGAAAACGCGATAATACTTGGCGTGGATTTGACTCAGGTTGACATCTGTGTTATTTCCCACGGGCATTACGACCATGGCGGCGGGCTGAGGAAATTTTTAGAATTAAACAGCCATTCACCGGTATATGCCAACATAAAGGCGTTTGGCGATTATTACGCGAACGGAACGGATGCACCCAAGCAGTATATCGGGTTGGATAAAACGCTCCCCTTTTCTGAGCGTTTTGTATTTACCGGCGGGTACTTGGAGATTGAAGACGGGCTGGAGATTTTTCCCACCGTTACCGGCCAAACACTTCAACCTGCGGGCAACAAAGATTTGTTTGAAAAAACCGGCGATACTTTTATTCCGGACGGTTTTAGCCATGAGCAAAACCTGATACTAACCG
>DAITOC010000412.1:0-1249 GCA_036834305.1 Clostridiales bacterium
GTTCCGGAATTCTCCCGTTCGGTTACGGCTACCGCCACCATGAACAGGGAAGAATGGATTCGTTCCAATCTGTTTTCAATTACTGTTCAAAGCTGCCACGGTATGGGACTTTTAAGATGTTTTGCGGTGTACCTGTATTATGAAAAGGGCCTGCTGTACCGGGACTTTTATCAGTCTCTCGTCAAATGGATGGAAAGCCATCCGGATACGGCGACAGGGAAAGAACTGCGTTTCATGCGCGCTGAATTTGAGAAGATAACGAACAATGCCGGCTTGTGGTCTTATACCAACGAAATGTTCGGTAGCGTTTCCTGGCCTTATGAAGAAGGGTTTTACCTCAACCTCGTTTACCGGATCGAGGCATTCTATGAGGACATGCGAGAGTTTCTGCGCGGCTACAGCATAGAAAAAGGAGTCTTTGACGACCTGCTTTTGTATCAAAAGAGCCTCATCAAAATTCCGGGCGTCAGGACGCTGGAACTCCGCCTGAATCATGATTGGCCAGGATACTTCGGCAAAGCGTTTGTCGGCTCTTATGAACCGATTCAAAAAAAGAGTGTTTGTCTGCGTTTGTCGGACAGCCGCTTGCCTTCCTCCTGGAAGGATTACGCCAAAGAGTATATCTGGTACGGGCGCAAGGAACAGAAAAATATCTTTACCGAATCGGCGCCCCGATAAAGTCCGTTATGACGGGAACACAAACGGTGCCGACTATCCGGCCGGAGGGGCGTGGATGAATGCCTGAAAAAAATATATATTTTATCCAGCCCGGCTACTCTTTCGGCGGCAGCAACGGCCTCAAGGGCGCCTATATTCCCTACGCGGCGGGGTCAATCGCCGCTTTCGCTTGGAGCGACGCGGCGATAAGCGCTCAGTACAGCCTCAAAGAATTTGTTTACCTGTTCGAGGATATCCCGGCCAAAATCTCTGCGATGGAATCGCCCTTTCTGACCGCGTTTTCAAATTATGTCTGGAATATCGAGTACAACAAACGGTTCGCAAGCCGGCTAAAGGCCCTCTATCCCAACTGTTTTATCGTGTTCGGCGGTCATCAGGTCCCTCCCGATACCTCTCTGCTTGACGCGTGTGACTATATTGATTTTCTCATTCACGGGGAGGGCGAGGAGCCGTTTGCCGCCTTGCTTGCGGCGCTGGCCGGCAACGGCGACATCGGGGCGGTGCCCGGCCTTTCTTACCGGATAAACGGCGGCAAGAGCGTGAAAAACCCGGAAGTGATTTCACCCCGTAC
>DAITOC010000413.1:0-1244 GCA_036834305.1 Clostridiales bacterium
CGCGAGGCTTATGAAGCATTATATAACGCGGCTTAGAATTATGCAGTACTTTTTTCCCGTTAACCGTAACAATATCTTTCTGCGGGTCAATCTTGTCGCCCAGTTTTGCCGGTTCGCCATTGACCTTCACTTTATTATCCGCTATCAGTTCCTCTGATTTTCTGCGTGAAGCTATGCCGCATTCGGACATATATTTTTGAAGTCTTACGCTGTTATCCGCCATCGTATCATCTCCGGCAAAGCGGACGGCTTTCTAAACCAGCCGCTTATTCTGTCTTCCAGTCTTTTTAAAAAGCCTTTTTCTTTTTCAACGGGCTTCGGAAGTGTTTTTATATCCACACTGTCCGAGGCGATTATCGGGGCTTCGCATATAATATTGTTGTTTTCGTAATATACGGCATAGCCGACAATATCGCCTGTATTGACGGGCGCATACTCGAAATGCTTCAGATAGATTTGTCTGTTAACCGTATGCCCGCCTTTTTTCATAACTGCGGTCGGAGTTGCCGGAAAACCAAGGCGCACATTTTCGCTTTTTCCGCCGGCAACAGACAGGCGCAGATCGTTCAAATCATCATCCAGGTTTTTCAGTTCGAGCAGGGAAAAGCCGTAATTCAACAACTTTTGATGGTCATTCCAGTCATTTGGAGCGTTCAGGGTTACCGCCACCAGTTTAACGCCGTCTCTTTCCGCGGCGGAGACCAAACATCGTCCGCTTTTTTTTGTAAACCCTGTTTTAATGCCTGTTGTTCCGCTGTAAACCTTTAACAACCTGTTATGATTCCAGAGAGTTCTCGAATACGGCGGATTGCCGTATTCAACACCGGCTTTCGATTTTGAGCATATCTCGGCAAAATCGGGATTTTGAATCGCCTCGCGGCCAAGAAGAGCCATGTCATAAGCCGTTGAAAAATGGTTCTTGTCATCGAGGCCGGAAGGAGTAACAAAACTGGTGTTTATCATCCCGATCTCGCGGGCGCGGTTGTTCATCCTCAACGCGAAATCCCCAAGGCTTCCCGCCAGCACATTCGCCGTCGTATTTGCCGCGTCGTTGCCGGATTCAAGCAGCATACCGTAAACCAACGTTTTTAATGTAACAATGTCGCCGGGTAACAGCCCCATGGAAGTGCCTTCAACTCTGACCATATCTTCTGTGACGGTAACGGTTTTATTCGGCATTCCTGCTTCAAGAGCCAGAAGGGATGTCATAATTTTGGTAGTGCTGGCCATTGGCAAGCGCTTGT
>DAITOC010000414.1:0-1238 GCA_036834305.1 Clostridiales bacterium
GCAAAAATCGAAGGTCGTGGCGGGCATTCTCGGAATACTTCTGGGCTCATTGGGTATACATAACTTCTATCTTGGCTACACAACCAAGGCGTTGATTCAATTGCTGGTATCCGTGCTGTTGTCATGGACAGTTATCGCTCCGACGGCTATGGCTGTTTGGGGTTTGATTGAAGGCATCATGATTCTGACCGGTTCCATTAACAAGGACGCAAAAGGCATACCGTTAAAAGATTAGTGGAGTAAATATGATCGCTCCCGGCTCTTTGGCCGGGAGCGATTCTTTGTAAATACTTTAGTTAAACGCTTTTTTTATCGCCGCGACGGTATTGTCAACATCGGTTTTGACAACCAGCAGGGATATGTCCGTTTCGGAGGTGGTGATCATCCGGATATCCGAGCCGGCCGAATCGGCAGCCGAGAAAACTGCGGCAGCGACGCCCGGTTTGCCGCGCATTGACTCGCCAAAGACCGAAATCTTACAGTTTCCGCTGCTGACGGTAATTTTCAGTTCGGGATTCAGTTGCCGCAGTTCCGCCACCGCATGCAAAATTTTTCCGAAATCCTCGTCGGGCACGGTGAACGACAGGCTGGAATGCAGACCGTTGGGCGGTGTTTGTGAAATCATATCAACATCAATGCCGTCCGCTGCAATCCTGTTAAAGATTTCGGTTATTAAACGAATGTTGGCGGGGGAATCGTTTAAGGAGATCAGCGTGATATCATCAACAACCGTTATTCTTTCAATGGTGTTCATTATCATAAAATCCTTTCGGGTCATATTTGTTCTGTTAATCCGACACAAGCTCTCTCATCGTATAGAGGCCGGGCGGCTTATTTTTAATAAACCATGCCGCGTTTAAAGCGCCCGCGGCAAATATCCGTTTGCTTGAAGCGTTGTGGCTGATGGTGATTGTCTCGTCATGGCCTGCGAAAATAATCTCGTGTTCGCCCGTTATAGTGCCGCCTCTTATGGAATGGATCCCAATATCAAAACGGCTTCGCGGTTCTCTTTTCAGATGGCGGTCATAGATAAAACGCGGCCTTTCGGGCAATTCCTCCGCGATGGTTTCGGCAAGCATAATTGCTGTTCCGCTTGGCGCGTCGATTTTTGTGTTGTGATGCTTTTCAATGATTTCTATGTCAAAGCTCTCCCCGAGAACCTTCGCGGCTTTTTGCGCGAGTTCTTTTAACAGGCTGACACCGACGGAAAAGTTCGCGCTGAAAAAAACCGGAATCCT
>DAITOC010000415.1:0-1230 GCA_036834305.1 Clostridiales bacterium
AGTCGTCCCAATAAAACATCAGCCACTGTTTGTGAAGTTCGCAGGCCTTCCTCGATTCTTCCGAAGCCGGGTCACCGCTTTGAAAAGCCGTTTTAATCGCCTCATCAAGCTCTATTGACAATTTTTCGACGGCGGCAAACTGCGCGGGCGTCAAACTCATGATTTTCCTATACGCTTTTTCGATGCTTTCTTCGTTGTGTTTTTCCCTGATATCGGACCCGTATTGCCTCTCGTTTTCATCGACAAGCCTTTTTTTGAATTCCTCAAACCCATCGATTCCGCTCATGGGCACACCTCTTTTCGGCGAAATTGCAATCTCATCTATATACGCGACCAAAAGATTCAACTTGTCCCTTTTTTTAACCAGATTTTTGTAATGTCTTGTTAAAATTGCCTTGCTGTGAAAAACAGACCCCTCCAGAATTGCTTTGATGTCTTTCAAACTGAGTTCTAAGGAACGGTAAAACACGATCGTTCTTAATTTATCCAGTTCCTCATTTCCGTACATCCGATATCCGGAACCGTTGAAACGGCTTGGTTTAAGCAAGCCGATTTGGTCGTAATACCGGATGGCGCGCGTGCTGACGCCCGTTTGTTCGGCCAGTTGCTTAATCGTCAAACTCAATAACCTGCCTCCTTTAAATCCGATTTTACAGGTTAACGTAACGTTAATGTCAATAGTATGGTAAAAAAGTTTAAAAACATGGCTGGACATTTTATGCAATTCTCACGAACAGCCGCGGATAAGCATAGTATGTACCGAGGTGAAAGCCATGGACGCGAAATTCGCCGCCCTGATACCGGTTGTCTGCGCGGTTGTGGAAGCGATGGCCAGGCTCGGGCTGAAAAGAAAAATCGCGCATTTGCTGTCTCTGCCGCTCGGGTTGGCGCTGTGTTTTCTCGTCATGCGGGACAAGACCGTCGCGGAACGAATCCTGTACGGCCTGGTCATCGGCCTCGGCTCGATTGGCACCTGTGAAACCTGCTGCAACGGGACGAGGGCTCTGTTCGGAAGAAAAAAAACTTCGGGCCGCGCGAAAAAGAAAAAGCCTAAAAACGACGCCAAAAGCTGATATCTTTATTTTTAACGGCACAAAAAGAGGGCTTCCCGCACAGTGGGAAACCCTCTTGTTAGTCGATTTATCTTACCAGACGAAGCTGACCGCGTTGCCGTCGACGGTATACCGGACCGGGTTGCCCGCTTTGGCGTCAATCGCCGCGGTGAACGCG
>DAITOC010000416.1:0-1227 GCA_036834305.1 Clostridiales bacterium
TGAAAAGCTCATAAAATATAAAAACAAGACAACGCATTAACCGCCCCCGTTTTGGTAATAATTTTATTGCCGGAACGGGGGAGGGTTTTTATTGCAGTTTAACAAAGTGGAAATCTGCGGTGTGAACACCGCCAAGTTGAAAGTCCTCAAAGAAGCCGAAAAAATGGAGCTCCTCCGCCGAATCAAGGAAGGCGACAAGAGCGCGCGAGAGGAGCTCATCAACGGGAACCTGCGCCTGATACTCAGCGTCATCCAGCGTTTCACAAACCGGGGCGAAAACCTCGACGACCTGTTTCAGGTCGGCAGCATCGGGTTGATGAAAGCCATCGATAATTTTGATGTCAATCAAAATGTCCGTTTTTCCACCTACGCCGTGCCGATGATTATCGGTGAGATCCGGCGATATCTGCGCGATAACAATTCCGTGCGTGTCAGCCGTTCTATGAGAGACACGGCGTATCATGCCATGCAGGCGAAGGAACGCCTGGTCAACAAATTGCAGCGTGACCCGACCGTTGAGGAAGTGGCGCAGGAAATGGATATGAAAAAAGAAGAGGTTGTCCTCGCGCTCGAGGCCATTGTCGAGCCGGTGTCGCTTTATGAGCCCGTGTATTCCGACGGCGGGGACACAATTTATGTGATGGACCAAATCGGCGATCAAAACTCCGACGACAACTGGCTCGATGAGATTGTTCTTCGCCAGTCGATCAAAGACCTGAGCCCGCGCGAGAAAAGAATTCTCTATCTGCGTTTTATGACGGGTAAGACCCAAATGGAAGTCGCGAAGGAAATCGGCATCTCGCAGGCGCAGGTGTCGAGGCTTGAAAAATGCGCCTTGGAACAACTCAAAAGCAAAGACTGACAACGCAATACTCACCGGGAAGCCTCCGAATCCTGCAGGTTCGGAGGTATTTTTTTTGGTCAATACATACTCCGCGGGTCAAACTTTTCGAGATATATCTCTTTTAACAGCGCCAAATCTTCACCGAAGCCCTCCGGTGATTGTGCCTCGCTCATTTCAAGTTCTTCAAGCACTTCCAATTCAAACGCTTCCGCGCCGAATGTTTTCCGGTCATCCCGCAGTTTTAAGTTCATACAACCGCCGGAACAGCTGCCCGTTCCGGTTTTACCGCGGGGTGGGGCGCCTATTTACGGTTAACGGCGCAGATCTTGCGGTATTGATGTGACCATTTCGCGACGGCGGAGCGGTTCCACTTTTGGGGCATG
>DAITOC010000417.1:0-1216 GCA_036834305.1 Clostridiales bacterium
ACGACGGCGCGGAAGATTACATAGAGGATTATTTCGGAACCGATAAAAAGAAAGCCGTACTGCCCTTTCCAAAGCTGGACCATCCAGTCCAAATCGTTGTACTTGAACTTCACCCTGACGGTGTTGTAAAACATGCCGGCGAGGGGTGCGCCCAAGTCATACAGCAGGTTGAAACCGAACTGCCTCTGCCACGGTTCGTCCGAGGTGTAAAAGAAATTGCCGTCGGGGTTAAACATATAGGAAAACAGCTCGGCGGTGGCAATTTCTTCGCGCGTAAGCTGATCTGCAACGACAGAAACCGTGGTCGTGTCAGATTTACGGCTGCCGTCTTTCGCGGTGCATGTGATGTGGGCAACCCCGGCAGATATGCCTTTGACATTACCGGCGTCGTCTACCGTCGCGATATTCGGTTTGTTGGAAGTCCATGTGACCTCATTCGCGGCATTGGCAGGTTCCACTTTCACACTCAGCTCACGGGACTCGCCTTTATTCATCACCATAGTGGAGGGTGTTATTTTAAGGGAAGTGATACGAACAGCGCCGATAATCGCGGCCTTTGTCGTGGAAACGGGCGGCCTGATACCCGGCAAGGTCCAGGTTGTGCCGGTAACGTCGGGAATCGTCGACAGTTCCGTTTGCGATACGTCGGGAATCGTCGTGGATGTTTCTTCCGACGGAACAGTCGCAGACGGATTGTAATCGGTACCCGATTCGACGGTTTCCGTCTCGTCGGCGCCGGCCTGAACCGCGACTTTTCGGAAATGCATGACGACGGGTATCGCGACAGCTATCGCCAAAACAGCGGCCACGATAACGACGATATTGCGAGCAGACGCCTTTTTGATACTGTCTTTCATCTGCGCCATAAAACCATCCTCCAGTTAATTAAAAATAAAAAACCAAAACCGATAATACCTCAATTTACGAGTTGCATTATAACACACTTTTCTCGGAAGCGTCAAGCATTAACATAATCTAACAATAATCTTTAACAAACAACAAATAACCGAAAAGCGCCTTCCAAAAATTGTTTGTTGTAAGCTGTCACCGAGGCTGTTAAGATTGATTTATAACCAACAGCGGAGATATACATATGCGTCCGATAACGAGTATAAAAATTGCCGTCTGCATTATCCTCTTCATGCTGCCGACGGTCCGGTTTGAAAGCACCCTCTCCGGCAAACCGGAGTCCTATTCCGCGTTAAACCCAAGTTTC
>DAITOC010000418.1:0-1206 GCA_036834305.1 Clostridiales bacterium
TCCGGTCGGGCTTACCACCTGCCGGGATGGGCTCACGCCGCTGAAAGCCTTTGACCGTGGCTCCGCGGGCGCCGTGATCGACGCCGTCGACCGATTCAACCGGCGGTTTTCGAATCAAACCGATCACGGTCCGGCCTATCCCGCCGATGAGTTTTTTATACTCGCGGGCAGGGAGATGCCCGGCGGCCGGTATTACGGCTCTTACCCCCAGCTTGAAAATGGCGTGGGTCTTTGGACGCTGTTCAGGGAGGAATTTTCAGAGGCCTTACGTTCGGCCGAATGTCCGGCAGAAACAAGGCCGATAACCGTCGCAACCGGCAGGGCGGCGTTCCCGCTGATAAACGAACTGGTTGACGAAGCAGGAAATAAATGGCATAATTTAAAGGTTAAAACCGTTGCGATAAACAATATCCTTTTCGGAGAAAGTATTACCGTGGCCGGCCTGCTCGCGGGGAAAGATTACTGTGAGCAACTGTCCGGCCTCGCCCTCGGCGACGGCCTGTTGATTCCGGAGGTCTCTTTGCGGCGTGAGGGCGATCTGTTTCTCGACAATATGGAACTCGCCGAATTGTCGGAAAGGCTCCGTGTGAAAATAACCGCGGTGCCCAACAGCGGCGCGGCGTTTCTGAAAGCTTTAGCGGGAAGGAGGGAATGAAAACGGCCAGACCGGTTGTGGCGATTGTGGGCAGGCCGAATGTCGGCAAATCCACGCTTTTTAACAAACTGACGGGCAGAAGGCTATCGATCGTCGACGATACGCCCGGCGTGACCAGGGACAGGATTTATGGCGATTGTGAATGGCTGAACCATAATTTCCTGCTTGTCGACACAGGCGGCATCGAGCCGCGCAGCGATGATGTGATCCTCTCTCAAATGCGCCGGCAGGCAAGCCTTGCCATTGACGGCGCCGATGCCATCGTGTTCGTAACGGACTTGAAATCGGGTATTGTGTCCACCGATGCCGAAGTCGCCGAAATGCTGCAAAAAAGCGGCAAGCCCATTATTTTGTGTGTCAACAAAAGCGACTCGCTCGGCGAGCCCCCGCCGGAGTTCTATGAGTTCTACAATTTAGGGCTCGGCGACCCCATCGCCGTGTCAGCGGTGCACGGGCACGGCACCGGCGATTTGCTCGACGCCGTTTTGGAACACCTCCCCGCGTACGGCGAGGAAGAGGACGAGGATGATTTTATCCGGGTCGCGGTAATC
>DAITOC010000419.1:0-1197 GCA_036834305.1 Clostridiales bacterium
TTTGACATTCCGTCCGACCCGCTCATCGAACATGTGGCGATTACCGCGCAATGCGTCAGGGAAGGCGCGCCGCCTCTCATCGAGCGCAACCCGGGCCGCCGGCAGGCGAAACTCGGTTCTCCGCCGGCCGCGGTGAAACCGAAACCTAAGACCTCGGCTGTTTAACAGGAAACTTGCCCGCCCCCGTTTTCCAAAACGGGGGCTCTTTGACATAAAAAGCGCCTTTGTGAACAGCACGGTTCCTGCGATGAAACACGACAGCAAATAACACTGTCTTTAACGCGTGCCCCGGTAAAGGCCTTTATCATGTGAATCCGCAAACCGGAGAGACACAGCAGCCGCGGGCAAGCCCCGCGAGGTTGACGCATATTCATTTATAAGGTATAATAACAGGCTAAGGGAAAATACTGAAACTCACTCCCTTCGGAGGATGCTATGATGGAATTAAAACGGCAAACAGTCACCATGCCGGTTGTGGCCCTGCGCGGTCTTGTCGCCTTCCCCGAAATGCGCCTGCATTTCGATGTCGGCAGAAACAAGTCCGTAGCCGCTTTGAAAATGGCGATGGCGGAAAACCGGGAGGTTTTCCTGGTCGCTCAGAAAAGCATTATGGATGAAGACCCCGGCGCCGATGAATTGTATAAAATGGGTGTTGCCGCGACGGTCAAGCAGGTGCTGCGGCTGCCCGGCAGCGATAATGTCAGGGTGGCCATCGAAGGCCTCTACCGGGCGAAGCTTATTGATGTTAAAACCGATAAGCCTTTTATGCTCGGCCGGGTAGTGCCCTGCAGAGAAATACGGATTCGTAAACAGGATGAAGAATACGCCGAGGCTCTGGTTCGCCACGCGAAGGATATCTTTAACGATTACTCCGTTTCCTCCCCACAGCTTTCCCCCGATTTGATATTATCGGTGATCAACGAAAAACGCCCGGGCGGTTTGGCCGACTTTATCGCCGGCAACATCGTGCTGGAATACGCGGACAGGCAGAGGGTTCTCGAACAGCTCAATCCCCTCAAACGCCTCGAAATGCTTTGCGTTATTCTCGAGCAGGAAAGCAAGCTTCTGAAAATTGAAACGGACATTCATGAGCAGGTGCAGGAACAAATCGACCAAAACCAGCGTGAATACTACCTGCGCGAGCAGATGAAAGTGATATCCTCCGAGCTCAACGACGGCTACTCACCGGAGGACGAG
>DAITOC010000420.1:0-1194 GCA_036834305.1 Clostridiales bacterium
GCCGACGGCGCGGAAGAGCCTGCCCACCGCTGGATTGACATTTCGGATGACAGCGGCGCCGGCCTGGCGCTGCTTAACGACTGCAAATACAGCTTTGACGTTAAGGGCAGCGATATGCGCATGGCGGTGGCCCGTGGCTGCGGCTTTGCCGACCATTACGGCTTTCGGGATGACCGCATGCAGTTCCAGGACCAGGGGGAGCAATTCTTCAACTATGTTCTGGTTCCCCACGATACCGCGGATTTTGCCCCGGTCGTCAAACGCGCGGCCCTGCTCAACCAGCCTCTCGATCTCATTCGTGAAACCCATCATGAAGGCCCGCTGGGAACACGATATGAGGGCATCAAAATATCCGCCGATAACTGCGTGGCCGAAGCCGTGAAACAAGCGGAGGACGGCAACGGCACCATACTGCGCCTTTATGAAACGGCGGGCAGGCAAACCGCGGTCAAAGTGGAAATACCTGTTTTAAATGTGGCTTTCCGCGCCGAATTTAAACCGCAGGAGATTAAGACATATCTCATTCCCGACGGGTCGGCCGAAGCGCGGGAAGTGAACTTCCTCGAGTGGTGACTCGGGTTCATAAAATAACAGGGGCGAAGGCTCCGCGCGTTTTTGGGGGTACTTTTCCGATGAAAGGCAAACGAATACTGACAGCATCTTTGGCGGCGTTGTGCGCGGCTTTTTCAGCGTTGTTCTCATGGACTGCCGGCTCCGGCCGCTCGAATCCGTGTGCCGCGGCGGTGTGCCGCGAGCCGGTCGCGGTGACGCGGTCTCAAACCGCCGCCGAAAACCCTTCTCCGGTCAAATACACGGTTGAAAAAGACATACCCGCGTCGCCGGCCGTTGAAAAACTACTCGATACCGCGGCTGTTATTTCACAACCTTTTCCCGGCGTTCAAAATCCCGGCGCCGCGACGCCGGACCACGCTGTTACCGGCCTTACGGGAGACGGCAGTTTTATAGATGCCGCCGGGCACTTTCTCAGTATATACGATCAAGGCATTAACAACTTCGTCAAGTAAATCGCCTGTTCCAAGGCTCTGCGTCGCACTCAAACCACAAATCTTATGCGACCCAAAACGTGCATACTCCGCTGTCGTTTGTGCTTTCAGCATTTCATTGTCACATTTATTTACGGCAATAATAACAGGTTTTGCCGTCCGGCGTAAAATCTCTATGATAACATCATCA
>DAITOC010000421.1:0-1187 GCA_036834305.1 Clostridiales bacterium
AAGATGAGGCGTTTTTCGTTTTTACGAAACAGCCTATTCGATGGCTGCCTGGCGGGAATTGACGGCTTTGAAATCCGCCATATCGAATTTCGGTGCGCGGCTGTAGGTATACAGGCCGTTCTGCTCCTGCTCAATATCGTAAAGCTGGGTGTAGCAAAAACCGAAAATCGCGGGATTGTCGAGCAGCGCGTCGGTCAACCCCTTGTAGCGGGCGATGAATTCCTGTTCGGTCTTCGGCGCGTTGCCGTAGCCCCAGCCCTTGTTTTCGCCGACGCTCCATTGAATGCCGCCGTATTCGCTGATGAAGACCGGCTCGCCGTTGTAGCACTGCCTTGGGCGGTTCCGGTTGTTTACCTGTTCGTAAAGTATGCCGTCCGCCGCCAGCTCGTCGTAGTGTTCTTTAAAAGTGGCCGGGTTCTGGTCGTAATCGTGGACATCGTAAATATCGGTGACGACATGGTAATTGCCGCTCGTGTCGATGCACGGTCGCGTGTCGTCGAGCCGTTTGGTCGTTTGGTAGATAATCCGCAGCAGGTCGTCCTTCTGCTGCCGGCCATGGTAATCCCAGGTTTCGTTGAAGGGGCACCAGCCGATGACGGACGGGTGGTTGAAATCCCGTTCGACGGCCTCACACCATTCGGGCAGAATGGCGAAAAGCGTTCCGGGGTCGGAATAATCCACGCCCCAGTTCGGGTATTCCCCCCAGACGAGGTAACCGAGCCGGTCGCAATGGTACAGGAAGCGGGGCTCAAAAACCTTTTGGTGAAGCCTGGCGCCGTTGAAGCCCGCCGCCATGGACAATTCAATGTCTTTAACGAGGTCGCCGTCCGCCGGCGCGGTGTAGATGCCGTCGGGGTAAAAGCCCTGGTCGAGCACCAGGCGCTGAAAAACAGATTTTTCATTGATTAAGAAACGGCCGCCGTCGAGCCGGACATTGCGCAGGCCAAAATAGCTTTTGACCTCGTCGGCGCCGAAGGACAACCGCAAATCATAAAGCCGCCCGTTGCCCGGTTCCCAAAGGTGTTGTTCGGTTAGTTTTATAAAGTCCGAGACAGCGCCGCCCATGGCGAAAACTTCGCCCGAACCGATCGGTCTGCCTTCGAAAAACGCCTCGGCTTTCAACAGGCCGTCCCCCTCGTTGTGCGCGGTGAAAGCAAGCGTTCCGTTGACATGGTCGGGGTACAGTT
>DAITOC010000422.1:0-1179 GCA_036834305.1 Clostridiales bacterium
AAGTGAGGAAACAGGGCATAACGCTGAAAAATGGTGTTGACCTGTCTCTTGTGAGGCGGCACACCATTGATTTTTTTATTCTCAAATATGACTTCTCCGCTGTCGGGTTCCAAAAAGCCGGCGATGATTCTCAGCGTGGTGGTTTTTCCGCATCCGGAGGGGCCGAGTAGTGTGATAAACTCCTTATCGCGGATGTAAAGGCTGACATTATTCAGTATCTGTTCCCCGCCGAAACTTACAGATATATTCTTAAGATCAATAATCACATTTTCTTTCAACTATGCAACCCCTCTCACCCGTTTAGCATTCTGAAAATTACGGTAAATATAAATATATAGCGAACAAACGCAAATGTCAACAATATTTTTAGAAAAGTCAGGGATAATCCGTTTAAAACTTCAATTAACTCTGCTTTATCTTTCGTATACTCTCAAATACTTTAGTATGCTCCGTTTTTCTTAACATTTCCCACTTCCCGTACTTAAAACTTTTCATAGGACAACCCCTTGCAAAGTATCAAGGTTTATGCTATTATAATCACCGTTATCCGGGTGTGGCGCAGTTGGTAGCGCGCTTGACTGGGGGTCAAGAGGCCGTGAGTTCAAGTCTCGCCACTCGGACCAAGAAACGGGCTTGCGGCTGCAAGTCCTTTTTTTAATACAAGCGACATATAATTGACAAAGCATGATTCTTTGCGTTAGATTATACCTATGCGGTCACTAGAGGAGGAGAATCGGAATGATCGAAATACTGAAGGCCGTTTTGCTCGGCATCGTCCAGGGAATCACCGAATGGCTGCCCATCAGCAGCACCGGGCATATGATTCTGCTTGACGAAGTTATCAAATTGAGAATGTCGGAAGCGTTTATGGAAATGTTTCTGGTTCTCGTTCAACTCGGCTCCATATTGGCGGTCGTATTTTTGTATTGGAATAAATTGTGGCCGTTCACATCCCAAAAGGGCGCTTTTGTAAAAAAAGTCACCATGGAGCTGTGGTTCAAGATTTTAACGGCTTCCGTTCCGGCGGGAATCATCGGCGTCGTGTTCGGCGATAAAATCGACGCGGTTTTTTACAACCCCTGGACAGTAGCCGCCACGCTGATTCTCTACGGCATCTTGTTTCTCGTCATTGAAAACCGAAACAAAAACCGCAAGCCAAAAATCCGCTCCACGGCGGAA
>DAITOC010000423.1:0-1179 GCA_036834305.1 Clostridiales bacterium
GCGTATTACGGGGTTTTTCGCGGTCTGGCCTCACGCTGTCTGAAAAATGACAAACTGCTCGCGGGCTACGATGAAAACCTGCGCAACATGGTCGGCAGCGCCAACGGCCGGATGTATTATAAAATCAGCAATTGGTACAATGTGCTCAGCTTCCTGCCGATGAGCAAAAAAATCATCCCCGTTTGGCAGGATATGATGGGCGTATCCTCCAAAGAGATTCACACAAGCGTCGAACGAGTGCCGGCGATAAGGAAACTGCTGATTTACCGCAACTGCCTGTCCGAAGCGCTGAAAATCCAAAAAGGCATGAAAAAACTCAACGGGGAATTCGCCGAAGTCACCGGCTTTTTCAACCGGGAGTTTCAACCGGGCATGGCCACGCCCGACCTCATCCGGCTTTTTAACGCGACATCCATGCGGATTTTAAGAAACTGGGATATCACACTGCTCAACGATATTTACACCTTCGTGTTCACCGGCCTGCTCAAGAGCCTTTTCAAGAAACAGGGGATTGAAAACGCCGAGGCGTACACCAACCGGGTCATTGCCGGCGTGGCCGACCTCGAAAGCATGAAACCCGTCAAAGCCCTGACAAAAATCGCCGTTACCGCCTTGGAAAACAGCCGGCTCGACGAACTCAAAGCGCTGCGAAACGATGAGGAAACCGAGGCGTATATCGCCAACAAAAACAACGAGACAGCCGCCTTGATGAAAGAGTATATCCGCGTGTACGGCGACCGCTCTCTTGAGGAACTCAAACTCGAAAGCATGACCTTTCGCACCTCGCCGCTGCTGCTTGCCGTCAAACTTCTCGAATACGCGGGCGACCCCGTTAAACTGAAAAAAATCAACACCTCGCTGACAGCCGATGACAAGCGGGAACCCGCCGGGGCAAAAAGCGGTTACTTCAGTAGAAAACTGACGGCTTACTGCATTGCCAAAGCAAGGCTCGGCATCGGCAACCGGGAAGTGTCACGGCTCAACCGCAGCCGGGTTTACGGCATCGCGCGGGAAGTTTTTCTGGCTATCGGCCGCCATATGCGCGAGGAAGGCCGGCTTGACGCCGAAAGGGATATCTTCTATCTGTATAAAAACGAGGCGTTTGAAGACAGCAACCGCGATTTCAGAGAAACGGTCAAACGCAGAAAGGCCGAATACGCGATGTACACCGCGCTGCCC
>DAITOC010000424.1:0-1177 GCA_036834305.1 Clostridiales bacterium
CGTGGGCGAAAAAATGGCTTTGGAGCTGCTCGAGAGAGGGTATCGAGGCTCTTTTTCTCTTACGGCCGCGGATGATTGTTTTGTTGAACAAGGGCCGGTTTCAACGCTGTTGGGCCGCTTCGGCCTTGAAACCGAGGGGATCGTATCCGCCGTTATCGGGAGTGAAAACATTGACACCCAAAAAGAGACTTGATGTCGCCGTGCATGAAAAAGGCCTCGCGGAATCCCGTGAGAAAGCAAGGGCGCTCATCATGGCCGGCCGGATTTATGTAAACGGAAACAAAGCCGTCAAGTCCGGGATGCCGGTGAAAGAGGATGATGCCGTTGAAATCCGGGGAGCCGGCAACCCCTTTGTCAGCCGGGGAGGGTTAAAACTTCAAAAAGCGATTATTAATTTCGGTATCAACCCGGAAGGCCTTGTCTGTCTTGACATCGGCGCTTCCACCGGCGGATTCACCGACTGCATGCTTTCGCTCGGCGCGAAAAAAGTGTACGCGGTTGATGTCGGGTACGGCCAGCTCGCCTGGAAACTGAGGAATGACAACCGGGTTGTAAATTTAGAAAGAACGAATTTTCGCTATGTTACAACGCAACAGATTCCCGAACCGGTTGACTTCGCGGGAATTGATGTTTCTTTTATTTCCCTGACGCTCATTCTTCCGGTTCTGCGCCCGCTTCTGGCGGAAGGCGGAACAGCCGTTTGCTTGATTAAACCTCAGTTTGAAGCCGGGAAAGACAGGATAGGCAAAAAAGGAGTTGTCAGGGACGCGTCGGTTCATGCCGAAGTCATTAACAACATCGTGTCATTTGCCTGCGGCGCCGGTTATTCGGTCCAAAAACTGGATTATTCCCCGATAAAAGGTCCCGAAGGGAATATTGAATACTTAATGATGATCAAAAAGGACAACCGCGGGGAGCGGACAGACGAACAACGCACCGGAGAAATTGTTGAACAATCACACAAAGAGCTTGACGGGGGTGAAAGGGAATGAAACTGGCGCTGCTGCCGAATCTAACAAGGGACAACGCGCTCGAAGTCGCGCTGGAAGTTTGCTCGGAGCTTGATTCCATAGGCGCTTCTTATATGGTCGACAGCGCTGACAAATCGTTGTTCGCGGAAACAAGGGCTGAGTTTGCGCCATTGGATGTGATGCTGCAAGAGTGCGGCGCGTTGATT
>DAITOC010000425.1:0-1154 GCA_036834305.1 Clostridiales bacterium
ATATTAATGAATTGCACCTGCGGACAAAATGAAAGCAGGTTCAAACGGTTACGGTTTCAAATGTTTCCGTCGTTTCATAAACAATCCGGCTTTGCGGGAGGCTATTCGGTGAGACTCGGTTTGGATGTTGGCTCAACTACAATAAAATGCGCAGCGATAGACCATAACAATACAGTTCTGTATAAAGACTACCGGAGGCATTTCTCAAAAATAACGGAAAAAGCGGTGGAAATGCTTGAGGAAGTGAGAAAACGGTTTCCGGAATCCCGGGAATCGGCGCTCACCGTTACCGGGTCAGCCGGGATGGGATTCGCCAACGATCTCGAGTTCTCTTTCACGCAAGAAGTTTACGCGACAAGAGCGGCTGTCAGCCGCTTTCTTCCCGGCACGGACGTCGTGATTGAACTGGGGGGCGAAGACGCTAAAATATTGTTTTTGACAAACGGCCTTGAGGTAAGGATGAACGGTTCCTGCGCCGGCGGGACAGGCGCTTTTTTGGACCAAATGGCTTCCTTGCTGCAAGTATCATTGGATGAGATGAACGCCCTCGCGGAAAAAAGCGAAACGGTCTACACCATCGCGTCGAGGTGCGGCGTCTTCGCGAAATCCGATATCCAGCCTTTATTAAACCAAGGGGCGAAAACAACCGATATTGCGGCGAGCATCTTCACGGCCGTTGTCAACCAGACCATCGCCGGCCTCGCGCAGGGCAGAGACATCGGCGGAAACGTCGTTTACCTTGGCGGTCCGCTGACTTTTCTGCCAAACCTCAGAAAAACCTTTGACCGCATCTTAAACACGAACGGTATATGCCCCGAGAACTCCTTGTTTTATGCCGCGATAGGCGCGGCTTTGACCGGCAGCGACAAACCTGTGGACTTGGTGTCAACAACTTCCCGTATCCGAGATTATGTATCACAGGCCGGATACGGCGGTTGCGAACCTCTTTTTGACAACGAACGGGAATACAAGGAATTTCAAAACAGGCATCGCGCCAATCATGTGCCGGCAACGGAAGAGAAGGGATTTGCCGGCCGGGCTTTCGTCGGAATAGACGCCGGTTCCACCACAATAAAAGCCGTCGTTATTAACGAGAATGAAGAAATAATTTCCCAAGTATATTTGCCCAACAGCGGCAATCCGATACCGGTTGT
>DAITOC010000426.1:0-1150 GCA_036834305.1 Clostridiales bacterium
TTTCGGAGTTTTCATCGCCGTTGCCGGCGCTTTGTATCTGAAACACACGCGGCCGGGGCTGAGTCTTCGCGCCATTGGCGAGAATCCGTATTCCGCCGACGCGGCCGGTATCAATGTTACCGTTATGAAGTATCTGCACATCGTGGCCGGCGGCGGGATTTGCGGCATTGGCGGCGCTTATATGTCGCTCGTCACGGCAAACGGCAGTTGGCAGCCGGGCGGCATCGTCAACGGAATGGGCTGGATTGCGGTGGCGCTTGTCATCTTCGCGAGTTGGAGCCCGTCAAAAGCCATCCTCGGCTCCTTTATTTTCGGCGCTTTTAACTCCTTGAACAACTATATTCCGGCAAGAGTAATTGAAATACCTAACGCTTTTTGGCAAATGCTGCCGTTTGTTTTGACCACCGTTGTCTTAATCGTGACATCGGTTCGCAAGAGCCGGGAAAACGCGCAGCCGGCCGGCTGCGGGGTCAACTACTTCCGCGAGGAACGGTAGCGGCAGGGATAAACACAACGGGCTCCGCCTTAAAGACGGGGCCCGTTTTCTGTCGGCCGGTTTATTGTATATGCCCTTTGTGCACGGGTTCCAGAATTTTCTCAACGATCATTAATGCCTTTCGGACCAATTTCACCATCATCTTATTGGTGAAATATTCCGTCACACCGCCCGACAGAGAATTCACCATAATGGACAAATCGGGCACCGTCGACGGTTTCATACGGACTTTTTTCCCGTCAAAGGTGAACTCGAGAATCCGCCGACCCATGCTTTCAACGGGGATTATCAGCACTTTTAAAGTTTTTTCGCCTTGCCAGGCGGCGCAGCAAAAGGCCGTATAGTTCGTCGTCGCGAGAGTGACGGGCGTTTGCCGGTATCGGCCGTCCATCCCGCATAAAACCGCGTTCTTTTCGTCGCCCTCCGTCCAGGAGAGTTCACATTCGTCTTTGAGAAAGCGAAAGCGAACCTTGTTGATATTGCCGGCTCTGTCCCTTGTCATATAGGTAGCCGCCAAGGGCAGCACACTCATCGGAAAGCCGGCGATATTCAGCAGGATATTCGGCCGGAACCGGATGGTCTTGCCGTCAAGAAACCGTTCAAGGCCGCTTCTCGGCGCGGCGGGCAACGGTTCCACGGCCCTCGAATTTAAGG
>DAITOC010000427.1:0-1130 GCA_036834305.1 Clostridiales bacterium
CTCAACCTGCTGCCGCTGCCCGTGCTCGACGGCGGGCACATCGTCTTCGCGCTCTGGCGCGGTCTCTTCCGCCGCGAGGTTCCCGCCAAACTGGCGGAAAAAGAAATACACCTGCTTGACTTAACGGCTCTCGTCGCAGGCACGCAGTTCAGAGGCCAGTTTGAAAGCCGGATCAAAGGGCTTGTCGACGAAGTGAAATCCGAGGGGAATATCATTCTTTTTATTGATGAGGTTCACAATCTTGTCGGTTCGGGTGATGCCGAAGGCTCGATGAACGCCGCGAATATCCTGAAACCATCGCTGTCGCGCGGCGAGGTCCAAATCATCGGGGCGACGACTTTTACCGAATACAGGAAATATATTGAAAAGGACGCGGCGCTCGAACGCCGGCTTCAGCCGGTCAAAGTCGAGGAGCCGTCCGTTGAGGATACCTACCGGATGCTTATCGGCATCAAAGACTACTATGAAAACTACCACAGGGTTTCCATCAGCGATTCGCTTGTGCGCCGGGCTGTCGTTCTTTCCGAACGGTACATCAACGACCGGTTTTTGCCCGACAAGGCGATTGACCTGCTCGACGAATCCTGCACCTGCGCGAATCTGCGCAACAAGCATATCAGCGAACTCGAGAAGGCCGAAAAAAAGCTCGCTCAACTGCGGGTTTTACAACAGCAGCTCGCCGAAAACACCGAAAACATCAATTACGAGGAGGTCGCGCGGGTTAAGGGTGAGATCCTGAACCTTGAAAGCGAATTGGTAAACCTCAAGGAACTCGCTTCCGACAATGCCGTTACCGAGGAAGACCTTGCCAGAGTCATTCAGCTGTGGACGGGAATTCCCGCGCAAAAAATAATTGAGAGCGATCTGCGGCGTCTCGCCGAGCTCGAAAGCAAGCTGAAGAAAAAAGTGATCGGCCAGGACGCGGCGGTTGAACTCGTTGCCGCGGCCATTCGCAGGGGAAGGGTACAGATTAATCCGCGCCGCCGCCCGTCATCCTTTATTTTCGTCGGGCCGACGGGTGTCGGCAAGACGGAACTGGTCAAACAGCTGCCAATGAACTCTTTGACACGCCCGAAACGCTCATCCGCCTGGATATGTCCGAGTTTATGGAGAAGCATTCCGTGTCCCGG
>DAITOC010000428.1:0-1130 GCA_036834305.1 Clostridiales bacterium
CAAGCCTTGCTCAAAAAGCTCCCGGACAGCTTTGTTCGTGCTTTCGTTGACGCCGAAGTCATCGGCGTTGATAATCAGAAATTTCCCGCTTGACACTTCCGCCATGTCACATCTCTTCCGGCTGAATTCGTTCCGGTTTCGCGCTGTTGTTCCCGTTTTTGAATTTCATAAACATGGCAAATCCGATGCCTATCATCAACGCGGCAATCGGGCAAATCACCATGAGGAATTTTGCCGCTTCCCCGGGGTCGGGCCCCGGTTCTTTTCCGCTTATATAGCCGTAGCGGTTTCTGGCTATCAACAGCGCCAGGCTGACAAACAACCCGTTCAGGCGGTTCATAAAGCCCATCGCGCTTGAGTATATCCCCTCGCGCCGGATACCGTACTTTTCCGTATCCTCGTCCATAATTTTCGCGCCGATGACATCGTTTGTGGCGAGCACCCCTCCGTAACACGCCCCGAGAAATACACTGACACCCATAGCGGCGTATAGCCCGGACACAAAATACATCGGCACAAAACTGACCATAAACATCAGCAACGCTGTTTTCCATATTTTGATGATTTTGACCTTTTTGGCTATTAAAGACCAAACGCCGATGCTGATAATTGTCGACACAAACACGCAGGCCATAAGATAGGTGGTCATTTTGTCCTCAAGGCCTAATGTGTATTTTACATAAAGCGGAATCGCCTGCATAATAATAGAACCCGCCACGGCAAAAAACGCGTTCGCGAAGCCGAATATCCAGAACTTCGGGTTGGTGAAGAGAGCCTTGAGCGTCGGCCAAAACTGCGGTTTTTCGGTTTCGGCAACAATCGGATTTTCCTTGCAGCCAAAGGTGCAGTACCACATCACAACCAACGCGATCAAACCGTAAACCAGAGATGTTTTGCCGTAGCCGATTTTGTCGGTTATCATCGGCGTCAGTGCTATACTGATAACCATGGCAACAAGCTGGAACGCCTGCCTCATCGCGTTGGTTTTCGCGCGCACTTTATCATCGGGGAACAACTCCGGAAACAGCGCGCCGTAATTCGCGTTGATCAGCGAATCGAGCGTGCCCGTCAGGATATATGTCAGCAGCATATAAATGTAGAGCGCCGTGTCGTTGGACTTTACGCCGCCG
>DAITOC010000429.1:0-1116 GCA_036834305.1 Clostridiales bacterium
GCCGCCCACCGACAGGACGACAATTTCCGCCCCGCGCAGATGGCCGATTTTCTCCTCGTCCGTGGTCAGAAACTGCAGAACAAGAGAGGAGTTCGCGCCCGAAATATAATCGAGGGCGACTTCTTTATCCAACCGGCGCGCGAGCAGATTGGCGTAGGAATTGTATCGGATTTTCATCCGGTAGGAGCACCCCACGCTGTCACCGTATAGGACTACCCGCGGCGTTTCGTTTGACTGTTGCATCGTTCATCCATCGCTTTCCGATAATAATTTTAGTGTACGGCATACGACGGCTGTAAAGCAACCGGCGCATTGTTCCGTTATTCATGCCGGTTAACCGGCCGCTTTCATAGCCGGCCGTTATTATTGGCCTTCCAGCTGAGAGCCTGCCATCGCGAGCATATCCGCGAACGTCGGCTGCGCGAGGCCGAAACCGCCGCTTAGTGTTATGTTCTGGCCGGTGGTGAATGCCGATTCGTCGCTGAGGAAGTAGAGCACCGCCGCCGCCATTTCTTCGGGTTCCGCAAGCCTTTTAATCGGCGTATGGCGGAGGAAGAACTCCTGAAATTCGGCGGTGACATATTTCTTGACCGCGTCGGTCGCGGTCATGCCGGGCGCGACGGAATTGCAGCGGATGTTCGCTCTTGCCGCCTGAACGGCGATCTGTTTGGTCAGATAGATAATCGCGGCTTTGCTGGTCCCGTACGCGATGGAGGTCAGATCGGGAACGACGCCGGCGAGCGACACGATGTTGACGATGCTTCCGCCGCCGGTTTGCGCCATGCTGCGGACGGCCGCCTGCGAGGCCAGAAACACGCTGGCCAGATGGTTGTCGACGAAGCCGATGTAATCCTCGTAATTCGTCTCGAAAATGCTTTTATCTTTGGCAGGGGTTGTGCCGCCGTAGACATTGACCAGCCCGTCGATTTTGCCTTCGTTTTTCACGACTTCCTCAACGATGGCCGCGTGCGTATTTTTCTCAAGCGCGTTAAAATACAGCGCGTGCGCCTTATAGCCCCGCGCGGTAAGGTCGGCGGCCCTTTCTTTGGCCAAGTCCAGCATATAATCCGCGAGGTATACCGTCGCTCCCTCTTGGGCGCAGGCCGTCGCCGTCGC
>DAITOC010000430.1:0-1110 GCA_036834305.1 Clostridiales bacterium
TGACCTTTTCGCTTGTGGGGCGCACGCTGTCGCCCTCAAGTGTCTTTAAACTTCTGCCCCTCGCGGAGCCGGTTATCACACGCATTTTCTTCTCCGTTTGTTTTACGAATTATTATCTCATTTTGTGCCGCCTGTTGTCAAGACTCGGAATCCGGCGTATCGTACAGATATTTTCCGTACTTCCGCACGGCGTTATACATCGCCTTGATATTGCCCGGCGGCGTTCGTCATCGGCCTTTTCCAATCCCACCACCGCTGACGCGGTCCCCCTCCCTTTAACAAGGGAGGTTGTCCGCTATTCTTCGTGCAGCGCTTCAAAGATATTCCGGGCAACTCTTTCGCTCATGCCTTTCACACCTTTCAGATCTTCCACACCGGCCGCCTTGATCGCTTTCATTGTTTTAAAATGTTTCAGCAGCGCCTTCGCTCTGGCTTCGCCGACGCCTTCGATACCGGTCAGTTCCCCGGAAATAACGGTTTTTTTTCGCTTCAGCCGGTGGTATTCGACCGCGAAACGGTGAACCTCCTCCTGAATGGCCGAAACAAGCGAAAACGCTCGCCGTTTTGCGTTGAGCGCGATCTCACCGCCCCCCGCGGCAATGGCCCTCGTCCGGTGGCGGCTGTCTTTGACCATGCCGAAAACCGGTATATCCAAGCCGAATTCCGCAATCACGGGTACGACCGCGTTGACCTGACCCGAACCTCCGTCGAGCAGGATCAGGTCGGGCAGCCGAGCGAATCCCTCATCGCCCGCCGAACCTTCGCGATAGCGGTTGAGCCGCCGTGACACGACCTCGGCCATGGACGCGTAATCGTCCTGCCCGGTGAAGCCCTTGATTTGAAAGCGCTTATAGGCCTGTTTGTAAGGCAGACCGTTTTTAAAAACCACCATGCCCGCAACATTCTCGCCGCCCGCGGTGTGCGAGATGTCGTAGGCTTCGATATACGCGGGCGGGGAGGGGAGGGACAGCAAACGGGCAAGTTCATCGAGGGCTTCCGTGTCCTTTCCTTTCCGGCCCATGCTTTGCGCGAGTTTTTCGGCGGCGTTCGAGCGGCACATCGCGAGGATTTCCGCTTGTTTCCCTTTTTGCGGCTGAGCGATGGTGACCT
>DAITOC010000431.1:0-1109 GCA_036834305.1 Clostridiales bacterium
AAGCGATTTGTTTGAAAGAGGAATTTGCATGCCTTCCGGCTCAGGGATGACGGACGAAGATCTTGAAAGGGTATGCCATGTTTTCACGCAGGCATTCGGAGGATAATTATGCAGGATGAAAGCAAGGAATTAAGGCTCGCGGTTCTTATCGACTCGGAAAATGTATCCCACGCCTATATAAAGGCTATGATCGAGGAAACGGCGCGCTACGGAACACCGACCATTAAGCGAATATACGGCGACTGGACAAAAACCACCAACACCGGCTGGAAGGGAGTGCTGCTCGAAAACGCGATAACGCCCATTCAGCAATACAGTTACACCACCGGTAAGAACTCTTCGGATTCCGCGATGATTATTGACGCGATGGATATTCTGTACGGCCAGAAAGCCGACGGTTTCTGCATCGTTTCAAGCGACAGCGATTTTACGCGCCTTGCCACCCGTCTGAGGGAAGCCGGCAAAAAAGTCATCGGCATCGGTGAAAAAAAGACGCCGCAGCCATTCATTGCCGCCTGCGATAAGTTTATTTATCTGGAAATTCTTAATGCCGAACAAAATAAGAAAACCGCCGAGGCCAAACCTGAGGTGGAAGTGCAGCAAAGCCACCAGAAACAGCATCAGCAAAAAATACCCCAATCGGTGGTCGGTTTGATCACCGCGTCGGTCAACGATGTTGCCGACGAGGACGGCTGGGCGTTTCTCGGTGACGTCGGGAATTTGTTGTTAAAAAAACAGCCGTCATTCGACAGCCGAAACTACGGGTATAACAAACTGACACCGCTCATCCATTCAACGGGTTTGTTCGAAATCGATCAAAGAGACACTTCGAACAGAGGCATTAAACATATATATATTCGCGACAAGGCTTTTGTGCAGGGAGGAAAATGAATTAGAAATATTTTACATTAATTCTAAAAAATAACAATATGAGCGTTCTGTTGTGATAATATAACTTGTACCAATATGGTCGGTCGTCCTGCATTGCCAAGACATCTGCCATACAACAAAAAGGAGGTGAACAGTGTGGACATTAATGCTATTTTAGAAGTCATCATGGATCTTGCCGCCAGCGTAGGCATCGTGCGTCACGCCTTCGAGTACCGGGC
>DAITOC010000432.1:0-1108 GCA_036834305.1 Clostridiales bacterium
CTTTGATGGTGATAAGCCCTTTGAGATAACCGTCGTCGTCGATGAGGGGAAGCTTTTCGATTTTATGTTTCATCAGGATTTCTTTGGCTTCCTGCAGGGTGGTGCCGATGTGGGAGGTCACGAGGTTGTCTTTTGTCATAACCTCTTTGATTTTAATATCAAACTCGGTCATGAACCGCAAATCGCGGTTGGTCAGAATACCGACGAGCCGCCCTTCCTCACAGATCGGAACGCCCGAAATCCGGTATTTCTGCATCAGTTCAAGCGCGTCCTCGACGAGATGCTCGGGCGAGAGGAAAAACGGGTTCGCGATAACCCCGTTTTCCGACCGTTTTACCCGGTCGACCTCGATGACCTGCTGCTCGATGGACATATTCTTATGGATGACACCCATGCCGCCTTCCCTGGCGATGGCGATGGCCATGCGCGACTCGGTGACCGTGTCCATCGCGGCGGTCATCAACGGCGTGTTCAGGGTGATTTTGTCTGTCAGCTTTGTCTTCAGGTCCACTTCGTTGGGCAAAACATCCGATTCCATGGGCACAAGCAGAACGTCGTCGAAGGTGAGGCCCTCTTTGGCGAATTTTTCGTTACAGCTGATTTCCATCGTCCCTTCCCCCCAGAAACATTAAAATTAAGTTATTATATCACGATGAAAACGCGCATTTCAAGCGGAATGAGGCAAAAGAGGGCGGGGGATTAAAAAAAGTTAATACTACCCCGCCTTCGGACCGGAAAGACTGTTTTTTAAGCGTGCGCGGGAAAATAACTTTGAATATTCTTTTTCAAATAATCTTTGACAGAACCTCTTGAAAACAGATGCGGTAGTATAGTAACATTGAAGTATTCGTTAGGAAAGAAGACAATTTGATAATACCCGTCAAAAGTAATAAAACAAGAAACGAGGCGCTTGAATGACCCGCTGCATTTCTTTCATCTCAAGGATTTCGGGCTCGATGGGTTTGTCTGAGGCAAAAAATCTTTTACAAAAAAGCGGGACCGAGATTCCCGAAAACTTTACGGTTACGGCTCACACCGGAGCTATGCTGACTCCGCATAACTCTATGAAATCGGTAAGCACTTCAATTGTAGTCGGCGCCGATATTGT
>DAITOC010000433.1:0-1104 GCA_036834305.1 Clostridiales bacterium
GGGGTGCGTTGTGTCAAAGCCCGAATCAACCACACCGATTTTGATACTGTTGAAAAACGGTTCATACCCCCAGGCGTTTCTCGCTTCAACCGCCTCAAGCCACCAATTGCTCCCGTCGGGGTTTGCTTCATCCCAGATGTCTCTTCCCGTATCCAAACCATCGAACGGATCGGACGGCGTATCGTCGTCTTTGTGCTTAAAAGCAAAGCTGCCGCAGGCAAAAACCACTTTATCGTCTTCCATCAAACGGCCGCACAAAGCGTTCATTTCGTCAAGGCCTTCGAATTCCGATTCCAGGACGAACAGGGATGCCGGTTCAAACCAGCCGACGCAATGGCCTTTTATGCTTCGGAATATCTTGCACCTCCGCGGAAAAGATGTATCCCTGCGAAGAAAAACCAAAAGCAAATCATCGACATAGCCCGTGTTTTCGTCAAGCCTTTTTATCGACCCGGGCAAATTATCGAGAAAGCCGCTTGAACTGCCGGTGACACGGCAAGGAACGCCGGTGAGGGAGGCACTCAACGAGTCCAACACCGCCGGAAGACCCGGCAGCCAGCCCGAAATTATGAAAACAAGGGACATCAGTTTCGCAAGAATACTCTTCAACCCTACTCCTCCTAAGCCTCTTTACCGTTTTTCCCCACAGCCAGGAAAACGCTGAAAAACTTCTTCGTGTCAAACAGTATGGCCGCCAGAGCAAACCCCATTTTTATTCATCCTTTCTTTTCGATCTGTTTCAATCATATATGAAAGAAGTCAACAATACAAGAAATAATTGACATAATAAGGCGATTTCGTCATAATAGTATCAACATGAAATAAACAGGCAGAAGGGAATTTGTTTATATGGTAAAATCTGCGCCCGGCGGTAAAAACACCGCGCTGAAAATCATCATTCCCGCGCTCATCGTATTAACAATTGCCGGAATCTGGGCCGTTAAAAACCTTCCGCGGCGAAACGATGAAAGCCCCGATTACGCTTTGGAAGCGGATGAAAACACCGACATAGAAAAACTCAAATCGTATGGTTTACCGATCATCATCGAATTCGGCGCGGAATGGTGCGGGCCCTGCCAAATTATGGCGCCGATCATCAGAAAG
>DAITOC010000434.1:0-1101 GCA_036834305.1 Clostridiales bacterium
CTTTGGTATTTTTACCAAACCGAGATTTGTCAGGGCGGTTGTCATTATTTTTTCACCGAACAGCAAATACGCGTTCTTCAGAAAGACTCTCTTTAAAAACAGCGGCATATATCGATACAGCGGACTGTTTTGCGCGGCCGTATTGGCGGCTACCCTGGCGGCAAGATTTTCTTTTTTCAGCCCCTCTCTCAATTGGCCGGTCACTTCGGCCAGGACATCGTCAAAATCGACAATCCCGGACGGATATACGCAGGTGTTGACATAGAAAGCAAAACCACGCAGCGTCACCGATTCAAAAAGCCGGCGCAAGTCCATGGGAACGGAGATTTTAAACGGTTTTTTGTTATCTTTCGGCAGCATATTTTCAAAAAAAGCCCATGTATATAAAGCTGTGAAGTATTCCGTTACGGTTACGCCTTTTTGTTTGGTGATTCGTTTGATTTCGTCGACCGGCAGAAAGCCATGAGTGAGTTTGAACAGATTCGGGGTTGTCGGTTGTTTGTATTTGTAGGCAAACGGTTCCGACCGTTTGATTTTATTCGATTCATCGCAAACGACTTTTTTAAAAGAATCTTCCGTTTCCCGCCCGGCCGGTTTGTCGTTCAAGTTGAGCACGCCGTCCGTTTTTTCAACCGAAAAGCCTTGGAGTTCCAAATGCCTCGCGACGATATTCTTTAAAAAGTTCAAGGCGCCCCCGCCATCGGTTATGATGTGAAATATCTCCAGCGAGATCCTGTTTCGAAAATACTTGACGCGGAACATCGGCTTCTCTCCGCTGCCGGCGGTGATGTGTCCGCAAGGATAGGCGTCTTCTTTATTGAGAACATCCGTGTCGTCAACGGTTTGAAGCTTGTAGTTGAAGAAGTCCCGGTCCAACTGCACATAGAAAGAAGGAAAACGCCCGCGTAAATCCGCGACCGCGCGCGCGAGCACCTCGGGGCGGATATCTTCTTTCATGACGGCGGCAACCCGGTAAACCCTGTTCCATTTTTTTTGGTAGGTAACGGCGTAAATGATGCCCGCCCCGTCCAAATCAAAGATTCGCGGTTTCTTTTGTTTAGTCATTTGAGAGACTGCCATTTTACACCGCTCCTTTTTATT
>DAITOC010000435.1:0-1079 GCA_036834305.1 Clostridiales bacterium
CTTCTGTGGGTGCAGCGGTGATATTTCGGGCTGTAGCAAAAGGTGCATTTCGCGGGGCAGCCCTTCGAAAAATACAGGTAAACCATCCGGCTGCAATGAAAATAAACCTGGCTGTATTCGACGGGATTGAGCAGCGACCAATCCAACGCGGGAAATTCCGCCAGATCGGCAAATTCCCGGTGTTCGTTGATATGAACGCCGTCTTTATCGAGAAAGGCCAGTCCGCTGATATCATAAAAGGAGCCGCCGTTTTCAAGCGTATCCAGGAGCTCGTTAAAAGTGATTTCACCCTCGCCCATCACGATATAATCCACGCAGCCTTCCCGAAAACAAAGCTCGGTCAGCACGCTGGCCATGTGGCCGCCCCACACCACCGGCTTGCCGTATTTTTTCGCCGCTTTCGAGACTTTCACGGCCGAATTGCCGACAAGCGTCGAGCTGTATGACACACCGACCACATCCGGGCTGAAACGCTTCAGGTGCTTTTCAATGTTTTCCGGCTTGACGGTCAGGTCAACGATTTGTACCGTATGCCCTTCTTTTTTGATGTAACTCGCGATGGCTAAAAGCCCGAGCGGCACGCTCGGGGCTTTGCGGCGCCTGTTAAACTGCGTTGCTTTCGGGTTAATCAGCAATACTTTCAAAACGATTCCTTCTCAATTGTTTGTGTTCTGTTTCAAAGCGCGGCCGGGCGCCCGTTACCGAAAATCCAGGTAACTGTCTATGTGTTTGCTCATGACCGATATAAACAAATCCAAATGGTTCGAAAAAATGAAGGTGGCGGAATAGATTAACAGCACAAGAAATAGGAGAGGGCGCCGTTCTAATCGTTCTTTCAACCGGATAAGGGCTCCCGTCACATCTGTGTCATTCACCGCGAGGAAATAAAAAGCAAGCATGAACTGTGAAATGAACATAGTGTGAATCCACCGGTGCCAATCCACGGCGAGAAACAGCGGCGCGACGCCAACGGGCGCCGCCAGGCTCAGCAGAAAAACGAATTTGTTTGATTTTTTTTCCGCGCTGTTTATCGCCGTTTTCCAAAAACCGGCCAGCAAGGCTATGACCGGCGCGGTGAT
>DAITOC010000436.1:0-1062 GCA_036834305.1 Clostridiales bacterium
AAAACCATCGTTTTTACCGATATCGGCCGGGACGGCATGCTCAGCGGCCCAAACGTTGAACAACTCGCGGCGCTGAATTCGGCGGTGGCATGCAATATTATCGCCAGCGGGGGCATAACTACTGTTGAGGACATAAAGAATCTCAAAAAGCACAACCTTTACGGCGCGATATGCGGCCGCTCGCTATACACAGGCACACTTGACTTGCGCGAAGCCGTTTTGGCTGCCGGCGAAGGCGACGCGTGAGCGGGGCAGGAGAACGATATGGATATTGACAGACTTTTCAAAAAAAGCAGCCTGATACCGGTTATCGTCAATGATTATAAAACCGGAAGGACGCTTATGCTCGCGTATATGAACAAGGAATCCCTTGAAAAAACCATGGAAACCGGGTACACCTGGTTTTACAGCCGCTCCAGAGGCAGGCTTTGGAACAAGGGTGAAACCTCGGGTCATTATCAACGCGTCGTCAACATCACGGCGGACTGTGACTATGACACCCTGCTCGTACGGGTCCGACAAAGAGGCGCGGCCTGTCATACGGGGCACACATCCTGCTTTTTCAACAGGATTTGGGAGCAGGAAACGCAGTAAGGAGGCGATTAAAGTGCAGGATGTTTTTGTGGATTTGTACAAGACGATCCTCCACCGTAAAAACAACCCGAAAGAAGGCTCTTACACCTGTTATCTGTTTGACAAGGGGCTTGACAAAATTCTCAAAAAATGCGGCGAGGAATGCGCCGAGACGATCATCGCCGCCAAAAACGGCTTGAAACAGGATACCGTTTCGGAAATCAGCGATTTGTTTTACCACACCCTGATACTCATGGCTTACCAGGGTATTACCCCTGCGGACATCGTCGAAGAGTTTGAAAAGCGCAGCCGGAAAACAGGCAATCTGAAAGAATCCCGCGCCGTGGACAAGAATTCGTAAGGGTTGACGGCTATGTCTGAACATACAAATCCCGGCCTTCGGATGCGGCCCTGGTACAAACTCGACAACGCCGCCAAGATTTTCCCGGGCCAAAACACCTCAAAATGGTCGAATGTCTTTCGCGTTTC
>DAITOC010000437.1:0-1045 GCA_036834305.1 Clostridiales bacterium
GTGACGACACCCGCCGGAGGCGTGTCGATGATGATAAAGTCGAATTCCTCTTCAAGAGCGTTGATCATTTTTTCCATCTGCTGGGAGGAAAGCAGTTCCGTCGGTTCCTGGGCGCTGACACTGCCGGCTAAAAGGAACAGTTTGTATTTCTCCACAAAGCGAATGGCTTTGTCGACGGGGCAGTTGTCGCTTAAGACATCGGGCAGGCCCTTGTCTTTTACGCTGGGAATACCCAGCAGTTTGCCGACGGCGGGTTTGCGGATGTCGGCGTCGATGAGCAGGACCGATTTGTTGTTTTGAGCGAGGGCAAGAGCGATGTTCGTCGCGACCGTTGTTTTGCCTTCGTCTTCCACCGCGCTCGATACAATAAAGGTTTTAAAACCGTTTTTGGCCGCGGCGGACTCGACTTTTGTTCGAATCGCCTTATAGGTTTCAATAAACCCGAAACCCGATGCCTTTTCACTGATAAGAAGGTTTTTAGGCGGCTCTTTCTTGCGCCTTTTACCGCGCTCAACCTGCGTAACCGTCCCCATAATGTTCAGTTCCAGCTTTTCGCGGATATCCTCGGCGGATTGGACGGTGTTCTTCAGGGAATGCTGGACAGCCGCGATAATCACGCCGGCAGAAAGACCCAGGAACAAACCGATGACACCGTTGCGGACCAGCGATTTGTTGGGGTTCGGCTTTTCGGCAAGCTCGGGGTAATAATAGATATCGATGCTCGCGCCGGAATAGACTTTCACGATATCTTTGTAATTTGCCACAATCGCGTCGGCAATCTTTTTGGACAGCGCTTTGTCTTCGGTCTCAACCATTATCTCAATAATGCTTGTGTCGGTAATTGACCTGGCGGTAATCGCCTCCTCCGCTTGCGCGACGGAAATGCCCGCCACATCGCCGGCAACCTTTTTGCACATGGTCCGGCCTTCGAGCAGGTAAATGAAGTTGTTGGTCATTTTAATGGAAGACGAAATATCCGAACTCGAAATCGAATTGATTGCCGTATCGTTTTCGCCTCTGTTGCTGACAATAAAGGTAATCGACG
>DAITOC010000438.1:0-1044 GCA_036834305.1 Clostridiales bacterium
TTTCACATCCAAAGCGCCCGGAAAGCCGGTAAACGGTGACGGATTCGCGGTGCCGGCCAGTATCGCGCCATACTCGACGACGCTTTTGACCATCTGCTCCTGCACTAAATAATCGCTTGAAAAAAACGCGGTCTTTTTACCATATTCTTTTATCTTGCGTGAAATGTCTTCCGCGATAAAACGCTTGGCCCCCTCAATGCCCATATATGTTCGGGGGTCAACCGAATTAACGTACACATATTTCAGTTTCCGGTTCTTACAGGCGTCCTCCATCGCTTTATTCCTCGCGGCAAACAGGCTGTTGTTTGTGTGCCGCTTGAATGAATAGTTGATAAATGTCGAGGCGCCGTTCACCTTCGCCTTCTCAACGAGTTGCTTCGCGTATGACGCTTCGTCAACCGCGAACACCAAATCGGCTTTTTCGGCTATAGTTTTGATTTCTTCTTCCGGCGACGCGCAAACAATGAGCATTTTGGGGTATTTTTTCTTGACAGCGGCGACGGCATCGGAGGTATTGACCACCGCTTGGGCAAATATCATCGCGTCCGGCTTATTTGTGTCGGCAAGTTTAAGAGCGACATTCACAATCTCCGGTGTGCCGACCTTCAGCTTGCTGGGATCCGGGTATTGCGTGACAAAAACTTTTCCTTCGTATTTTTCTTTAAGCGCCAACGCGGTATTGTATTCTTCCGGAAACAGACCGGCATCACCGGTAATAATGCCGATTTTATAGTCTTTCTTTAACGGCTTTCCGCAGGACGCCAGGCAAAACAACGAGGTTGCCGCCAATACCGTAGCAATAATCCTTTTCAGCATAATCTCGACTCCTTAATCGCTCCGTGTGCAAACGGAAATATGATAGCATATCACAGTCGTTTTGTCCATAAAACTAAGTCGCTTTTGAGTATAAACCAAGTATGCTTTCCGCTTTATTCTTCAGCGATTCAACAAGGCGCTGGGGTCCGATAACCCGGTTCATTTCACCGTACTGCATAATCCATGAAACCAAGCCCTGGCTGAGCGCTGCCTCCTGCCTGATAAGAA
>DAITOC010000439.1:0-1042 GCA_036834305.1 Clostridiales bacterium
GGCGTCCGGGTGCGAGGTGATGTCGGCGACCGCTTCGGCGGCGTCGGCGCAAAGGAAGCGCGCGTTTCCAATGCCGTTGATTTGCGCGTTTGTTTTCGCGTCCTCCACCGCCTGTGCCACGATTTCGACGCCGATGATCTCTTTGGCACCGGCGGCCATCGTCAGGCCGATGGTCCCCGCGCCGCAATACAAATCGAGCACCGTTTCCGTGCCCGTCAAGCCGGCGAATTCCGCCGCCTTTTGATAAAGGATTTCCGCCCCTGCGGGGTTGACCTGGTAGAACGAAAGAGGCGAAATCCGGAATTTCAGTCCGCACAGCTCGTCCGTGATAAAATCCCGGCCCCAAAGGGTGACGGTTTGTTCGCCTAAAATCACATTGGTATCGGCGCGGTTAATATTCAAAACGATGCTTTTTATCCCGGGGACCTTTTCAGCGAGTTCCCGCGTGAGTTCGCCGGAACGGGGCAAACTATCCCCGTTGACGACGGCGCACACCATGATTTCACCTGTATTTTCAGCCCGGCGAAGATAGATATGGCGCAGCAGGCCCTTTTTTGTCGTCTCGTCATAGACGGAGACACCGGTCTCTTCCACCCACCGGCCGAACACCGCGAGGACGGTATCGAATTCTTCGGGCTGAAGCAGGCACAAGCGGCAGTCGATAACCCGGTGGCTGCGAGGCGCGTAAAAGCCGATTTTAATCCGGCCGTCTTTCTTTTCGACGGGGAACTGGGCCTTGTTGCGGTAACGCTGCGGCTGGGGCGCGGCGCGAATCGGCTCGGGCTCCACATCGATATGGCCGATTCGCTTCAGGGCGTCTTTTACCCCGTTTTGTTTGATCCTCAATTCTGCTTTGTAAGTGATGTGCCGGAAGGCACAGCCGCCGCAGGCCGGAAACACGGCGCAGGCTGGGTCTTCGCGGTCGGGCGACGGTTTATGCAGGGTGTCGAGCCGCGCGAACGCGCAGTTGCTTTTCACCTTGACGATGTGGGCGGTAATCTCGTCGCCGGCGGCGGCGATCGGCACAAAGACAGCCATGCCT
>DAITOC010000440.1:0-1041 GCA_036834305.1 Clostridiales bacterium
GTTTTACCGCCATCCACAAAGCGGTATTCTTTGTTAAATCGGGAAATGCGAACGCGATAACAGACGATAAGAGAATGCTCAAAATAATCATTACGAAAAGAAAACTTGTGCCGCATCGCGGATGAAACCGTTTTTTTGTCCGTACATTTTCGACGGTCAGTTCCTCACCCGCTTCGTAGCAAAAAATCGTTTTGTGTTCAGCGCCATGATACATATACAGCCGTTTAATATCTTTCATTAGCGTAACGGCGGACATATAGGACACAAAGATAACGATTCTTATCCCCCCCTCGACAACCGTGCGCCAACCGTCCATGTCGCCTCCCGACGCTTTGTTCATAAGGTTAAACAAAGCGGTCGGCAAGAAGAAAAACAGACCGAAAGCGAGCGCAAAACCGATAACGGCTGACAGCACACCGATGACGGACATCATTTTCGGTCCCAGGTGTTTTGTGAGCCAGCGATCCAGTTTCGACATATTTTCCTCGTCATCAGGTTTGTCGAAACCGGTTTTTTCAGCCGATTCCATGAGGCACTTATAACCGAAAACCATCGATTCGATAAAACCGGCCACACCGCGAATCAACGGCCAGCCCAAAGGACGAAATCGATCCTTCAGGGGTTTTGTATGTTTTTTGGTTACTTCAATGGTTCCGTCAGGCAGGCGCAACGCCATCGCCGCGATGCCGGTGCCGCGCATCATAATCCCTTCCATCAGCGCCTGCCCGCCGTAACTCACCGGCTCTGTTTGGCATTTATTCCTCATCTTTGGGGTTCCTTTCCTCTTCAATCGACACTTCTTCGATTGTAAACGAGATTGTTGCGGTGGTTCCTTCACCGAGGATACTGTCTATTTCCAGCGTTCCGCCATGCAGTTTGATGATCTCATCGGCTACGGCGAGGCCGATACCCGAACCTTTTACGGAGTTGTTGATTTTAAAGAACTTTTCTTTCACTCTCGGGAGGTGTTCGGCGGGAATACCGCAGCCGGTGTCGGTGATGGATATAGTCAGTTGATTGGCGTTGGCAATCTCGGCATGG
>DAITOC010000441.1:0-1035 GCA_036834305.1 Clostridiales bacterium
CAGATGAGGTGCCGCTATGAACTATGAAACGCTTTTCTCACCGATGAAAATCGGCCCGGTCGAGATGAAAAACCGTGTCGTCATGGCCCCGATGCTAATGGGGCTTGGTTCGTTTGACGGGGCACCAACGAAGGAAATGACGGAGTATTACGAGGAGAGGGCCAAAGGCGGCGCGGGTTTGATTATTACCGAAGTCACCCGTGTCAATGATGTAACCGGTGCGACTTCGTTCTCCCAACTCGCTATGAGCCGGGACTCTCATATCGCTCCCATGCGCGAGTTCATCGGCCGGTTGCACAGCCACGGCGCGAAAGTGTTCATTCAGTTGCATCATCCGGGCCGGCAGAACATGGGCCTTCTCATCGGCACCGTCCCTTTAAGCATATTCATGGATAAGCATTTCGGCTTTTACAAAAAACTATTGTATAAAATCGTACCGGCAGGCAGAAAACTGATGAAACGGCATTTGGTTCCGCGTGTTGTCGCCCCGTCGAAGTGTGATAACAGTTATTTTGCCGACAGTGTCAACCGTACTCTGCGTAAAAGTGAGATACAAAAACTGGTCAGGCAGTTTATACAGGCAGCCTCGCGTGCCCAAAAAGCGGGCGCCGACGGCGTCGAATTACATGCTTCCCACGGCTATTTATTGCAGCAGTTTTTAAGTCCCAACACCAACAAAAGGACCGACGAATACGGCGGTTCGCTTGATAACAGAATGCGGTTTATAACGGAAATCCTGAAGGGGATTAAAAGCGAGTGCGGCGCGAAATTCCCGGTTATCGTACGATTGACAGTCGACGAATGCTATGAAAAAATCGGCTTGCCCGGCAAAGGATACGGCTTGGATGAGGGCGTTTTGATAGCCCGAAAACTCGAGGAAGCGGGAGCGGACGCCATCGACGTTTCTTCCGCCTCCTATGACACCTTTAACTACTGGCTTGAACCCGAATCCTTTGAATGCGGCTGGCGCGCGTATATGGCCGAGGCTGTTAAAAAAGCCGTGTCCGTTCCGGTCATCGCCGCCAACCTCATCCG
>DAITOC010000442.1:0-1019 GCA_036834305.1 Clostridiales bacterium
CTTTTTCCTTCGCGTTTTGCGCGTCAAACAACCGTTGGTATGCCGCTTCGAGTTCCGCTTCCGCCGCGTCCTCAAGTTTGAAAAGCCGGTCAAATATAGAGTGGTCAAATTCGGTTAACCCGTTCGGGTAGTGTTTGTGAATTAACCGCTTGCTTTTCAGCCGGTCGCGGGCGAGTTCCATGGCTTCGCGCCGGATGGCCTTTTCTTCTTTCGTTGTTTTGGGCATCGATTTCGCCCAGGCTAAAAGGAACTTGTCCGCTTCGGTCAATCCGGCCAGGCCGGCCGTAAAGATTTCATTGGCGAGTTTGACGCGGTTTTGCATATGTTCCGTCTCAAATCGATTCATCTCCTCGATGACCATCCGGGATATTTCAATCGTTCGGTTGTGTTCTGTGGCAATCTTGCGTTTTCTCTGTTCCTCTTTCCGCACAGCGCGGTTTCGGCTCTTTTTACCGGTTATAATGCCGTCCGGGCCGATGGCTGCCATTTCCGCGCCGGCGTGTTCGCGGGCCTCTTTTATAATCGTGATTGCCTCAACCAGGTCTTCGTCCGAAAGCGCGTTGTTTCCGTAATCTTCAAATAGAGCGCGTATTTTCAGAACATTGACAATCCCCCGTTGCTTGGTTTCATTCAGGTCGTAGAAAAAGTAAGGGATCACGTTAAACATCGCGCCGCAGACGGAGGCGAGAATCAAGACGTGTATTAAACGGTCATAAGTATCCTGCTGCCGGAGAACTTCCCAAGGGTTCGGGTTGCCGTATTTGTCTCTGAACCCGTTGCCTTCAAAAATGCCGTATGCTTTATAGATGGCGGGCAGAACGGAACTTGTTCCGAGCGTGATCAGGCTGCCAATGAGCCCGACGGCCGCGAACATGCCGTCGATTCTCTCGCCCGTGACATACTGCTGGTAGTCGCGTATATCCGCCTGTATGCTCGGGTCGAGGACATGGGCGAATGAGCCCACGATACCGTTGAGGTATAGGAAAATCAAAACCAGCCAGATGCTGTCGATAAACGGG
>DAITOC010000443.1:0-646 GCA_036834305.1 Clostridiales bacterium
TGTCAAAAACGCAGAAAGCCTACGAACGGATTAAAGGGGCGCTCGACGAAGTGGAGGCCACAGGTTACGGCATTGTTATGCCTTCGCTTGACGAGCTCAGCCTTGAGGAACCGGAAATCATGCGGCAGGGCGGACGGTACGGCGTGCGCTTGAGAGCCTCGGCGCCTTCCCTTCATATCATGAAAGCCGATATCACCACCGAGGTCGCGCCCATCGTCGGGTCGGAATCACAGTCCGAGGAACTCGTGATGTATCTGCTCAAAGAGTTTGAGGAGAATCCTTCCGAAATATGGAAATCAAACATCTTCGGCAAATCGCTTCACGAGCTTGTCAACGAAGGCCTCCACAACAAACTGTTCAGAATGCCGTCCGACGCGCGCATGAAATTACAGGAGACACTCGAGAAGGTGATCAACGAGGGTTGCAGCGGATTGATTTGCATCATCCTTTAATAAGGTCAAAAATGAATTCAGGGGCTGCGGCAAACACCGCAGCCCCTGAAAGACATCATTCAGCCGTTTATAATTTTATCGATGTAGTTAAGCCAAAGCTCGCCGACCGATTCAATGGAATGCGTTTCCCGGAGTTTGTAAGCGTTGGCGGCAATCTTGGCGGCAAAATCGCCGTCGGTCAAAATTTTCAACAT
>DAITOC010000443.1:656-1015 GCA_036834305.1 Clostridiales bacterium
ACGCGCCGACATCGTCGACGGGTATGAGAACCCCGTTGACGCCGTCTTCGATCAGTTCTTCGGGCCCCATGGGGCAATTCGTCGATATGCAGGGCACACCGCAGGCCATCGCTTCCATCAGCGCGTTGGGCATCCCCTCGAGCCTGGAAGACAAAACAAAAACCGAAGACCCGGCAACCTTTTTGATCGCGTCGGGGGAGGTCCCGGGCAAAAGAACTCTTCCGGCCAGGCCGTGTTCGCCGACCAATCTCTCGAGAGCGTCTTTATCGTTCCCTTTTCCGTATATGACAAGCGTGTATTCGGGGATGTCCGCGGCGATTTTGGCAAATGCGTTGATTAAGACATCGAAGCCTTTCTGA
>DAITOC010000444.1:0-1014 GCA_036834305.1 Clostridiales bacterium
GTGCCTCATGAGTGGTTTCTGCCGTTCCTGCAAAACGGGCGGCTTGACGGCATAAAACTGTTAGGGCTCGCTTGCGGCGGCGGCCAGCAGATGCCGGTTTTCGCCGCCCTCGGCGCGGTTTGCACCGTGCTCGACTACTCCGAAAAAATGCTCAACGCCGAGCGCATGGTCTCAAGGCGCGAAGGGTATCCCATCAATATTATAAGAGCGGACATGTCACAGCCTCTCCCTTTTGAGGCAAATAGCTTCGATATCGTTTTCCATCCGGTTTCCAATGTCTATGTCGAGAATGTGCAGCCTGTTTGGGAGGAGTGCCGGCGCGTACTCAAACCCGGCGGCATACTGCTCGCGGGTTGTGACAACGGGTTCAATTTCTTGATTGAAAATGACATGGAACCTTTAAAAATCGGCTATGTTCTGCCGTTCAACCCTCTTCGCAATCCGGAACACCGCAAGCTGATTGACAGCATGGGCGACGCTTATCAATTCAGCCACACGTATGAGGAACAGGTCGGCGGCCAGCTGAAAGCCGGATTCCGCTTAACGGATGTGTTCGACGACACCAACAACACGGGGGCTTTGCGCCGATACAATGTGCCGACATTTGTCGCCACACGCGCCGTGAAGGAAGCCGCCGGCACCCCCTCACCTTGACCGTTCGCGCCACGCCTTTTATAATAGAATCAGCAAATTAAAAAGGGGGCGTATGTGTTGAAAAAATCACTCAAAGGCATATGGTGTATCCTCTTAAGCGTCCTTCTCGCGATGCCGCTATCGGTTCTGCCGGCTACCGCGCACACGAAGCCCGCGGCCACGGGCGGCTTTACCGCCGACGGTTTCCTTGTGGCCAAAGGCCACAAAATTGTCAACCAAAAAGGCGAGACCGTCAAACTCAAAGGCGTCAACATCGGGGCGTGGCTTATCCAGGAGGATTGGCTGTGCCCGTATGAGGAGGTAAGCGACAACTACGAATTGCTCGAAACGCTCATCGCGCGCTTCGGCGTTGAAAAAGCG
>DAITOC010000445.1:0-1008 GCA_036834305.1 Clostridiales bacterium
TACGTTTGCCTACATGTTTTTCGGCACGGCATTCACAATCGTTATGGTACCGTACAACGCCATACTTTCCGATATCACCTCGGATTACAACGAACGAACCAGTTTTACAACGGTCCGGATGATTTTTTCCGGCGGCGCTTCGCTTTTATGCGCGGTCATACCGGGCATTATCATTAAAGCAATCGGCGGGAGCGTAAATGGGCCCGGGCAGAAAAACGGCTATTTGGTTATGGCGGTGATACTCGGCGCGGTATTCGGATTGTGCTGGCTGATGACCTTCCTTTGGACAAAAGAAAAAGAGGACCTGCCGGAAACCGAAAACATAACTATAAAAAGCTGGTTGTCCGTTTTTAAAAACAAAGCCTACCTGATATATCTCGGGATTTTCTTATCCTTCCAAATCGCTGTCGACCTGATGCTTGCCCTTCTGATTTTTTACATGGATATCGTGGTGTTGGAATACAAGAGTTATGAACTTGTCGTCGGTGTGCTGCTCGTCTGCTCGGTCGCGTTTATGGCCGTCATGGGAGCTGTGGCGAAGCGAAAAGGGAAAGCGTTCCCCCTCTATATCGGCATGCCGGTCTGGATTTTGACCATGCTCGCGTTTATACCCGCGAACAAAGACACCCCCGTATTCCTTTTCTGCGTTTTTGCCGCCTGCATCGCCGTCGGTTCGGCGGCCGGCAATTTGTCCACCTGGTCAATGCTGACAGATATATTCGATGTCGATGAGATTATCACCGGAAAACGGCGGGAAGGCATTTACAGCGGAATGACGACCTTTCTAAGGAAATCGGCCAGCGTAGCGGCCGTACTGGTACTTGGATTCGGGTTGAAGTCTTTGGGTTTTGACCAGAACCAATACACGATCATTAAAGCGAAAGCCGCGGACTTCGACCCGGCCGCTTACGCGAAAACCGCTGTGGTTTCCGGAATCAAGTGGATGTTTATCCTCATCCCGATTGTCTTAATGTCAATTTGCCTGTTTTTCGCCATATTAAACAAAAT
>DAITOC010000446.1:0-1003 GCA_036834305.1 Clostridiales bacterium
GCCGCCATCGCGGCGAAAAAGGAAAATGCCCGTGTCTTTCTCGTCGAGCGTGAAAAAAAGCTGGGAGGCATCCTCAAACAATGCATACACGACGGCTTCGGCCTGGTGTATTTCGGCGAACGGCTGACCGGCCCCGAATACGCGGAGCGGTTCATTGCGGAGTTTCTGTCACTGGGAATCGACTACATAACCAACGCCTTCGCGGTCGATGTATTCCGCTCGTCGAGCGGCGGCTTTGAGTTGACGCTGCAAAGCGCCAAAGGCATGTTGCCGGTGTCATCGAAGACTCTTGTGCTGGCCTGCGGCTGCCGTGAAAGGACCTCCAGGCAGGTGTTTATCCACGGCGACAGGCCCTCGGGTATTTTCACCGCGGGAACAGCCCAGTATTATGTCAACATTATGGGAGAAATGCCCACGAGGCGGTGCGTGATTCTCGGCAGCGGCGATATCGGTATGATGATGGCCAGAAGGCTGACCCTTGAGGGCGCGAGCGTCGAAGGCGTTTATGAAATTAAAGACGCGCCGGCGGGCCTGGCGCGGAATGTCTCACAATGCCTCAACGACTATGATATACCGCTGCATCTTTCCACCACGGTTACAAGGGTTCTCGGCGGCAAGAGGGTGGAAGCGGTGGAAGTCTGCCGCGTCAACGAACGCTTTGAACCGCTGACCGAAACCAAGAGGGTTATCGATTGCGACGCGTTGATTCTTTCCGTCGGCCTGTTGCCCGAGAATGAAATCGCGGAATCCCTCGGTGTTGAAATTGACGGCGCGACCAAAGGCCCGCTTGTTGACCAGACTCTGATGACGAGCGTCCCCGGTGTGTTCTCCTGCGGCAACGCCCTTCATGTCAATGACCTTGTCGACTATGTCTCCGAAAGCGGGAAGCTCGCGGGCAAATCGGCGGCAACATACGCCGGCGGCCGCAGGGAGCAAATTAAAATCGCCTGCAATCCAAAGGATTTTTTGTACGTGGTTCCCCAGCGCTACGACGCGGCGAAGG